>JBHJGW010000343.1:0-8585 GCA_050331415.1 Opitutales bacterium | reverse complement strand
GTGCCGAGCGTTTCCAAGCGCTGCAATCGGATTAGCGCCTTCCGGAGGCGCTCCTCGGTCTCATCCAGGGCGCACTTCCGGACCCATTGGCCTTCAGATGGAAAACGCCGAACGGACGCCAGCTTTTCCTGAGCTGGCTCGCCACCTTAGCCGTCGCGGGCGCGTCTCCACATTGCTGGAGGAACGCACGGACTCGCCCATCTCTGAACTAGCAGGGTGCTGAAAAACTCGGCGGCATGAATTGCGCACCGATTTTGGGGTATGTCTCGGTATCCCTTTGCCCGTGAAAAGCGTTTCACGGCGATTCTACGACTCCGGGTTTGTGGTAAGCACAGTCACGGGGATTTTTGAGCCCCTTTTTCAGCACCCTGCTAGGATCAATTTTATCCTCACCGTATCCGCCATCGTCCACGGCTTGACCTTCGCCGGAGGCTGGATCGCCGGTGGCAGCTGCCGACGGCAGACCAGGCAAAAGCCATCGAGTACCCGATCTGGACTCAGTGCAGGAAACGGCTTAGGAGACCGCGCTCATACGGCGGCGGAGGGTGGCGAGGGCCTGGGAGTGGATCTGGCAAATGCGGGCTTCGGTGACACCGAAGGCTTCGGCGATATCGGCCAGGCGCAGACCTTCATTGTAGTACATCGCCAGGATCCGTCGCTGACGATCGGGCAGGACTTCGAGTTGACGCACGAGCTCGGCTATCTGTTCTCGGTGCTCGAGGTCACCATAAACCGGCCTGTCGTCCGGGTCGGCAATGGTGTCGTGAAAAGACCGGTCCTCACCCGTGGGAAGGGGGGCGTCGAGCGAGACGAGCTGGGAAGGCGTAGCTTTCTGGCGAAGGCGCTCTAGTTCGGAAGCCGAAACGCCCAATTCAGCAGCAATTTCGGCATCGGTGGGCGCGCGACCGTGGCGTTGCTCGAGCTCCTGAACCGCCGCTTCTAGCTGGCGCAATTGATGGCGGCTGGACCGCGGCAGGGTGTCCATGCGGCGCAATTCGTCGAGGATCGCCCCACGGATGCGCAGGCAGGCATAGGCAGCGAAGGTTCGGGCCCGGTCGGGACGGTAGCGCTCGAGCGCACGGACCAACCCGCCCAAGCCGACGCTGTGCAGCTCCTCGCGGTCTGCGTTAGCGGGAAGGAACCGCATCATGGAGTTTACCACTCGCTGCACAAGGGGGTAGTAGTGGTTCAGCAATTCAGCCGAGTCTGTGGTTTCGCAAAGGTCGAGTCGTGCATTCATAAAAGTTATTGGCAAGGTTTTCACCCTAAAAAGCCGTTCATATGCCAAAACGAATTATTGAATCTATATAATGTTGACTATCATTTGCTTAAAGATTTTTATTTGTAATTCGAGAACATCGAACCGCCGACTGATGATCGTGATTCTTTTTTGCCATGCGTTTCTTTGGCATTTGCCAACCATTTAAAAGTGTGTTTTCATTGCAATAGCATTGCGGAATGACGCGGGCAATGCGTATTGATGCGAAAACGTGACTTGCTCCGTTTCGATGGGCGCGGCACGGTCGACAGTGTTTTGAACCTGTGACAAAACCGGAAGAAAGTCTGCAACCGGCCCAGCTACGGGGCATCCTCAAATACGTGCCGTTGTTCCGGGACCACTGTTTCGTGGTTTCCTTGGACAGCGCGGTGCTGCGGCATGACGCCCTGCCCGACCTGCTGAAAGACCTTGCCGTGCTGCAAAGCCTGCGGATTCGCCTGGTCGTTACCTTTGGGATCGGCGAACACCTGGGCCAGCAAGCGCGCAAGCGTCGCCAAACTCCTAGCCAGACCGATGGAAACGGACCGGTCGACGAGGCTACCTTGCGCCTTGCCGGGGAGGCCAGTGATGAGGCGCTGCGCGGCCTTCTCGACGAATTAACGGCAAACCAATTGCGCTGGGTGGTGCCCAATGCCCTCCGCGCCGAGCCGCTGGGGGTGCGCGGCGGGGTGGACCAGCTGCACGCGGGCCGAGTCGCACGCCTCGACGCTACGCTACTCAACCGGTTGCTCGAACAGGAATGCGTACCCGTGCTACCGCCGATCCAACGAGGGCGCGACGGGCAACCGCTCCGGCTGAACTCCGACGAACTCGCGGCGGCAATCGCCGGGGAGCTGCACGCCTCGAAACTGATCTACCTGACCGCGCAGGCCGGGCTTCTGGTGGACGGGCGACCCCGCATCAACCTGCCCGTCGCGGAGCTGCGGACACTGCTCGAGCATCAGCCCAACCGCCTCGAGTCCCTGCAGTTGCCAAAAGTTCAGCACGCCCTGAATGCGTTGACCCGTGGCGTCGATCGCGCCCACGTGCTCGACGGGCGCGTCAACGGTGGCCTGCTGACGGAGGTTTTCGACACAGTGGGCCTCGGCACCATGATCCACGCCGACGCCTACCAGCAAATCCGCATGGCGCGGCCCAAAGACGTCTCCGCGATCTTCGCCATCCAACGCGCGGCGGCCAAAACCGAGGCTTTGCGCCGTCCCACCCGCAAGCAGATCGACGAGCGCATCGGTGAATTTTTCGTGTACGAGGCTGATGGCGCCATCATTGGCTGTGCCCGCCTCGCGCCACTCGATTCGCCGTCTGCGGTCGAGCTTGCGGGCGTTCTCGTGCAGCCAGGGTACCAGCGCAAAGGCATCGGGCGGACGCTCGTCACCTTTGCTATCGAAGAAGCCCGCCGCCGCGGTTTCCAGCGTTTGATCGCTTTGACCACCCAGGCTACGGACTTCTTTGCGCAGCTCGGGTTCGAAATCACGAGCGCCAACGCTTTGCCCGCCCCCCGCCGTGCGGAGCTCGAGAACGGCGGGCGCAACTCCCGCGTCATGGCCCGGGCGCTTGCCTGAGCCTCAGCCGGGCTTGGGGCGCCCAAAGAGCCGTTTGATAATAGCCCCGCTCATCAACCACTACCGAGCCGCCTCGCCCTCAAGGCCGGGCTTGCGGGCGAAGGTCTGGTTTGCTAGGCAGGCAGGTTATGTTGCTTGCCCTGCTTGTCGTCACCCTCGTCCTGTGCGGCTTAGCCTACCGGTATTTCGGACGTGCCCTGGAACGCTGGACCGGCCTTGACCGCGCTGAATCAACGCCCGCGCACGACCGGCGCGACGGCATCGACTTTCTCCCGGCAAAACCCGGGGTGCTCTTCGGCCACCACTTTTCGTCTATCGCGGGGGCCGGGCCGATCGTGGGGCCAATCTTCGCGGCCTCGCTGTTCGGCTGGGGGCCGACATGGCTGTGGATCATCCTCGGGGCGGTCTTCGTCGGCGGCGTGCACGACTTTGGCGCGACCATCATGAGCCTGCGCACTGGCGGCAACACCATTGTAGAGACCTGCCGCCGACTCGTCGGCAAGCAGACGGCACTGCTGTTCATCCTCTTCACGGTGGTGGCGCTTATTTACGTAATCATCGTATTCCTCGACCTGACGGCGGGCAGCTTTGCAAGCCGCCCCGCAGTCGCGACGGCTTCAGGATGGTTTGTCGTGACGGCGCTTGTCTTCGGGATGTTGATCCGAGCGAAGACGCTGTCGTTTGCAAAGCTCGCGGCTATCTTCATCGCACTGACGTATCTCGGTCTCGGTGTCGGGCAGTGGTTTCCGGCGCCGGAGCTCGACAAGACGGTATGGGTGTGGTTGATCCTCGGCTACTGCCTCCTTGCGGCTATCCTGCCGGTGGACTGGCTGATGCAGCCGCGCGACTTTCTCAGCGCCACCTTCCTTTACGCGATTATGGCGCTGGGGCTGGTGGGGCTGGCGGTCGGCGGCGGAAATTTCGAACTCCCCTTCTTCATCGACTTCAAGGCGCAAGACGGCTCCCTGCTGGTGCCGTTTTTGTTCATCACGGTGGCGTGCGGGGCGTGCAGCGGTTTCCACAGTATGGTGGCCAGCGGCACGACTTCGAAGCAAATCGACCGCCCCGCGGATGTCCGCCCCGTGACCTACGGCGCAATGCTCGTGGAGGCAGTGCTTGCGACGCTATCCCTGGCCTGTTTGGGCGTGCTCGGCGCGATGGCCGAAGGCGGGCCGGTCGCCACATTTGCGCAAGGCGCAGGCGTCTTTTTTGGTGCTCTCGGCGTTCCGGCAGAACTCGCCGCGACCTTTGCCATGCTTGCCATCAGCACCTTTCTGCTGACGACTCTCGACACCTGCACACGCCTGTGCCGGTTTCTGCTGGAAGAGCTGACCGGATGGCGGGGCAGCCTCGTTTCACGGCTTGCGCTGACGGCTGGCGTGCTGGCCATTTCGGGCTTCTTCGCCGTGCAAACCTACCCCGACGCTTCGGGCACCCTGACCCCCGCCTGGCGGGCGATCTGGCCGCTCTTTGGCTCGACAAACCAGCTCCTGGCCGCCCTGGCCCTGACCACCTTCCTGGTCTACCAGCGCAGTTGCGCCCGGCCCTTCGCCTTTCTCATCGCTCCTGCCGGGGTAATGGTGCTGATGCCTCTTCTGGCGCTCGGCACCATGGCTTTCGACAGCGAAGCGACCACCCTCCTGCGCCTCATGGCCGTGGGCCTGTTCGCCCTCGGCGCCTGCGTCGTCGCCCTTAGCATACGAACCTTTACCGCCCCCGCACGCGGGCTGATAACCGGCGCCGAGGCGGACGGATGAGGCGCCCTACGATTTCGGGTGTGCACTTGATGCGCTGGGGCTTGAGCCATTCGCCGAAAGGGCCGGAAACGGGGCGTGCCAGATTACGCCTCCCCTCCAGGCACGATGCCGACCCCAGGGCTGACCCGACCTCGTCGTGGCGAACGCCGCTTTGCGCCAAAGCAACCGAAGCCGCCACGCGGCGTTCAATCTACCGATCTATTCGGTAAGGTGGTCTTAGGTACCCGTGGCTTCCGATTGCTCGGGGACTGGCGTTTCTTCGGAACCGCTACCCTCCGAGGCTGGCATTTCTTCTGTTTGCCCAGCTTCGGCTGCCTGCGCCATGCCTTGATTGATGGCGAGTTCGATCAGCGACGACAGGTCCTGCTGCGGCACTTCCTGCGGAACGCCGGCTTCATCGGCGGCGGTTTTCATGTCCGCAAGGATTTCGCGGGCTTCCTCAGTGGTCAGCGTTTCGGCGTTTTGGCCCTCGGTTTCCTCGGGGAAGCGCGCGTAGATTTCCTCCTGTTTCGCTTCCGGGATCTCGCCGGTCATCGAGCCGCGAAAAAAGCGCTGAAAAGTAACGCGGGCTTCCTCGCGCTCTGCCTCACTCAGCTCGGCGGTCTGCAAAAACTCGTCCTCGAAGGCCATCGCGAAAATAATCGGCGACACCTCTTCGAGCAGAGCGAGTATGACATTGGTTCCCTGCTCGAGGCTCACCTCGCCCTCTCGCATGCGGTCGGTGAAGTCGGTGATGACCACCATGGCTTCCTCGCGCTCCGCCTCCGGTAGCTGATCGCCCGCACCCTCGAGCGTGGCTCTGGCGGCCGCATCGATAGCGTCGGCAGCGGCACTGCCACTGGTGAGGTAGGTAAACAACCAATATCCGCCTGCGGCTGCAAGGCACAGCACGACGATACCGATGACCAAGCAATTGCCAGGGCGGGAAGCCGACTTTGAGATGGGGTTCATGCAGTGATGGTAAAGGGCAAAACCAACACCCGCCAAGGCGAAATTGCCATGACCACGCTGGCCGATGGCGCTGCTCGGCACCCGACGCTGCGGCCTCAGATGCCTGCCTGGATCTCGAGCGCCTTAGCCAGACGCTCCACGAGGGGCCACTGGGCCTGGCGGATCTTCTGCTGGGCCGTTTCGAGGTTGAAAAGCTCGGCTCGGTCGTTTTCCGGGATCTCGAGTTGTTCGCCGCTGCGTGGCGGCCACTCGATGAAGCAGGTGTTGCAACGGAACCCCGCCGGGTCGAAAACGCCTTCAAAGGCCCAACAGCGAACCACCTTGCGATTGGGCTGGGTGATCTCGCCAAGGTCGATGAATTGGGCCTCTTCCGGGGCGTTGTGACCCGTCTCCTCCCGGAACTCGCGCTTGGCGGCATCGAGCGGCGCCTCGCCCTCGTCGAGTTCGCCTTTGGGTACGCCCCAGGCGTGCGCATCCTGCCGCTCGAAGTACGGCCCGCCCGGGTGGACGAGCAACACTCGCAGCTCACCTTCCGAGAACGCGTACAGCAACAGCCCGGCGCTGAAGTTTTTCTTGCCCATTTCCGCACCGTAACCTCGCAAGGCGCAGGCACAAAGCAAAAGCAGGGTTTTCCGGCCTGCGAGCACGGGAAGTCCAACGACCGTCGATACGACCCCGGCCAAGAACGCGGGCACTCACTACGTTCTCAATTTTGCAGATGAATCACGCTAACCTTATTCATCGCGGTAGCGCGGCTTGAGTGCATCGGCATATTCGCGCTCGAATTTTTCGACCTTGGGACGGCTGACGGAACGGATGTAAGGGTGGTTCGGGTTGCGCTCGTAAAAACCCTGGTGGTACGCTTCCGCGACCCAGAACGTGCCGGCAGGAGTGATTTCGGTCGCGATCGGGCGGTCGTACTTCCCCGAGTTGTTCAGCGCCTGCTTTTTGCCCGTTGCCAGTTCTTTCTGGCGGTCGTTGCGGTAGAAAATGCCCGACCGGTACTGCGGTCCAACATCCGGGCCCTGCCGGTCCACCTGCGTGGGGTCGTGCGACGCAAAAAAGTACGTCAGCAACTCCTCGTAGCTCACCTCGTCCGGGTCGTAGTAAACGGCGACTGCCTCGGCGTGGCCGGTGCGCCCGTAAGCCACGTCATGGTAGGCGGGGCGCTTTTCCGGGCCGCCGATGTAGCCCGAGAGGACTGTTTCGACTCCGGCCACCCGCTCAAAGACGGTTTCGGTGCACCAAAAGCAGCCGCTTGCAAAAAAAGCCGTTTCGAGGCCTTCGACCTCGGATTGGTGAGCGGCCTCCCAGGTTTCGAGGGAGTCGGTCGGGGCGGACTTCGGCCCGACTTCAGTCTGGGCAACACAGCCGAACAGGCCAAAAGTCACCAACGCGATCGAGATGCTGGAAATCTTCATATGAAACTGTAAGCCAGCTGGCGTTTTTCCGCAAGCCGGGCCTCTTTCGTGACCCGCTAGTGTTCGCCGAGTTCCCCGGCCCAGGCGCGCGCATCGAGCGGGGTGTAGCCTTCGTGGCGGAGCTCCAGCAGGAACCGTCGCAGCGCGTCTGGCACCCACGACCGGTCCCCCCAGACGCCGTCGACGGCCTGGGGGCTGTGCGGATCGAGCGATTCACAGCCATCGTGAAGAACCACGCTGCCGCCTCCGTCACGGCGCACCTGCAACAACAGCCGATCCACCACCTGATTGGCCCCGGTGGCGCCCAGTTTCGCGTCGCGGGCGTAACCGGTGACCGGCGGAAAAATCCGTACCCCGGCTTCTTCCGACGCCTCCCGGAGCCGAGTCGTCACAAATCCCCCTGCTGAACGGTACCAGCGCGGCGGTTCACCTCCGATGGCGGCAGCGATGGCCTCCCCGCCTCGGCGAATCTCGGCCGTCAGCGTTCCCACCTCCAGGCAAAAGGGAAACCTGTGGGCATAGCCGTGGTTGACCAGCACATGACCGTCCGCCGCCAGTGCCCGGGCCTCTTCGGGGTGGCGTTCCACGCGGCGACCGATCAGGCAAAAACAGGCACGGGCGTCAAACTCGCGCAGGACCTCGCGCACGCGCGCCGTTGTCTGCTGGTTGACGTTAGGGCCATCATCAAAGGTCAGCAGGACGCTCCGCGGCGGCAGGGCAAGGTTCTCCGGCGGCACGAGGATCGTAAAGCGGCGTGTCCAGTGGCGCGGGTCCATCATTCCATCAAGTCGGTTAAGTTCTCGAGATAACCGCCATAGGCGGCCAAAATTCCCCGTGCTACAAACAACACAATGACACCGAAGAACAGGCCAGCGTACACGAGGATCGCCTGCGTCAGCGCGCGGTCGGCCTCTTCACGCTGTTGCCGGGCGACCCATTGCATTTGCGTGTCGAGGGTGCCGGTGCGCTCGCCGTTGACATAGAAGGTACGGAATTGTGACGGGAACTCCGGGTGACGGGCCAATTGCGGCCCAGGCAAGCCGCCCTGCGCCGCCACCCGCGCCATCGCCTCCGCGCCACCGCGCAGGCGCCGGTCCCCGGAAAGTTGCCCGGCCAGCGACCAGCCCTTGTCGATAGGGAAGCCCGTCTCGGCAAGCAGCCCCAGCGCATCGGCCAGACGCGCAACGGCGGAAGCTTTCAGCCATTTGCCGAACAAAGGCAGGTAACGACCCGCAGCAACCAGTGGCTCCGCCCGCGTGCGCAGGCCGACCCAGAGCAACAGCAGCACGCCCCAAACGAGGAAGAGGTTGCGGGCGACCTCCACCAGCAGCACCCCCAAGGCCAGTTCAGAGCCCGCAAACAGCTCTTGCACGCGACTCGCGACGGGCAAGAGAACAAGCGCGACGTGGACAACGAAGAGTGGATACGCCAGCAGGCCCAGCGTTTTGGCCTGGGCGGAGGCCATCTGCTCGCGGCGCGCAGCCAGGCGACGGAAGGCGTCGGGCAGGCGCCCCTGCCGGGCGAAGGCTCGCAGCATCAGCCGCTCGTCGGCGCGCAGCCACCCCGACGCTTGCGCGAGTGCGTTGTCGAAACTGCCGCCACTCTCAATAGCCTC
>JBHJGW010000342.1:0-18483 GCA_050331415.1 Opitutales bacterium | reverse complement strand
CGTCAACGTAAGGCGACGGCCGTCAGCTTCGGGCTCCAGGCGCAGCTGCCAGGCGTCCTGAAGCCAAGCCTCCGGCAAACGTTCGGGCCACTCGATCACGAGGCACCAGGGCGTTTGCAGCAGCTCCTCGATCAAGAGTTCTTCCGCCTGATCGGGCGATTGCAGCCGGTAGGCGTCCAAGTGGACCAGTTGGCGCCTTCCCTGATGGACGTGGTACAGCTGGTAGGTCGGGCTCGTAACGGCAGCCGCGATTTCCCAAGCACGGGCCATCCCCTGCACGAAGGTCGTTTTTCCCGCTCCCAGCAGGCCCTTGAGCGTGACGACAGCATCGGGCGGCAGCAACCGTGCGAGCGCCGCTCCGGCCGCTTGGGTTTCGACCGCCGAGGCCAGAAAGACGCCGCTTCGAAAGGTCTTCAGAGTTTCCATGCTGTTCATTGTCTGCCCCGAAGCGAAGTCAGGCCCTGCCTCCTCCCATCCCGCGCAGCTCTTGCGTCCCGGGCGCGGTCTCCAGGCGCGCGGCACCGGTCAAGACTCTGGTTAGGCCCAGCAACGCGCATGATTCGCCCGGCAACCCGAAAGGCAGTTCACCCTGCCCCGGCGCCTCGGGGTGCCTTGGCCCTCTCTCCGGTGCCGATGGCGGCAACATTTGGTGAGCCTGCTTTGAAAACCATCGTGGAGTGATGCCGGGCGCTCCGGCGCTTCGCCCGCAGGTCGAGAATCTGCGACCAGCGCACGGCCACGAAAAAGATCAGCCAAAGGCTAAAGGCGAAAGCCGTGTAGCGCATGGCTCCAGTGTAAATAACAAAGGCAACGCCCAATGCGCAAACGCAGAGGAGGCCGAAGCTATGATTCGCAAATACCCGTAATCGCACAAAACCGACCAAGGGCACCAGCACTGCCAACGTCCAGAGTGCCACGCCCGGCATTCCCTGCTCCAGCACGAGCCTCAGTAAACTCGACGGCGGTGTTCCCAACCCGCCGACGGGAAACTCCACGGGCTGAAAAAAGAGCACCAGATCGGTAAAGGAGCCGCCGCCCCATCCCCAAAACGGGCGCTCCGCGACCAGACGTTCCCACAGCTGCCACCGGAGCTCCTCTTTGGCGCTGGCGGTTGCGCCACCTGCGGCTTCCGGAGCCACCTGCATTAGTGCAAGCCCGCCCGCAGCGACCAAAACCGCCAGCAAGGCATACCAGCCTACCGCCCGCAACTCGCGAGGGGGTGTGCAGAGTCGCCCGATGGTCAAACTCGCGAACAGCCCCACCGCCAAGGCGGTCGCGCTCCACCGTTCCAGCGGACCGCCGCAGTAAATGGCCGCACTGCCGAGTGTCGCCCACATTGTAAGACGTAACAGGCCCGCGTCGCCAAGGAACGACCACCAGCCCAACCGCTCGATGCGGAAGGCAGTCAGAACTGTAGCGACGCCGAACCACAAAGTCGCCAGGGCGGGGAAATGCGGGTGCACGAAAAAGCGGACCAGCCACACCTCCTCAAGCGGTTCACCAGCCAGCCGCAGCCCCTCTTGCACCCAGCCAACCATAGCCGCCAGAACGGCGCTGGCACTCAATACCGTCAGCAGCCGCCCGAGGGTCCACTCGTTGTCGACCACGTAGAGCCCGACGAGAGCCAGCAGGTACAGCGCAAGACCGGCCAGAAACGGAAGCCAGGACAGCTCGGGAAGGGTCGTCGTCGGGCCAGGGCCAATCGTTTCGCGCAGCGACAGGAAGGTCTGTCCGTTGACGACGACCGTCTCCACCGCCGGATTAAAAATTCCGACGACGAACCAGGCCAGCGCCGCCACGACAGGCAGCGACATCAAGCCGAAGCTGAGCAGCGGTCGGGATCGTTCGCCAAACTCCTCGCGCACGTGGTAGAACACCAGGCACGGTGCGGCCACAAGGGCGGTCACCAGCAGGGAGTTGATGATGTAACCCCAATGGGCAAGCCACCACATCAACAGCACACCGAGGGTCGCTGAGAAAATCAGAAAAACCAGCTCCGGCGTATGGGAAACACCAGGTTCGGGGTAGTCTTCAGCCCACATAAGTGCTCAGCTAAGGCACGGCTTCAGCCGTTTGGCCAGCAAATGCTGTCCGCGACGTTGCGGGCGGTTTCAGCTCCGCACAGCGCTTCGATGAGCGCCAGGGAGAACGGGACCGCCGTTCCCGCCCCTCGCGACGTGATGAGCCGGCCGTCCCGCACGACATCGCCGGGGGCGGGGTCGCCGAGTTCACCGAGCGCCGACGGGTGGGCCGTGAAGCGCTTGCCGGCAAGCAACCCCGCATCGTGTAACACTAACGGCGCGGCACAAATTGCTCCGATCCAGCCACCATGATCGGCCTGGACCTGCAGGAGCTGCCGCAGGCCTGCGTGCTCCCGCAGTCCCTGCTTGACCGCCGGACCACCGGGTACGACCAGCAGCGCCCATTCCTGGTCAGGCAGCTCTGCGAGGGAGGTGTCCGCAAGAAGGGTGATGCCGCTGCGGCCACGGACCGTCAGCTCGTCCTGGCAGGCCACGGCCACCACCTCCAGACCCGCCCGACGAAGTAAATCTAGCGGGGTGACGGCCTCAACTTCCTCAAATCCGTCATGAAGCGCAAGAAGCACGGATAAATGCATGCCTTGAAACTACGCGGCGCTTCCGGCCTTGGGCAATGCCGGATGCGCATGCAACCGCTTGCGCCCTGAGCGAAGGCTCAGTGTCAGAAACCAAAAGACGGCATCTCAGCCAGGGGACGCATCTCCGAACCGCTCGCCTTCCAATGTGTCACTGTCCATCGCAAAAGTTCAGGTCAGAAAAACTGCATAATTCCCTGTAACCCCGCTAGCCTGCACGATGACACCGACGGCAATCGGCGAAATCAGGCATCTACAGCGGCTCTGTGCGGATTGGCATCATGAATGCAGGGAGGAAAGCTATGAATGCAGCAATCCAACGCCACATTGGCTCCCGTTCCCATCTCCCTGACGCGCAACCCTGGATGCGCTACACCGGCCGCTTCGGCCTGGCCGCCCTTGGCTTCGTCTACGTCGTGATCGGCGTTCTGGCAATCCAGTACGCGATCGGCTCCGGCGGCGAACTCAGCAGCGCGAAAGACGCGCTCGGGCAAATTCGCGAAGGTCCCTTCGGCCAGACGCTCCTCTACTTAACCGGTATCGGCCTCATTGCGTTCGCCGTGTACCGCTTCCTCGCAGCATGGAAAGATATCGATGCTGACGGCAGCGACGGCAAAGGCATGACGAAGCGTGCCGCCAAGGTCGGCTCCGGCATCGTCTACGGTGCCTTGGGCGCGACGGCGATCGGTCTGCCCGCCACCGCTGGCGGCTCGAGCGGAGGCTCCGGCAGCGGCAACAAGCAGGCCATGACGGCCGAGCTCCTCGCCCAGCCCTTCGGTCAGTGGCTCGTGGGCATCATCGGAGCCGTCCTGATCGGCTACGGCATCGCCACCCTCGTGAAGGCTAAGAAGCGGAAGTTCCTCAAGAAGTTCAAGACCGGTGAGATGAGCCAGAAGACCCTCAAAGCCGTCGATAAGACCGGCCTCCTCGGCTTGGCCGCAAAAGCGGTTGTGGTCGCCATGATTGGCGGTTTCCTGATTCAGGCGGCCATCCAAAGCGACGCTTCCGAAGCTGGCGGCCTGAGCCAGGTGCTTGCCGAGACGGCCTCGCAGCCCTACGGCACCGCGCTGCTGTTTGTGTTGGCCTTGGGGCTGTTCTGCTACGGCGTATACTGCTTCCTGATGGCAAAGTACCGCCACTTTGCGGATCCCCACGGCGGCACCAAGTCCGCAAGCCACGGCGCCGGTCACAGCATGCGCCCGGCTGGCGCTTAAGACCAACTCGCACCGAGCTTTTCAGCCCGCGTCCCACTGAGACGCGGGCTTTTGCATGCCCTGCCCACTCGATCACATTTTCGGCATTTGAGGTTTGGAATTCGGATGAAGCCGACCTAGGACCGCAAGCCATGTCCTTGACTTTCGACTCCCCTGAATTTGACTGCGCGCTGCGCGCCGTCCGCGAAGCCGCCGCACTTTGCCAGCAAGTGCGCGCCGCTCTCGTCGCGGGCTCGAGCGCCACAAAAGACGACCGCTCACCCGTTACCGTAGCGGATTACGGCGCCCAGGCTCTCGTTTTACAGGCACTGCATCAGGCCTTTCCGGGCGATCCCGCTGTCGGCGAGGAAGATGCCGGTGACCTGCGCACGGAGGCCCAGACCGAACTGCGGAGCAAGATCATCCGCGCTGTGCAGAATATCCATGCCGAACTGGACGAAGCGACGATCCTGGCGGAGATTGACCGCGGCGGTCACCCCGGCGGTGCCAGCGGGCGCTTTTGGACGCTCGACCCGATCGACGGCACCAAAGGATTTCTCCGCAATGACCAATATGCCGTTGCGCTCGCGTTGATCGTCGACGGGAAGCCCGTCCTGGGTGTGCTGGGCTGTCCTGCCCTGCCCCTCCAGTCCGGCCTCACGGAAAACGGCTGCTTTTTTGGTGCAGTCGCGGGTCAGGGTTGCCGGGCGTTTGGACCGCGCGGCGAACCCCTAAGCGCCATCTCGGTATCCGACACCCAGGATGCGGCAACGGCGCGCTTTTGTGAAAGCGTCGAAAGCGGCCACAGCAAACACGATTGGGCGGCCCAAGTTGCGGAAAAACTGAGTATCACTGAACCCTCCGTGCGGATGGACAGCCAGTGCAAATACGCCGCCATTGCCCGCGGCGATGCGGACATTTACCTGCGTCTGCCAACCCGTGCCGGCTACCAGGAAAAAATTTGGGACCACGCCGCAGGAGCGCTCTGTGTGACGCAGGCCGGCGGAACCGTCACCGATATTTACGGAAAGCCGCTCGACTTCAGCCAGGGTCGAACCCTCGTCGGAAACGAGGGCGTCGTCGCCAGCAACGGCCGCTTTCATGACGCAGTCGTCGCCGCCGTGCAGGCCACGCGGGCCTGAGTTTCACAAGCTACTCGGCGGGCTCCGGCAGGAACACAGCCGGGGCCGCCAGTTCCCACGTTTCCGGCGGCGGTGCTGAGCCCTCGGGCCATTCCACAAAGATCGCACCTTCAGGGGCAGTCGCCTTGAGTGTGGCGATGCGGTCGCGGTCGAGAAACAGGGTCACGCGACCCTCGAAATCGGTGAAAACGCCGCGCGCGTCGTGCGCGTAAAACAATTCGACCGGACGCGCGGCAATGTCAGCCTCGATGCGCTCATGCACCGTCTTTTCCGGAAGACCGAAACCGTGGAAGACCCCGAGAATCTCGAGGTGGCGCTGCGGTTGCGTGAAGTCGAGGACAACATCGCCTCGATCGGCGAAGACTTCCAGCGAGGTCGGCTTGCTCAGCGCCGCGTCCGGCAGCAGCCAGCGCGACTCAAAGCGCCGGTGGTACGGGTACACAAACAGCAGCAGGCAGGCAATGACGCCCGCCAGGCTGCCATAGCCCCACTTTTCTTTGCGCGAAAGCGTGCGTGGGGGCGCCTGTTGCCCGGCCTCCCACGCCGCCTCTTTCTCGGGGATCTTTAGCAGGAAAAAGTACGTTACATGAGCGACGAGAAAGGTCAGCGCACCGGCGAAAATAACGTCAGAGAAAAAATGCGCCCCCGCCGCCATTCGGCAAACTCCCATCAGCAGGCCGAAACCAAGCGAAGCCCCGAGCGCGGTAAACGCTGCGCGGCGCCGGTGCCGCCGCAATACGAAGTACAGGCCGCAGTAGGCAAAGCCAACGCTGGCATGTCCGGCGGGAAACGACTTGCCGGCAGCGATTTTGCCGAATTCCAGCGGAGCCCGGTGCGCGTAGGGTCCACCGAATTCCGTGGTTTGCCGCGGGCGGGGGCGTCCCGAGTAATCCTTGAAGATCGCGTTGACCACCAGCCCCGGCCCCAGCACGAGCACCAGCAGCATAAACAACGCGTGCCAGCGCCAGCGTCTCAGCTTTATGGATACACGCCCCCCGGTCCAAACCGCCACCGCGCCCAGGCCCAGGATGCTCGCCAGAACGGGCGCACTGTAATAGAAAAACCGCGACAGCCAGTGGTTCGCCAAGGGCCAGGCCTCCGGACCATCCGCATCGTAGAACCACCGGACGGTGGCCTGATCGATCGACGTAAACCAGGCCACAGCGAGTGTTACCGCCATCACCGCCGCGACGACGACAACCTCCGGCCGGCCAAACCGGCCCCAGGGAAGGCGCCCCGGATCATGCGTTGCAGCAGAACCCATTGTCAGTCAGCATCGGAAAACAGTCTCACCGAATTCACCCTCAATGCCGTTAGCCGAGCCGGTTCACCGCGCTGACCAACGCTTTGAGCCCGGCAATTTCGATACTGGGATCGACACCGCAGCCCCAGGTTTCGCGGTCGGGATTATCGGCCGGGACCACGCTGACGTACGCGGCGCAATCCGAACCGGAGCCTTGGGTGAGCGCGTGACTGTGGTAGCCTTTGAGGCGAAAGTTCTTCAGGCCGGCAGCTTCGAGGGCATGGACAAAGGCATTGATCGGGCCGTTGCCCTCGCCGCGCACGTCGAGCCATTGGCCGCTGTGCTGAACACGGGCCTCGCAGGTTACGCGGCGGCTGGCCGGGTCGTGGACAAGCTCGTAATCACCGGCAAAATGCAGCGGCTCGCTGCGGTTCACAAACTCCCCCTCGAAAACCTGAAGGATCTCCGGCCCGGTCATTTCGCGCGACGCGCGGTCGGCAGCATCATAAACGTAGAAACCGACTGCGGGCGCCATGGCCTTGGGCAGCTCGTAACCACCGTGCTGATGGAGCATCCAGGCCACGCCGCCCTTGCCGCTCTGGCTGTTGATGCGGATGATGGCCTCGTAGCTGCGCCCGATGTCTTCCGGGTCGATCGTCAGGTAGGGCACTTCAAACCAGGGCTCCTCGCGGCCAGCCTCGCGCTCGCGGGCGATGCGGTCGAAACCCTTTTTGATTGCGTCCTGATGGCTGCCCGAAAAGGCCGTGAAAACCAAGTCACCGGCGTAGGGGTGACGCGGCGGCACCTCCATCTTGGTGATGCGCTCGTAGATCGCGCGCACTGACGGCAGGTTGGAAAAGTCCAAGCCGGTGGCGATGCCGTGGCTGTTGAGGTTCAACGCGACCGTCACAATGTCGAGGTTGCCGGTACGCTCGCCGTTGCCAAACAGGGTGCCTTCGACGCGGTCGGCACCCGCCAGCAAGCCCAGCTCGGTGCAAGCAATGCCGGTGCCGCGGTCGTTGTGTGTGTGGAGGCTGACGATTACCTTGTCGCGCAGACCGTCGGCCTCCAGTTGCCGGCAGAACCATTCGATCTGGTCGGCGTGGTAGTTCGGCGTGGTCCATTCAACGGTCACCGGCAGATTCAGAATCACCGGGCGTTCGGCGGTAGGTTCCCAGACGTCGAGCACCGCGCGGCAAACCTCATAGGCATAATCGACCTCGGTGTCGCTGAACGACTCTGGCGAGTATTGCAGGTCCACGCGGGTGTCGCCGGCATTTTCCTGGCCCTCGCGCACGAGTTTCGCGCCCTCGACGGCGATCTGCTTGATCTTGTCCTTGCTAGCGTCGCCAAACGTCACCTTGCGCTGCAGGCGCGACGTCGAATTGTACAGGTGCAGGATGGCACGTTCAAAGCCTTCGAGGCTCTGAAAGCTCTTTTTGATCAAGTGTTCGCGGGCCTGCGTCAACACCTGCACCGCGACACCTTGGGGCACGACACGGTCTTCGAGCAAGCGGCGCATAAAGCGGTACTCGGTATCGCTGGCCGAGGGAAAACCGACCTCGATCTGGGTAAAGCCGAGGCGCGTGAGCAGACCGAAGAACTCGAGCTTTTCTTCGATGTTCATGGGCGTCGGCAAGGCCTGATTGCCGTCGCGCAGATCCACACTGCACCATTGCGGCGCCTCCGTGAGAGAGCGGCTCGGCCACTGCCGGTCAGGCAGCTCGACGCGAAACTTCTCGTGGAATGGCCGGTAACGCTGTAACCGCTCGGGTTTCATCAAAACGGTATGTCAGACCGGCCAGGCGCGGTCAAGACCCGGCTTTGCGGGGGGTTTCCGGCCTCAACCGTCACATTGGCAAAGGTAGCGTCTCACTCACGGCGGCAGCGTAGGGACATCCCAGAGAGCTCCCGTGCAGGCGCCCCGGAGGCCGGTAAACTGGCGCTCCTTACGGTCTTTATTGACATCTATGCGCCAATAACTAAGGTCATTCGCTTGAGTCGCCTCTGGACAATCCTTTTTGCGGGAACCACCGCTGCTGTCGCGCCCTTCGGCGCGCTGGCGGACGAGCCCGAGCTACCCCAAGCCCGGATGCCAGACGTGCACGTAACCCCGCTTTTTTTCGACCTGAATCCGTTAGAGGCCAGCGCCGACGTCACCGTGCTTCAGCGCGAGCAGCTGCGCGGCTATGGCGGTGCTGCCTTGACGGAGGTGCTGCGGACGGAAGCCAACATCGTCTTCCGCAGCGTCAGCGGTCGTCCCAGCGACGGCCAGGTGAGCCTTCGCGGCTTTGGTGAAAACAGCGGCCTGCGCGTGCTGGTGCTGGTTGACGGCCAACGCTTCAACCGGCCCGACCTCGGTGGCCTCGACTGGCAGCAGATACCCTTGCGCCAAATCGAGCGTGTGGAGGTTATCCGCGGCGGTCAGAGCATCTTGTACGGAGACCAGGCCCTTGCGGGCGTCATCAAAATAACCACGACCGCCGGGGAAGCGCCCTCGGGCGTCGAGCTTTCGGGCTCTGGCGGCAGCTATGGGCTGCTCTCCGGGCGCGCGGAAGGACGTGTGCGCGACGACCGCCTCTTTCTGTCCGGCTCCGTCAACGCGACTCGGGAGGACGGTTTTCGCGACAATGCGAATTTCGACACGCGTGGCGCCCGCGTGGCTGGCGGCTACGGGCCCTGGCAGGGCGTCTTCAGCTATCAGGAGACCGAGCGGCAGTTCCCCGGGCCGCTGACCGCCGAGCAACTCGCCGAAGACCCGCGCCAGTCGGGCAACGCAGGCGACGAACGTGAATCGGAGCGCTCGACGGTTGCCAGCGTCTTCTGGGAAGACATCACTGAGCTGGGGCCCGCTCAGCTCGAGGCCGGCGTCTTCCACCGTGACGAGCGCTGGCAGCTCGGCGGCATCGACGCCAACAACCGCCAATTTACCGTGACGGGGAGCCCGCGCATGCGCGCAGAACGCGGCCCCTTCGCCCTGACCGGCGGTGTCGACACCCGCTACAGCCAGATCGATTTCACCCGGTTTCTGAACACCACTGACCTCGCCCCGGGCGAGCGATTTGTCTACCCTCAGGACGACGCCCACCTCGACCGCTTCACGGCCGCCCCCTACGGCCTCGGCGAGTGGGAGGCCTCTGAGGCGTGGACCTTCCGCGCGGGAGCCCGGTACGAGGCCGCCGTGACCTCGGCAGAGTTCCTGCCTCGTGTCCAGGAGCAGATCTACCCCTTCCGGAGAACGAACCGCGGCCTGGAGCCCAATCCCGATTTCCAGGAGACGCCCGACATCGACTCAGCCCGCGCCTACAACGAGACGCTCTGGCAGAGCGGCTGGTCAGCGGAAGCTGGCATTCACTGGCGGTGGGCTCCGCAAGGGGCCCTCTGGCTGCGCGGAAATCGCGTGTACCGCTATCCGGTGCTCGACGAGCTGGCCGCCTATCAGGGCTTTGACCTCGAGCCACCCTTTAACGCGGACCTTGGTCCCGAAAGCGGCTGGCAAGTCGAAGCTGGAGGGAAATGGCAAAGCAAGGGTTGGGAGCTCTCGGTGACCGCCTTCTCGTTGTGGCTCGAAGACGAAATTGTTTTTGTGCCCGATGCCGGTACTGACTCCGGATTGAACCTCAACCTGCCCGACCCCACCCGGCGTTTCGGGGTCAGCCCCGCTATTGCCTACCAGGGCAGCTCTTGGGGCGCGCAGGCGCGCGGAACCTGGGTCGACGCGCGATTCACCGATGGGCCCAACGAGGGCAACTTCGTGCCGCTGGTGCCATGGTTCGCGGGAGCTGCAAGCCTATGGGTCGAACCCGCTGAGGGCGTGCGCTTCAGCATCGACGGCACCTTTGAAAGCGACCGCCATCAGGGTAGCGATTTTGCCGATACACGCGAGGAGCTCGACAGCGTGGCGCTGCTCGGCGCGCGCCTGCAGGTGCAGGCCAATGAACACCTGTTCGTCTACCTGCGCGGTGACAATCTTTTGGATACAACTTACGCCAGCACCGCCTTTGCCGGAAATTTCTATCCCGGCCGGGGGCGGTTCTTCGAGCTTGGCGCAACCCTTTATCTGCAATGAACTCCCATACCGTCCCAGGCCTTCTTCCTGGCCGAAACTTGCTGACGGGCTTCGCCGCCCTCGTGTTTGCCAACCTGGCAGGCGGCACCCCCGCCCATCGACCGGACTGGCCTTTCAACAGCGAAACCAGCGTTCCCTACAACGAGAGCTCTATCACGGGTTGGGCGGCGACCATGGCGTCCGTAAGCTTTGGCAGCGCGGTCGGCCCTCCCTGGATGGACACCTCGCAGGCCCTTGGCCCGGCGAGCCCCCAGGTCGACGACATCGTATCGCTTGGGCGGGGCGGCTCCATCACGCTGGAGCTTCCGGTCGGCCTCGAAGATGGCCCAGGGTGGGACCTCGCGGTTTTCGAGAACAGCTTCAGCGCTCGATTCCTGGAGCTGGCCTACGTGGAAGTGTCGCACGACGGGGTCACCTTCGTGCGCTTCCCGAACTACTCCTACACGCCGGACAACGACCCGGGCTCGAGTACGCCTCCCGTTCCGGCATTCGGTGAAATCAACCCCGAGAACATCTGGGGGTACGCGGGGAAATTTCGCGCCGGTGAGGGGACTCCCTTTGACCTTGCCCACCTCGAGTCCGCGTACCAGGCGGTCCTCTCGGGCTCTCATCAGTTCAGTACCAGCTACCGCCTGCACCTACAGCAGAACTACCCGCAGCTGCAAGGCAAGCCGGTCCGCTTCGTTCGCATCGTGGATATCGTTGGTGACGGCTCCGCGCGAGACAGCGAGGGCTTCGAGATCTATGATCCCACGCCGACGGCGATTTCGGCTGGCTTCGACCTCGACGGTGTGGCCTACCGTGCCGCCAGCATGGCCCCAGCCTCATCGCAGATCGCATGGTCCGAGATTATCAACCAGCCGTTGAGCCGCGGCAGCCTCCCACTCCAGGCAAACATCGCCACTGGGCAGCCAATAACGTTCAGCATCGTCAGCGGACCGGCTACGATTGTGGACAAGCGACTGAATTGGACCGGCGCGGGTGAAATCACCGTGCGCGCGAGCGCTCCCGCCCTCCCGGGCGAAGCGCCGCCCGACAGCGTGACGCAGGTTTTCCAGGTCGCAACGGCCATCCAGCGCCTTTACGCTTCGCCCCTGCCCAACCAACTGTCGACCACGGACACCGTACCCTTTAGCGTAACTTCGAGCGCTGGCTTGCCCGTCACCATCCAGGTTTTTCGTGGCCCCGCAGCCTACAACGAGGCTTCCGGGATGCTCGAGTTCGACGGTTCCACCGGCACCGTGATGGTTGAGGCCCGACAGGAGGGCAATGCAACGACGGCAGCAGCGGAGCCGCTGCGCCTCACCTTCGACATCGTCAACCCCGGCAGCCCCGCCGCCCCGGTAGGCTGGCCAGCGTACGCGAGTGCGCGCGGCTTGCCCGTGGTCGCCGAGGGTAACGACGCGGACGGCGACGGTGCCGCCGACGGCCTCGAGTATTTTGCAGGGACCGATCCAACAAACGCCAGCGATGCTCCCCGGCCTGCCTGGAAGCTCACGAGCGAGGCGACCGGCGTGACCGCCTTCCGGGTCAGCCTCCCGTTCGACCCGACAGCCGCCGACGCCGCCGTGGTTTGGGAAACCGCCCCGACCCCCGCAGGCCCCTGGAGTACCGCGGTTCCGCGGGTGCTGGATGAGGAAGCGGAGACCCTTACCGTCGAACTGCCGGTTACGACGCAGGCACCGTTTGCACGGGCTCGCATCGAGTGACCGAGGCCGCCTGAAACCACACTGAGCCCACCAGGCCGGGAGTCGTCATTTGCCGGTGCGGCGCAAATTCCCGTCTTGGCAAGGGTCCCTCGCCGCGCCAGCCTTGGCCGCGATGAGTGAGGCGGTGTGGATTCGCAATGCGCGGGTAGTCGATCCCGTGACGGGGCGCGACGCGCCGGGCGAACTTTTCTTGCGCGACGGCATTTTCGTCGACGCCCTAAGCGATGCAGAGAAAGCCGCAGCGCAGGAAGTCGACGCAGGTGGCCGGGTCGCCTGCCCCGGCTTTATTGACCTGCATTGCCACTTGCGAGAGCCCGGTGACAAGCACAAGGAAACCATTGCCTCTGGCAGCCGCGCAGCGGCCGCTGGCGGCTTCACGACGATTGTCGCCACCAGCAACACAAAGCCGCCGGTGGACAACGCCGGCACACTGCAATTGCTCAAAGACGCCATTACCCGCCACGCCGTCGTGCGCGTGCTGCCCACGGGCTGCCTCACGGTGGGGCGAGCCGGAGAGACCCTCGCGCCAATGGGCACGTTGAAAAACGGTGGCGTGTACGCGGTGAGTGACAGCGGCCACTGCGTGCAGGACAACGAACTGATGCGACGCGCCGTGGAATACGCCCGCATGTGCGGGCTGGTCGTCTTCGACCGCCCCGAAGACGCGTCGCAGACCGCAGGCTGTCAGATGAATGAGGGCACATGGTCCCTGCGGCTGGGCTTGCGCGGCATGCACAGCTCCGCCGAAAACGTGATGCTGGCCCGGGACCTGATTTTTTCCGACCACTTCGACGCGCGCATCCACCTGCACAGCGTCAGCAATCGGTGGGCTGTCGACGCGCTCAAACGCTCGCGCAGTCGGAACGTGCCCATCACGGCGGATGTCACCCCGCACCACCTTTCGCTGACCGACGCCGCCCTGGCCAGCTACGACACGAACTTCAAGACCGTGCCGCCGCTGCGCGACGAGCATGACCGCCAAGCGCTCATCGCCGGACTGTGCGACGGCACGATCGACGCCATTGCCACCGCTCATGCCCCCCACACGGTAATGGAGAAAGACCAAGAGTTCGACGATGCGCCATTTGGCGTGCTCGGACTGGAAACCGCTCTCCCCATGTGCCTGCAGACCCTCGTCGAAACCGGCGCCCTCGGCCTTCCCGGGATGCTGGCCTGCCTGACGGTTCGCGCGGCCTCGGTGTTGGGGCTGCCATTCGGGACCCTGCAGCTGGGAGCCTCCGCCGATGTCGTCCTGTTCGATCCCCAAGCCCTTTGGACAGTTCAGCGGGAAACCCTCTGCAGTCGGTCGCACAACAGCCCCTGGCTCGGACAGCAACTGCGGGGCCGGGTCTGGCGAACCTACTGCCGGGGACAACTCGTCTATGACAGCGAGCGGCGGGAGGCGCTGACAACCAGCGAATGAGCGGGGAGGCGCTGCAGGCCATCCCGGGCATCCACGGTATCCTCGGCTTCCTCGGTGCGCTGAGCCTGATTTGCCTTGGCGTGGACATCTTTGCCCGGCCCTGGCGTCAAACCGGCGACCTTTCGCGGCCTGATGTTGGCTGGATGACCTACCTGGCACTCGCCTGGTTCGGCTATTCTTCGGCGATCATCGTCATGTTGGGGGTGGTGGAACTGACGGCACTGGTCATGGACCCGAGGAGCCTGCCCGCCATCGCCATCCATGCCGCTGCGATGCAGTTCGCGCTGCTCGCCTTCTGCAAGGGGATCATTGCCCGCCACCCGGCAGGCGTGGCTTTCCAGAAGAGCATCAATGGCGCGGCCATCGGGGGATCGGGCCTGCTCCCCGGCCTGTTCTTCCTCCTCGCGGCCCTCCCGCTTGTATCCGTTTCACACTACGTCTGGACGTGGCTTCTCGACCTTTTGGCAAACCTGACGGGAGCAGAGCCGCCGGAGCCGCAACCGATGGTCGAGCTTCTGCTCGACACCCCTGGATTCGGCCCTGCGAAAATGGCCTTGATGGCCGTGGCTGGTCTGCTGGCACCCTGGGCGGAGGAGTGCTTTTTCCGCGGCGTCCTCTACCGGGCAGGCAAGCAGGTTTTCTCTGCGAGGGGCGCGGTCGTGTTGTCGGCAGCCCTATTTGCCCTTGCACACATCAACCTCTATGCCTTCGGACCACTTTTCGTTCTTGGGGTGATGCTCGCGCGTGCGTACGAATGCACGGGCCGCCTGGCCGTGCCTATTGTCATGCACGCAGCGTTCAACCTCACCAACCTGGCCGTGATCGCAGTCGAAAGCGCATGAGCGCAAGCAGGCGAGCACCCACCTTGACCTCTCGGCCGCTTTGTGTGATCTTATAATTTTCCGGAGTTGATGGCTTTGAAGATGCGCAAAGTCCTTTACGTGATCGCTGCAGCAACCCTGCTGGCCGCCGGTTTCTTTGTGGGCATGCAGCTGCCCGAAGGCGGGCCGGCCCAGCCGCCGCCAGACCGATCGGGGACACCTGAGGTCGGACCCGCCACGGAACCGCTGACTGCCGAGCCGGAAAGCGCATTCAGCCGTCGCGAAGCGCGACCTCCCCTCGCCGAGCCTCCGGCCGGTGCGGTGCGCGGCCGGGCCACCCTCAGCTACGGACCGCGGCAAATCGACGAAGCGCTCGATTGGCTGCGGGCCAACGGTCTCGAGGTGACGGGGGTCATCCGGGAGCTCGGGATCGTGCAGATCCGCTACGATGCGGAATCTCGCCAACGCCTCGCGGCCGCCCTTGGAGAAGACCTTGCGGTCGGCTTCGACTACCCTGCCGAGCTTCCCAGACCGGTCCCGGTGTCGTCGGAGTCAGGCTACCTGGCAGTTGGCGAGCGCTGGAAACAACTCCTGAAGGCCGATGCCCTCTCCACGGCTGGCGAAGGCGTCACTATTGCCGTAATCGATCAGGGCGACTTTTCCCACCCGCATCTGCCCAAAGGCGCGGTTGATGTGCGTCGGCGCCGCGGCGGGTCTGGAGACCACGGCGCGCAAGTCGCCTCGCTCCTCCTTGCCGAAGGCAGCCCGGCGCGCGACGCCACCATCCTGGGTTGGAACGCCGCCGGAGCCGACGGGGCTCCCGACACCTTTGCCGTCGCTGAGGCAATTGTCGATGCCGTCGCTGCTGGTGCGGACGTCGTCAACCTCAGCCTCGGAAGTTACGGCGACAGCCCGGCGCTCGCGCAGGCGGTCGCGCTCGCCCAGGCGCACGGCGTGGTGATTGTGGCTGCCGCCGGCAACGATAACTCAGGCGATCCGCTCTACCCTGCGGCGTATTCTGCCGTCTTCGGGACCAGCGCGACCGATGGCAAACCACAGCGAGCGGCCTTCTCCAACCGTGGCGCATCCGTCAGCGTGGCCGGTCCGGGTGTCGGGGTCACCGTCCCAGGATATGATCCGGAAACCGGCGATCCCGCGAACGTCCTGGCGAGCGGAACCTCGTTTGCCGCGCCGCTGTTCTCCGCATCGATTGCCGGTGTGATGACGGAGCTCGGGATCAGTGCGGCGGAAGCTGCCACCCGGCTGACAGAAACGGCCCGAGACCTCGGTCAACCGGGGCACGATCCCCACCTCGGCGCGGGCCTCCCCGACCTCGCCCGCGCTACGCGTGATCCCGACGAGGCCATCGCCGCCCTCGAGTTCACCTCGGTGTATCACCAACCCCCGGGGCCGATTGGCGGCGGCGGTGTATGGCTCGTTATCCAGAACACCGGAAACGTGCCGTTGGAAACCATCGACATCCTTTCCCAGACAGAGGCCGGGACCAATCGTGAACACGTTTTGAGTCTAGCCCCCAATGAAAGCCGCGGGCACTGGATTGCCCTGCCGAACGCGCTGCCGGAAGGCGGTCTGCTGGTCGAGGGGTTCGCGACCTATCACGCGCAAGGCGAACCGGGGACCAGGACCGCAGGGGTTCGCACCGGACTGAGGGCACCTGGCCCCTAGGGCCTCAAACCTCCCCGCAACGAGTCAAAATCCCGTTGCACGGAGGCAGGCCGTCCTATCATCGTGCGTGGGACGTGACCCTCCCGCAACGCAAAGACCTTGCCTTCCTGCAACGCTGCAAGCGCGAACGGCAGGCCATCAGCATGTTGACCTGTTACGATGCGCCGACCGCACAGCTGCAGTGCGAAGAAGGCGTCGATATCCTTTTCGTTGGCGACAGTGTAGCCCAAACCGTTCTGGGATATGCCTCGACCGCTGAGCTGCCGCTCGAAGCCATGCTCCACCACCTCCACGCTGTGAGGCGCGGCGTGGCCGTCTGCCGTTTGCCCGAAATGGCGCGACCCTATGTACTCGCCGACCTGCCATTTCGCGCGAGTCAGTCGCTGGAAGAAGCCAAAGCGGCGGGCAGAGCCCTGGCCGAAGCCGGTGCCGACGGTGTCAAATTTGAAGGGCCTCACGCCCCGCTTGCGACCGCCCTTCGCGAGGCAGGTGTCGATGCCTGGGGGCATTTGGGCTACACGCCACAAACGATGGCGCGGCCCGTCCTGCAAGGCCGCGACGCGGAAGAGGCCGAAGCCCTCGTTCGCCAGGCACACACCCTCGCCGCAGTGGGGATCGCCGGCCTGGTGGTGGAGCTGGTACCGGCTTCGCTCGGCGAGCGGCTCAGCCGTGAGCTCAAGCCCCCGGTGATCGGGATCGGTGCCGGAAAACACACCGACGGCCAGGTGCAAGTCTGGCACGACCTGATCGGTGCCACGCCGGAGAAATATCGCCACGCGTGGCGCTTTGCGGAGACCCGCGACGCGTCACGGACGGCCATCCGTGCCTATCTAGAACGCTTGAAGAAACAAATGCCTTCGATTCAGCAGGCCAAACCTGCATCCTGAAGTTGGCACCCGTAAATCTTTCGCTTAAGATTCCCCTTATGAAGGAAATTGTGCTTTTTGATGGCGACTGCGGGTTCTGCCAGCGCTCGATCCAATTTATCTGGCAGCATGATCGAGAGGGCCGCTATCAGTTCGCGCCCATGCGCAGTGAGATCGGGCGCAAACTGTTGGCCGAGCGGGGCCTTTCCGATCCGGACTTCCGCACTTTTTACCTGATTCAGGGCGAGCGGCTACTCGACCGGTCTGATGCCGCTTTGGAGATTGCCAGCCACCTCGACCACCCAAGTCGAGCGCTAAAAGTCTTTCGGGCAATTCCCCGCCCACTGCGAAACCTCGGCTACGCGTTCATTGCGATCAACCGCCACTTGCTGCCCGGGAGAAAGGACGCGTGCGAAATTCCGCCTCCCGAGGTTCGCGAGCGTTTTCTGGCTTGAGGCGGAGCCTGCCGCGAGGCGGACCCGTTCACCGCATCAACCGGCGCTATTCGGCCGGACGACCGCGCAGCTTGGGGAAGAGAAGGCCCGCGCGCTGACGCCACTTGACATGGGCCTGTGGAAAACGTTCGCCCATCGCCCGGTCTTCGGCCAAGGCGAGTCGTACGATGGCGATCCATCCGACGAACATCAGGTAGATAGACGGGCCGCGAGCCATCACGGCCAGAGCAAGCATAAGCAGCCCTTCGCCGAGGTACATCGGGTGCCGCACGAAGGGCCAGAGGCCGCCTTGGGTGACGAGGGTTGTCGGCGCTTCGGCCTTTCCAGCGACCTTCAAGAGGCGGTAATGCCACAGGTTGATCGCCGCGCCTGCTATGGCCACGGCTACTGCGCAGAAAACCGCAAGGTCGACCGGCACCGGGTGTACCACCGCCCAGACTGCAAGGACGAGCGTGACGCCCGTCTTGATCCACCATGCAGGTTGCCCGGCTAAACGCATCATGCCGTAACAATCGTAATCGGCGCATGGAGGCAATTCCGAAAGCGAACGTGACCAGCGAAAGCATCGACTAGGCATAGGGGCTGTCGGAGTTGGACCGGTACCGAAACCAAAGCACCATCTGTCCGCTCATGAGGCGTCCCGCCCGCCGGGCAGAAAAAACCGGCCTCAGATGAGGCCGGTTTGAAAACTTTAGGGGATCGCAACGAGCTAGGCGCGGCGACGAACAACTACTAGGCCGACCGCAAGGGCACCGAGAAGCCCGAAGGCATTCGGCTCAGGAACGACGTCGATAGACGTGTTCTCGGGAACGGTAATGTCCGAGATGTTGATGTCCGCAGATTCGCTGGCGGGCAAATTACCGATGTCTTGGAAACCGAACAAATCGCCAGCATTAATAATATCGGGGTTGACCGGCGAGAACCACATAAGGCCGTAGTCTTCTCCGCCATCGATGCCGTTGTCATAATCGAAGGTCGCGAAACCAAAATTCCCTGGAGTACCCCCAAGGAACGGAGGCAGGGCAGTACTGTTTGAAGTGCTGCGGATGAAGGCATATTCACCGAACAAAGCCGCCCTCTCTCCGAGTGCCGGGAGAACAAATCCTGCCAGAGCGGTTTGAGCCGTGGCGAGGAAGTCTGTTTCGAAGGAGCTGCCGACACTGGCGCCATCTGTATCGACAACCAAGCCCCAAGCCAGGTCGGTTGCAGGCCCGTCGGCATTACCGAAGCCCGCCTCCGCGATTTCAATGGTGACGGCCCCG
>JBHJGW010000341.1:0-2369 GCA_050331415.1 Opitutales bacterium | reverse complement strand
AGCCGCAGGTGCCGCCTTCGGCTTTTTCTTTATCATCGCCGCGCTTTTCATTTGGGCGGCTTCTGCTTGGACGGTTCCCTATGGCGGGGTCGTCGCGGGCGTGTACTGGGTGCCATTTTTGTTTTGGGCGCTCATCATCGGCCTCATCTTTGCGGCGCTGACCCCGCGTTCGCGGGATCTTCGCGATGACGCCGAGTCCGTTCCGCCGCAGGATCCCGCCGCTGTAGGCAGCACCGAGGCCGCCGCCGCTGGCGTTTTTGGCGTTTTCTTTTTCACCCTGCTGGTGCTGCTGCTGATCGTCGGCATTAGCGCGGCATTCATCCATTAAATAGATCGAATCGAATTGACCGACTATTGCGAACTCCTACCGGAACCGCTGGGAAGCCGGCGAGCGCCTCCTCGCGCCGCTCGAGCCCTTCCTTGACAACGCCATTCTGCTGGCTCTGCCACGTGGTGGCGTCAAGGTAGCCGAGCCGATCGCCCGCCGCACCGGTGTTCCGCTCGACGTGATGATGGTGCGCAAGCTCGGCGTGCCCGGGCAGGAGGAACTCGCCATGGGCGCGATCGCCGAGGGCGGCTTTCGGGTGGTCAACGAACGCGTGACCGAGCAGTTGCGTGATCCCGAGAGCGCCCTCGATGAGGCGGGCCGGCGCGAGCGCGAGGAGCTGCGCCGCCGCGCGGATCTCTACCGCGTCGGCCGCGACCGCCCGAACCTCGCCGGGAGAGCCGCCATCCTGATCGACGACGGCCTCGCCACCGGCGCGACCATGAAAGCCGCCGCGCACGCGGTGCGCGAGGAGGGGGCGGCTAAGGTCGTCGTGGCCGTGCCCGTCGCGCCACCGGAAACCATCCGCGAACTGGAGCAGCTCGCCGACGTGGTCGTTTGCCCGATGCAACCCAAGAGCTTCCTCGGCGTAGGGGCTTTCTATGACGACTTCACGCAGGTGACAGACGAGGAAGTCCGTGAAACGCTCAGCGGTGTCGCCGCCTGAGCCTTATCTCGTTCCCACTCCCGTTTCCAAAAAAAAATGCGAATCAGCCGTATGGTATTACCTGACAGCCAGGACCTTACCCTCGAAATCGAAGGCATCCGCCTGAACGGCAACCTCTCGCTGCCAAAGGAGGCGACGGGCCTCGTTGTCTTCGCCCACGGCAGCGGCTCCAGCCGCTTAAGCGTCCGCAACCAGGCGGTGGCGCGAAAGCTCAACGTCGATTACAAGCTCGGCACCCTGCTGTTCGACCTCCTGAGCCCCGACGAGGAGCCGGAGGGCGAGTACGCCCGCGACAAACGTTTCGACATTCCGCTACTCTCCCGCCGCGTCGCCGGAGCCGTAGGGTGGTGCCAGCGCGACGAGCGCACCCGCAGCCTTGCCATCGGCTGCTTCGGCGCGAGCACCGGAGCCGCCGCTGCCATCCGCGCTGCGGCCTCGCATGCGGCGGTCAAAGCGGTGGTGAGTCGCGGCGGTCGCGTCGACCTCGCCGACGAGGCCCTCGACACCGTGACCGCGCCCGTGCTGATGATCGTTGGCGAAAACGACCCGCAGGTGCTTCAGCTCAACCGAGAAGCTGCCGCCCGTTTGAAAGCAGAGCACAAACTCACGATCATCCCCCACGCCACCCACCTCTTCGAAGAACCTGGCACCCTTGACGAAGCTGCCGACCACGCCGGAGAATGGTTCCAGCGGCATTTGAGGTGAGAGGGCAAGAATACGCCCGCCAGCAAAGCCATCTCCACGCTACCTGGTGCTCTCCTCAAGGCGCTCCCGGAAGTAGTTCAGCTCAGTGCGGTTGGGTCGGGAAATCGCCGGTTCTGCGGGGAGGACGCGCCGCGCGGCCTGCTCAAGGGCAGGGTCCTCTTGGATGACCTTGAAGCGGTAGAGCCCGAGCGTGAGGATCACATCGCCCTTGCCCAGGTCTTCGTCCTCCGCCTCACCGTCTTCGTCAGCGGGCGTCTCGCCGTCGTCAGCGGGCGTCTTGCCGCCTTGCAGCAAACTGTCGAGGTCGGCCTGATCGAAGCCGGTCAGGAGCGTGTCGAAGCCATCGACCTTCAGCCCGTCGATGATCCCTTCGAGACGGGGAGGACAACTTGCCAGCACGAACGAATGCGACCCGACACGGCCCAAAATGCGAGCCAAAATACCGGATGTTCTTCGCGAGTCCACGCCGCTACCGGCTGAAATTGCGCGTCGCTGCAGGCCCAGCAAAGCCTCGATGAAGCTGGCGAGCAACTGCACGCGCTCTTCGACCTGAATGTGCCCAACACGCTCAACCGCTCGCTGCTGTCCACCAACGCGATCGGAAACGTCTTCAAAAACCTGCGACGCCACATCGGGCGCGTCTGCCGCTGGCGCGAGAATACGAGTCAGGCC
>JBHJGW010000340.1:0-16983 GCA_050331415.1 Opitutales bacterium | reverse complement strand
GCCTGGGGACGGTCCATACCAGGCAAAACGCGGTCGTCAAGCGGGTTTACGTGCAGGACCACAGGCCGGGTATGCAGTGTTATCAGAGCGAAGAGGCCACCGCCGAACGCGACGTTTCGCTGCAAAGCACGGCAATCAATATCGGTGCCAGCTATGCACGGCTCGAAGGTGCCACAATCGCGGCGGGCTCCGGCGCTGATGTACACCTCTACAGCATGGGCGCTCCAACCGGAACACAGGTTTTCGACCAGCGCACACTGCAGGTGCACCGCGCCAGCCACGCCCGCAGCGACCTGCTCTTCAAAAATGCCCTGCTCGACAAGAGCCAGACGATTTTCAGCGGCATGATCGTCGTAGAAGACGAGGCGCAGCAAACCGACGCCTACCAGACCAACAACAACCTGCTGCTCTCCCCAACAGCGGAGGCCAACAGCCTGCCTGGCCTCGAGATCGAAGCCAACGACGTCAAGTGCTCGCACGGCGCCACCAGCGGCCAGGTCGATTCAGAACAGTTGTTCTATCTCAAGGCACGCGGCATCCCCGAGCGCCAGGCTTACGAGCTGCTCGTCTTCGGCTTCTTCGAGGAAGTCCTCGGCAAGATCGCCAGCGACGACGTCCACGAAAAATTAGCCGATAAGGTGAAGGCAAAGTTCGAGGCCTGAATCGGTCATCACAAAATGAACTCCGCTGCGGAACACTTTCGCCAAAAGCTTGAACACGAAACCGACTCGTGGGATCTCCACGACGCCTTGCGTCGGGGAGAAAACGTCGTCGTTATCGATGCGCGCTCCCGGCAGTCGTTCGAGCGGTTACATATTCCCGGTGCGGTAAATTTGCCTCACCGAGAAATGACCTCCGAAGCAACCTCGACATGGGACAAGGACGCTGCCTACGTCGTCTACTGCGACGGAATCGGCTGCAATGCGTCCACCAAAGGCGCGTTAAAGCTTTCGGAGCTCGGTTTCCAAGTCAAAGAACTCATTGGAGGGCTCGACTGGTGGACCCGCGATGGCTATCCGCTCGCTTCGGCCTAAACAAAGTTGTCTCAGCCCCAGCCCCATGTTCTCTTTCCCCTTATGACCGATAACCGCCGCATTCTCTCCCGCGATGTCGAGGCCTCCGTGATTCCGGCTGGCGACATGATTGTGCTGCCCGGCGGCACAAAGGTGGACATTACCCACCGTCTCGGCGGAAACTTCACCGTCGTCTGCGACTACGGCATGTTCCGCGTCAACGGTAAGGACGCCGACGCGCTCGGCGAAGAAATCCCGACCGAGGCTGGCGAAGCCGCTGCTGGTGCCGATGATGACTCCACCGAGCGCCCGAGCCAGGAGGTCGTCTGGGAGGCGTTGAAGACTGTTTACGACCCGGAGATTCCGGTCAACATCGTCGACCTCGGCCTCGTGTACTCAATGGAAATTTTGCCGATGGGCCCGGTCAGCGACGATGCCGCGCGCACTGAGGACGGCTCCGAAGTGGCCGTTGCGGAGAACGCGGAGAAAGAACCGGCCACCGCTGGAGCTACGGAAAAAGCTGCCGCGGCCTCCGGCTGGCGCGTCGAAGTCAAGATGACCCTGACGGCCCCCGGTTGCGGCATGGGCCCTGTCATTGCAGACGATGCCCGCACCCGTGTCCTGGCCGTGCGCGGCGTCAAGGACGCGCAAGTCGACATCGTCTGGGATCCGCCGTGGGAGCAATCTATGATTTCGGAAGAGGGCAAGATGGAGCTTGGCCTGATCTAGCCACAAAAGTGGAGGTTCCCGGGGGTGGTAAGCCAGATTCTGTTTCCCGCACCGGCGTTGCCGTCGGGCGGTGAGCCGTCATTTATCTCTGCGACCTACCCGGGGCCGTAGCGAGCGGGCAACTCGGCCCCCTATTTGTGTCTTGCATCGGACGGGGTTTACCCTGCCAGGCTCCTCGCGGAAACCCGCGGTGGGCTCTTACCCCACCTTTTCACCCTTACCCTTTATCGCCGAGACGGTAAAGGGCGGTTCGTTTTCTGTGGCACTTTCCGTCGACGCGGCTTGGGCCGCGCCTCCCCGCCTTTCGACGGGCGTCCTGCCCTGCGATGTCCGGACTTTCCTCAGTGTTCGCAAAGAACACCGCGAAGGCGCACACCCCCGGGAACCACCGAAGAGCTTGCGACAAACCCAACCGAAACGCAATCTTGTTTTCATTACACTAAACGCGTTTCTGCGTCGAGGCTGGGCTGACAGGTGGAGCGTTACTCGACGAACCATTCGAAAGCGGTCATGGAGCACGGAGGCAGCTCGGTTTCGTAGCCGCTTCGGAAGTTGCGGATCGTGGCTTTCGCTGGCGCGGGAACTTGGGGGGCTGCGAGTTCCGGCTCATTCCGGGCGGTGGGCTCGTCTGCGGTCAGACGCCAGCCTTTGGCCTCGCCCGAACTGGCGGCTCCGTCGAAAGCAACCCGGATGGGGTGAGTTCGTTCGAGGTCGAGGTTGAAGACGATCAGTGCACGGCGATCGCCATCGGCGAAAGCGTAGCTGTGCAGAGCAGGGATGTCTTCGTAGCGCACGGGCTCGGCCTCGCCCTGAATGTCTTCAAAAATTCCGCGGACCGCAAAGTCGGGCGCATCGCCGCCCAGTTCGGTGGCGACGAGGTCGCCGCCCATCACCGCGGTGGCGATCTGCTGAGCGTAGAAGTGCGGCCGGTAGCGCTGGTCGCGAGGGTTGAGCCCCGGCACGAATCCCCAGAGGTCGAGCTCGCGGTAGTGCTGTTGGAACAGGTTGAACTGACACTGCGGCTGGACCGAGCGCTCCTTAAGCATGAGCAGCGCATCATTGACCACCGCGAGGCCCGTACCCAGAGAGCCGAGAAAGGCGTTGCGCATTTCGAGGTCGGGTGCGTTCGGTGTGCCGGGGAACGGGTGCGTCCAGTGGAAGCTGTGCTCGTAGATTGAAAGGCCCTTATTCGCCTCCTGGGTGTATTCCCAGTGCTGGTACACCCGCCTGTAGGGCTCCATCACGCGCCGGTAGGCGTAGGCGAAGCCCCACTGAATCAGCTCCTCAACGCTGTCGAGGTGGTCGACTTGGTCGGCACGTATGCGATTGAGCATGTACGGCGCGATGGCATAGGTGTCGGCATTGGGGACGTCTTCGAGCAGGCGCCGGGTCAGGGCGGGCTGGCCAGCCTGTGAGCCGGCGACGAAGACAATATTGTGTTGCATGTGCGGCGATTCGCGCCCGGTGCGGATGAGTGTCTCCCAATGGCCGGGACCGTTGAACGACCCCGTGGCATAACCGCCAGGATTCCAGGCCTCGTTACCAAACTCGATGTAGATGTTGTCAAAGACCTCCGTCCACGGCTCGACCTGCCCGTTCTCCGCTCGGATCTTGCCGTAACGGCTTTCCGGCGAACCGGCGAGGTACTCCATCACTGCCGCCATCTCGTCAGGGTGGATGGTGCCGGGAAGGCAATACCATGGGTCGGCACCAACCTCCGCGCATAGCGCGTAGAAGTCGTGCATGGTGTACTGGTAGCGCTCGGCGAGGTTGCGCCCATCCTTGACCATCTCGCCAAAGTCTCGCGTGAACGCCACCTGTTCCAGCGGCGGGCGGAGGTTGTTGGCGAAGTCGCTACCGCCCATCTGCAGAACCCGCAGCGTGCCCGGTTGAAGCTCCTTGAGCACATTGACGTAGTGGTCGCGAAAAACCGTGGGGTTGGTCTTCGGCTCGTCCTTCTCGACGACCAAATCGTCGACGAGCACTTCACCGTTTTCGGCCACCAGCCGAAGCACGAGAAAGTGCGGGTAGGCGTCTGCAAGGCCGCTGACTTCGAGCGTCATGTCGAAATGCTGCCAGTCCTCGCTGGCCTCTACAGGCACCGAGCGCACGAGCCGATTTTCCGAGGTTTCTTCGTTGCGCTCGAGGATGTCGATGCGCAGCTCGGCATCGGGCTCGCGAAGCTTCGTCCAAAAGTCAATGAGCCATGTGCCGTTTTGCGGTGCCTGCGAGGCCCACATCGGCACCAGGGAATAATAGGCCTCACTGCCCTCACGGCTAGGCCGCAGCAGCAGCGCGCTGTGGCCGAAGCTTTCGGCGGGCACGTCGCCGGAAACAGCGGTATTGCCTGCGCTGTTCCAGAAAGTTGTGTTCGCGGCGCCATTGATACTGCCCTGGGTAAGGTCCAGATATTCGAGCAGGATACCGTTTTTGTTGTGTTCCGAGGGCTCGACCTCGCGGTCGAACTGCAGGTATGTCATTTCGCGGCCATTGACTTCGCGTTTGGTGATCCCCCGCAAGATGCCGCTGACGCCCTCGTTGGGCGGGCTCAATAGCGTATAGCGGACCTTGCCCGCCATTGCTTCCCAAGCCGCCTCGGGCGGGCTGAACCAGACAGCGGCACCATCTTCGTTGAGCTCCGGGCCCCAGGTCGTCATCCGGTAGCGCACGCCTTCGAAGTTTTCGGCAACCCGCAATGCGGTAATCGCACTTGCGTAAAAGCTGTCGCCGCCGGTGTTGATCCCCAACGGAATGACGGCCGGGACGAGCACCTCGTCCGTGACGGTCACTGTCGTCAAGGCGGACAAGCCGAGGGGCGCGACAAGCAGGGCAAAGGTTGTCGAGACTGGGGCGAGCGAACGATAAAAGCGAGATTTAGGCTTCATGGATGGACAAAGGGGTTCTGCGCAAGGGTATCACTTCCTCGAAAGCACCCCCCTTTGCCGTTGACTCCACATTGGAGAGAGCTCATTTCCGCTTCGGCTTTTCCTCCTACCACTGCATGAGTCGAGGGCCCTCCCGCCTGCGACCTCGTAACCAAAATTTCGATGGTCCACTACTACTCCACCGACGGCCAGGCCAAGGGCCCGAATTCTTTTCACGAGATCAAAGCGTTGATCCTGCGCGGCGAAATCAACCGCGACACCTACCTCTTCGCGCCCGAGATTGGGCAATGGCTGCTGCTGGCGGACTACCTCAACGCCGTTGCGGACCACGAGCCGGACATGCGGATGCCCAACGGGCAGGACGTCCGTGATTTTCTGGCCGTGAGCGGGCACAATCTGGCTACGGACCCGCTTCCGGCTTCATCAGCGGCTGGCCCCGCCCACGTTTCGTCCCTTCGCGAGGGCTCGAAGGAGGAACGGTCTGGCGGATCGCAGGTCGCCCTTTATGTCGTTTGGAGCATCATGGCGGTCGCCGCGCTGCTAGGTACCTGGGAAGCGGTCGTGACGAAGGCTGTCCCAGGCGCCGCGGGGTTCGAAGCGGCAGATCAGTACTTGACCGAGCACGATACGGGCGGCTCGGGCAACACGGAAGCCGCCGCGCAAATGGCGGAACAGTTTTCCGAAGTCGCCCAGGCGCTGCGCGAAGAACATTTTACCGCGGCCGAAGGCTTGCGCGCATTTATGGATAGGACCTTCGTGACCTGGTGCGAGCACTATCCTGGTCGCGCCGCCTTCCTGGTGAAAATTCCGGAATTGGGCAGCTTCGCGGATGCGGAAACGCAGGAGCACCTTCTCGACGTCATCTGGATCGCCGCCAATCAGGTCGCAGCTCAAAGCGGTTTGCTCGAGCCGGGTGACGAGATGGTCGTCGGGCTGCGGGGGTTTGTTACCTACGAATTCGGGGTCGCTGGACACGTGGGGCAACCACCGCTGCAAAAGGATACCTTCGTGTTCCGGACCTCGAACCTGTACCCCTTCTTCTCTGACGCGGACGGGCCGGCCCTGAATCCGGAAACCTGGGAAAGCCAGAACAGCTTCGTTTTCCTGACGGGATGCCTGTCCCTGCTGGCGATGCTCGTTTCGGTAGGGGCGATTTTCCGAAAGGCTGGGTGGTCCGGCTGGGAAGTGCTGGTTCCGTTCTTCAACCTCTACGTGCTCCTCAAGGTGGCCCACATGCGAGGCTACCATTTGTTCCTGCTGTTGATTCCGCTGGTGAATATCATCATTGCCATAATGGCGATCTGGCGGCTTGCACGCGCCTTCGGGCACGGCATCGGTCTGTTTTTGCTCAACCTCTTGTTCGCTCCGTTTGTCCTGGCATACCTCGGCTTCGGCCCCTCCCAATATGAGCAAGCGAACACCGACTAGGCTTCGAATTCCACCAGTAGGACGGGAAATGAGGGCGGCAGGAGTGGCCGAAAGCCTTACAGCATGGATTGCGTACGAAATCGAATTCGCAAAAAGCGTTGCCGGGTAAGGGAATTCAGCCTAGAACGACCAATTGGATAAGATGCTTCACGCCTTCTATAACTTTTTCACCAAGCACTGCCTCAGTTGCCAGGACGCTGCCCGTCTCGTGTCGGAAAGCTGCGAACGTAAGCTGACCCTTTGGGAGCGCATTCGCGTCAAGATGCTGGAGTGGATGTGCCCGTTCACCTGCCGATATGCGAAGCAGGTGCGCGAGCTGCACCATCGGGCCCCGGAACTCGAGGAAGTCGATGCCCACGCCTCAGCCATTGGCATGTCGGATACCTGCCGCGAACGCCTTAAGCGCGAGCTCGCCAGCGCTCAGACCGAACCGCCCAATTGAACGCCGGGGCTTGCCATCGGGCGCGCCACCGTTCAACTGTCTTTTGCTGATGGACGCTGAAACCTCCTCTTCCAAATTTTTCCTCCGCCCCGGGCCGCAGGGTCTGGCGATCGACGCCATTCTCGCCGGTGGGATGTTCCTGCTGTTTTTCGCGATCATCCTGCCGCCGCACATCCCGGTCTACGATCCGCTCTGGAAGGGCCTGCTGTCGGCCTACACCGCCACGGTCATGGCTGGCTTTTTCTTCCTGTTTTTCGCTCTTTTCCGCGCGACGATCGTCGATCAGCTCTCCCGGAAAGAGGTCAAAGGCGACGAAAAGTGGCTCAAAGCCGCCCGGTTGCTGCGCTACATAAAGTAGGGCTGAAGGGCGAACTTGGGTGCCAGGTCGGCGTTGCTGACGTCGGCAGATCCGCCGGTCAGCGAGACTTTTTGCGGATGGCAGCGGCCCCGCCCCTCCTACCGCTCGGGAAATTCTGGCGGGTGGAGGTCAAAGTTCCACGTTCGGGCTTGAGCTGACTGGGTTTGCCCTGGCCGGTCATCGATGGCGTTAGCGAGGGAGCGTCAAATTCGCCTGACCGCAGCCGCATAAGCGGGTCAGCACCCCCGCGCGCGGTTCCGGTTACGCTGACGACAACGAGAAACCGGTGTGATCGAAGCTTGCGCGCTTTAGACCGCGCGAGCCACCATCGGATTTTATCTCTAGTTTCTTTTCTCGAAGATGTTCGCTGACACCCATATGCACGCCATGGAGCCGGGGCGGTTCCGGCTCGAGGATTTTCCGGCGGGCTGTTCGCAGTTCGCCGAATACGGAATCGACGCCCACCTGTCGGCCCTGCGCGCACTCGACGAAGTCGCCCTCCTGGTGCTGGCGCCACTGAGTTTTTGCGCCGACCCCCAAGCTGTCATCGAGGGCATCGAAGCCGGCAATGCCTGGAAGGAGCGCACGCGAAACCCGGAGACCTTTGTCTGCGGCCTGCTCAATGCCGACCCGGCCCTGCTCGGCCAGGGATACTTCGCAAAGCCGGAAGTGGTTGGGGTGCGCCTGTTTCCCGCAAAAGCCGATATAGAAACCTTCCGCGCCAAGGCAAGCTACCCCAGTGCCGCATGGGACCGGCTCTTCGCGTACTTCTCCGAGCACCGGAAGCAGGTTCACCTGCGCGCGGACGACCCTGCTACCATTCAGTACCTGTTCGAAACCATCCCGCCGGAAATCCCGGTGATGATGGATCACCTCGCCTTGCCCGGGGTGCAGGACCCGCAGTCGGCTGAGTTGTCTCAGGTGCTCACCGCGGCCGCTCGCCGCGGCAATGTGTTTTTCAAAGGGCCAGGCTTCCGGACTTCCCGAGACCCCGTGGTGGCCGCCCCGATCTGCCTCGAGATCCTGCGTCACTGCGGGCCGCAAAGCCTGCTCCTCGGCGCCACGGACGCCCCTTGGGTGTGGAGCGACGCCGCAAGCGGGCGCCCCCTCCAGGAACATTACCCTGACGTTAAGACCGCTTTCGACTACGTTCACCGTCTTGCCCGCGAACTTGCAACGATCAGCGCCGATGTCGTGCCCGTGACGGTCGAAGCGCTCGTGGCCACCAATGCGCTTGCGGCTTTCGGGCTCCGGAAGGTTTAAGCCCCCCGGCGCCCGGGTGCGTTCCGTTCGCCGCGCCGCTCACGGTTTCATCCCCCACAGCAGGCCCCGGAAGCGTTTTTACCTAGCTCACTTCGCCGGAACGCTTTGGTGATATTCCTGTTGATTCCTGTCGCCGGGACTGGCTTGCTGTTCATTTACCCTCGCCTCACATCCGCCAACCTCGCTCGATTGAGTGGATTCTGCATGGATATAAAGGAAATCAAACAGGTCGTCGATTTGATGAAACGCTCTGATCTCACCGAGTTTGAGATCGAAGAGGAAAACCTGAAACTGCGCATCAAGCGCGCTGCACCCCACGCCGAGCCGGTTGTGACGATGCCCGCGCCGCAGATGGTCCCTCCCCCGCAATCGGCCGCGCCGCCCTCCCCGCCCGCGTCCGGCGCAGGCGGCAATCCGACACCGGAGCCCGCCGAGCCAAAAGGAGGCGAGGTCATCAAGAGCCCCATGGTGGGCACGTTTTACCGGGCGCCCAACCCGGACAGTCCGCCCTTTGTCGAGATCGGCACGCAAGTGACCACCGAAACCGTCGTCTGCATTATCGAGGCGATGAAGGTGATGAACGAGATCCAGGCCGAACTCAAAGGCAAGATCACCGAGGTCCTCGTCGAAAACGGCCAAAGCGTCGAGTATGGCCAACCCCTCTTCCGCCTTCAGGCTTAAGCGACTGCGTTGCACGCGGAGGGCCGGACCTCGGGAGCCTTTTCTGGCAAAGCCGGGTTCACATCCATCCGCAAGCTCAACGTGTCGCCGACCATCCAGCGGCCCTTTATCCGAGAGACACCGATGAAGCGTGGTTCCGTCCTCAATCCACTCCGCTCCTCGGTGCCTCCGCGCTAGTTGCCGCTCTGGCCCGATCAAAATTGTAAGATGATTCAGAAGGTATTGATTGCCAATCGCGGCGAAATCGCGCTGCGCATCGTCCGGGCCTGCCGGGAACTGGGTGTGCGGACGCTGGCGGTGTACTCCGAAGCCGACGAACAAAGTCTGCATGTGCAATTGGCCGACGAGGCCATTTGCATCGGCCCGGCACCGTCGAACCAGAGCTACCTCCGAGCCGAGCGCATCATCAGCGCGGCCGAGATTGCCGATGTCGACGCGATCCACCCAGGCTTCGGTTTTTTGAGCGAGAACGCGGATTTCGCCCAACAGTGCGAGTCGTGCAACATCAAGTTCATTGGGCCGACCTCGCAGACGATCCGTGACATGGGCGACAAAGCTCGCGCCAAAGAGATCGCGAAAAAGGCGAAGGCACCCGTCATCCCGGGCAGTGAGGGGGTAGTCCGTGAGGAGGCCGAAGCCGTGGAACTGGCCAAGAGCATCGGCTTTCCGGTTATCATCAAAGCGGTGGCTGGCGGCGGCGGCAAGGGCATGCGCCTCGCTCACAACGCCATGGCTTTCCAGAAGGAGTTTAATGCGGCGCGGATCGAAGCCGAAAAAGCCTTCGGTAACGGCGATGTTTACATCGAAAAGTTTATCGAGGAGCCCCGGCACATCGAGTTCCAGATTCTTGCCGACAGTTTCGGAAAGATCATTCACCTCGGCGAGCGCGACTGCTCTGTACAGCGGCGCTACCAGAAATTGATCGAGGAGGCTCCGAGCCCGTTTCTGGACAATCGGTTGCGCGACCGCATGGGCAAGGCGGCAGTGCGAATCGCCGAAGCCTGCAACTACGAAGGCGCCGGTACGGTCGAGTTTCTGGTCGATAAAAACGGCGACTTCTATTTCATCGAAATGAACACGCGGATTCAGGTCGAGCACGGGGTGACCGAGCAGGCAACCGGCTATGACCTCGTAAAGCGCCAGATTCGCATTGCCAGCGGCGAGCGGCTCGACATCGAGCAACGCGACATCAAGTTCACCAAGCACGTTATCGAGTGCCGGATCAATGCTGAAGACCCGGCGCGCAACTTTGCGCCCTGCCCCGGCGAAATTGGCCTGTACTACCAGCCAGGCGGCCCGGGCGTCCGCGTCGACAGCCACATCTACAGCGGCTACAGCGTGCCGCCCCACTACGACAGCATGATCGCGAAGCTGATCGTGAGCGCGCGCACCCGCGAAAAAGCTCTCGACCGCATGAGCCGGGCGCTCAGCGAATACCTCATCGGGGGGATCAAAACGTCGATTCCGTTTACCGCGGCGATCGTCAAGGATCCGGTATTCCGCGACGGCGGGGCGACCACCGGGTACGTCCGCGATTTTCTCGCCCGAGCCCCCCGCGAGCTCTACGTACCCAAGGGCAGCTGAGATCAAAGTTTCGCGGGGGTGGCCTTCGGAAGCGCTTCGCTGTGTCCATTCGAGCGCTGAAGGAACTCGCTTACAGCATTTGAGGCAAAATGCTGGCAAAAGGCTGGTACCGGGCCGTGGCCAAAGATTAGTATTGCCGAGGTCGCGTTTCGGCCAATGAGAACCAGCGCTATGAACGCCTTCCTCCGCAACCTCATTACCGCAGCCTGGGTCCTGCTGTTTATTCCCGTGATCTTCACGGTGCCCGTGCTGTTCCGGTGGTTCGCGGCGCTGGTTTCGCTGGCATTTGGGGAGCCCGTTGAACTCTGGGGCGAGGCAAGCCTGCTTTTTGCCATCTTCGTCATCTTGCTCGCGGGCTATCCGATCGCCTACGGAGTGTTTCTCGGCAAAGTGGTGGTGCGTTGGGAGGAGGGCTTGCGCGCAAGGGCATACCCGCTCGTAGTGCCGTTTTTATGGGGCGGAATAACGTTCATCCTATCTAGCCTCGTCGGCGGCGAAGGTTGAACGCCCGCCGTCGAATCAATCGGAGTGCACCGATGGGCCCAAATCCTGCATTTCCGCCTTTTCCTGCGACTGATTTTCTGGCAAGATTGCAGTTTACCCACTAACCATGGCCGACTCCAACAAGACGATCCTGACCAACGACGATGGCGACGACATCGGCGGCGTGCACATCAGCTCCGCGGTGGTTGCCAGCATTGTGAAACATTCCGCGCTCGAAGTGGCGGGCGTCTACAGCGTCGGCGGCAGCGGCCTCGACGGCCTGCTCGAACACCTTGGCGGTCGCCGTGCGGAAAAGGGCGTGCAGATCGTCGAAAACGCCGACAAGGCCTACGAGATCAAGGTAAACCTCGAAATGGCTTTTGGCACCCGTGTGTTCGACGCAGCCAAGCTCGTCCAGCGGAACATTATCGACAAGGTAAAGCAGATGACGGGGAAGCAGGTCGCCAGCGTTGAGGTCTTTGTCGATGGCGTTGTGCGCAGTGAACCCGGGCCCGAGCTCAACCCGGACGCTTAGCCCGATGCGCCGAGGCCAGTGCCACGTGTCTCTGATTTTTCATTCTTTTCTGACTTATGGATGACGACATCATGCTGCTCGCCCAGGCCGAGCCCGAAGAAGCCCCCCAGGAACCTGCGAGCGAAGCCCCTGCGGAGGGCGAGGTCAGGGATTCAGGTGACGAGATCGAGCAGGGTTTCGGTAACCTGTTGCACGAGCTCTACGTTTGGGAAGACGAGCGAGGCCCGATTCATAACGAGTTCGTTTTCGACTTCCTTCTGGGATTTCTGGCCGCAGCGCTGCTCTACACGGCCTTCCGGGTGACCAAATGGTCGACCCGGGACCGCGGCCTTACAGTCAACCTTGAAGATGGGACGAAACAGAAGATTACCGGACAGGCGATTAAAGACCTGCAGCGCATAGCGACCCGTGACCTCGGGCTGCCCCGCTCGCCTGACCTGAAAATTTCTCAGCCGCGCAAGGGCAAACCGCTTCAGGTGCACGCCAAAGCGCGGATCTACGAGTACCAGAAAGGCCCGGACATCAAGGACAGTCTCGAGCACAGCTTGCGCCGGGAATTCCTCGTCAAACACAACCTGGATATCTCGAAGGTGACCCTGACGGTCACCCACGTGGTCGACGCCAACAAGGACGGTACCCTCGACACGACGGCAGCGGCGGAAAATGCCGCCATGCAACGCGCAGACGAGAAAGGGAGCAGCGGAACCGATAAATCAACTCCGAGCGCGACGCCCGCTCCCGTCCCCGCAGCAGGCGTGGGTGCGCCAGGCTCGGTGACCGATGCCACAAGCGAAACTCAGGAAGCACCGCCCGAGAGAACGGTGACGGCGGAAAAGAGCCACGCCGCGCAGGAAGCGCCTCCGGAGGCCATCGCCCAGCTTGAGGAGGAAATGCGCAACGAAGGCCAGGTGGTCTCAGGTCATCCGCCGCCTGCGCCCGGGGTGCGTGAGCGTTCGGTCGTGGACTCCGAAGTCAAAGACGAGGCTGCTGCCGATGTGCCCGCTTACACACCGTCGGATGACGAAGGCGTCGAACATCCCGATCGGGCGATTGCCACCGAAACCGGCGTCGAACCAAAGCTGCCCAAGGAAGGCTCGACGTCTATCGGAGGCCCTGTGAGTGACCCGGGCGCCGCTGGCTCCATGCCCGCCAAAGCCCCTGCCCCCGCCGCGACCTCGGAAACGGCCGAAGAGCCCCCTGAAGCGCCAGATGATTCCGACAGGCACCTCGGGCCCGAGCGAGTTGACGATTTCGGGGATATCGGATTAGCTGATGATCAGAATGGTCGGTGATGCGACCGACCAGTAACCCCTGATCATCGTGACCCCGTCTCTTGCCGAACCGGCCGCGTTTGCTGCGGCCTCCCCGACCCGCCTTCGACGCGCCCGCCTTTATGGAATCCTCGACACGGCGTATGTCGGCCCCGACGACCTCGTGGCAAAGTGCCGCGGACTGCTCGCTGGCGGCGCGGATATTATTCAGTTCCGTGCGAAACACGAAAGCTCCACGGAACGGGCATCGCTGCTGGAAACCATTTTTCCGTTGTTCGAAGACACCGATGTGCCGCTGATCCTGAACGACGATCTTGAAGTAGCTACCCTTTACCCGGGCGTGGGGCTGCACGTCGGACAGGATGACCTCGACCCGCGCCTTTGCCGCGACCGTCTCGGCCCGGATCGCATCCTTGGCCTGTCGACCCACTCCGAAGCGCAGGCAACCGCAGCAATGGCAATGGCGGACGTGCTCGACTATTTTGCGGTCGGCCCGGTGTTCGCAACGCCGACGAAGCCGACCTACGGCGCCGTTGGGCCCGAGCTGGTCTCCTTCGTTGCGGCGCAAAAACCCGTACTCCCGTGGTTTGCCATTGGGGGCGTCAATGCCCAGACCGTGGACCGGGTTACCGCTGCGGGGGCCCGGGCTGTCGTTGCGGTCTCTGCGCTGCTCAAGGCGGCTTCGACCGCCGAGGCAACCCGTCAGCTCCGCGAACAGGTTACCGCCGCCTGAGCCGAAGCGTGATCCGGGAATTCGGAGTTAAGCTTGCCGCACGGCGGCGACGATTCGACCCACGATGGTCGATACCGGGAGCGATGCGTCGACGGTTAGCGCTTCATCGGAACTCGGCGCTTCAAGAGTCTCGAACTGGCTCTCTAACAGAGCTGGCGGCATAAAATGCTCTCGAGCTCCCATCCGGCAGCGGATGGTAGCGTAGCTTGCATCGAGAAAGGCAAACATCGGCTCCGGTTCGACACGCGCACGAAGGGCTTGGCGGTAGCGCCTCTTCAAGGCTGAACACGCAAGCACAAGCGGAGCGGCATTGTCTTCAGACGCTCGAAGGATTTCGTTGAGTCGCGAGAGCCAAGGCACGCGATCATCGTCATCGAGGGGGCGTCCCGCCGCCATCTTTGCAAGGTTGGCCGACGGGTGAAAGTCATCCGCATCCAGAAAGCGGTACGCCAAATGGTCCGCTACAGCCTTTCCGATGGTGGATTTTCCGCAGCCGGAAACGCCCATGACAACAATCGAGCACCGGGGCGTCATGGTAAAATCCTTACGACGCGTCCGCCGGTGCTTCGACGGCCTGAGCCTGCATCTCTTCCTGGCTGCCGTGATGGCTGAGGATGAAGGCCACGATCGCGGCAATGCGGTTTTGCCCCAGCTGCTGACCCCATGGCTGCATTCCCGCTGCCGGGAAGCCATCCCAGACGCTCTCATAAATTTCCGACGCCTCCGAGCCATGCTTCCACTCATTGTCGACGAGGTTGAGGCCGATGCCGCCGGTAAGATCCTCGCTGTGGCACAGGGCGCAGTTCTGCATAAACAACTGCCGGCCTTCGGCGACGACGTCGGCATTATGGGCACGCTCCCAGAATTCGCTATTGTCGGACGTGTCGAAACCCATCGCCATGCGCTCGGCTTCCATCACCCGCATCGCGTAATCCACGCGTGCCTCATCCCCGGCCCGCCCCGCCTGAAAGTTGAAGAACCACCAGGCAATCGAAAAGATGATCGCGCCATACAGCGTAAACAACCACCAGTTCGGCAGCTTCTGGTCATATTCTTGAATGCCGTCGTAGGTGTGCTCGAGCAGCACGACCTTGTCTTTCTCTCTATGCGGTTGTTGCTGGGCCATTGCGGAGAAATGTTGGTTAGTCCTTATGCGTATGGTCCTCCCTTCTCTGTGCAGGGTGCGAGAATGGGAACCACGGTTTCCAGAATTGTTATTTTGACCCTCTAATCAGTGTGCGAATGCGAAGATGCCGCTCAGGATGCAAGTGGCGAGGACCATCCAAAACACAGGGTTGCGGGTCAGGCGCCCGAGGAAGCCCGTATCGGCGGGTTCAGTGGAGACCTCGTCGGCTTCGGGCGGCGCGTCTCCGGGCTGCTCTTCCAGCGGCAGGTGGGCCATACGCTTGCGTTCAGGCTTCTCCATCTTGAGCGCACGGACAACGATTGCAATGAAAGCCCCGGAGGTCAGGATAAAGGCCACAACCGGTACCCAGGTGATCCAGTCTTCGTGAGTCAGGCGGGAGAACATAGCCAAATTCGGTGAGTTCTTTGTCGGTTGGTCTTCGTTTATTTAGTCCCTAGCCTACAATCTCTGGGACACTGCGCTTAAAGGTACCGAGGCCAATAAGCGCCAATGGACCGGGAACGAAACGACTCAGGTCAGAATTGCTTCAGGGTTTCGGCGTCGAATTGTACCGCTACTCGGTTGTTGGGGTCCACTTGTCGATAGGCTCCTAGTTTTTGGAGGTACGCAATCAAAGCGACCATTTCGGATTCCGGGGCAACGAAGATGTCCTTCTTTTCCAAGTCGGTGACGATCTCATTTGCCTGGGTGAAGGCCGCTTCCTCAATGTCGTCGGGCCCGAAGTCGGCCGCATAGGGCACGCCCACTTTACGCATTGCCGCGATGCGCGACGGGAGGTTTTTGAGGTCCCACTCCTGCTCCACGAGCCATTCGTACGGGGGCATGATGGAACCGGGGTTCATGCGCGGGTTGACCATGTGGTTATAGTGCCAGTCGTTACCGCGTTTGCCAATGCGCATGTACTGGTGCCCCTCGGCGATTGGGCCACCTTCCCGAGCGAGATCCGGGCCGGTGCGCTTGCTGCCCCACTGGAACGGATGGTCGTAAATGCTCTCCCCAAGGCGCGAATAGTCGTCGTGGTAGCCTTGGCGACCATAGCGCATAATGTCCGGCACCATTGTGCGGATCTGCTGGCTGTGACAGTTGTAACAGCCTTCGCGTAGATAGATGTCGCGGCCCGCGAGCTCCAGCGGCGTGTAGGCCACCTGGATACGCTCCTCGTAGTTGGCCTGCGGGTCGACCATCAGCGTCGGGATGATCTGAATGGCGCCGCCGATGGCGACAGCGATCAGCGTCAGCACGGTGAAGACGATCGAATTCTCCTGAACCTTCTCGTACCAGATCGTCCATGCCTTGCTGTCGGCCTGCCAGTGCACCACGGCGAGGCAGGTGGAGAGCACGGTAAAGAAGATCCCCAGCAGCATGACGACGTCGCTGCCGAACAGCCACATGCAGGCGCTGACCATGATCGCGAGGATGAAAACCATCGGCATGTTGGCGAAGACGCTTACTTTCCGCTCGCCCGCGAGTTCCTTGGCGACCGTTACCGTGCCATTGACCGGCTGCGCCTTCCAGATCGTCATGCCGATATTGATCGCCAGCATGATGAAACCGGCCAGGTAAAGAAGACCCCCAATCAGGCGGAAGAGCATTGGATTGAGGATTGCCTGCGTGGTTTCAACAAAGTCCGGGTACTGCAGAAGGAGGCTCTCGCTGTCCATCGCGTTGAGCATCAGGCCCTGCGTTATCCCGCTGACCCACATCGACGCGACGTAGAGGAGGATGCCGACCATCCCCAGCCAGAAATGCATATTTGCCCATGCGACCGACCAGAGACCCTCGCAGCTCATCCCCCTGGCGGAGGCATCACCGCCGCCGCTGCGCTTCCAGAGTCGCGGCGCGAGCCAGTAGAACATCCCCGCGGCCATAAAGCCGTTCCACCCGAGCGTGCCACTGTGGACGTGCCCGATCGTCCAGTCACTGTAGTGGCTCAGGGAGTTGACCGCGCGAATGGACAGCAGCGGACCCTCGAAGGTGGCCATGCCGTAAAAGGTCACCCCTGCGGCGAAAAACTTGATCACCGGGTCCCTCATCAGCTGCTGCCAGCCGCTCCGCAATGTCAGCAGGCCATTGAGCATGCCGCCCCAGCTCGGTGCCCACAGCATCAGGCTGAAGAGCATGCCGAGGTATTGCAGCCAGGGTGCCAGCGTGGTGTTGAGCAGGTGGTGCGGCCCGGCCCAGATATAAATAAACACCAGCGACCAGAAATGGATCACTGAAAGGCGGTAGCTGTACACCGGCCGGTTGGCCGCCTTCGGAATAAAGTAGTACATGATCCCGAGGATCGGTGTCGTCAAAAAGAACGCCACGGCGTTGTGTCCGTACCACCACTGCACTAGCGCGTCCTGCACCCCGCCAAAGATGCTGTAGCTGTCCATCACCGCGGCCACGCCAGTGGCGCCCGTCAGCATCACGGGGATTTGCAGGTTGT
>JBHJGW010000339.1:0-17710 GCA_050331415.1 Opitutales bacterium | reverse complement strand
GGTGCCCTGCGAGGTCACGCCAAGGGCACCCCGACAGCGCAAGCGTCACCGGCTCGCTGAATCCGGCAAGCCATAACCGGCCTTTCACCAAACCTTTTTCGCGGCAGTCGATTTCCCCGCGTTCGATCTGTTCGTGGATTCGCCAAGCCATAAAACCAACACCTTGAAGTAAAGCAGCGTTGGAGCGTTTTCGCAAGACGCGATAGCGGAGAAGGCGCGGGATTCAGCGGTATCGCAACGCAGCAGTCACCGCCGTCCACAGGCTGCCCAGGCACGAGTCATGAGGAGATCCGCAATCGACATTCGTTTGCCGGGTTGTCTGCGCACCTGTCGAACGCCCGGGGGGCCAACGACATTTTTTCGAATAAAGCTCAGGAGTCGTCGTCTATCCGAGTGAAATCCATCACACCCGATATGAAAAAGCTCATCTTCATCCCCATCCTGGCCGCCTTGGCCTTGGCCGCATCGCCCGTTTCGGCCAGCCCCCGCATCGAAGTCTTCCCTTCGATTACCATCGAGTTCGGACAGCGCCTCCGAAACCAGCACGAATGCCAGAACAGCGCCCGGTGCGGTTGCGACCGCTGCGACATTCGCTACAGCCACCACGAAAACCACCGGCGGTTCAACCCCAACTGGCAATCGTGGCACGAGCGCCGCGGCAATTGCGAGACCACGAAGATCGTTCGCCGATGGGTACCTGGACACTACCGCACGGTCGAGTCACCCTGCGGGCGGATCGACCGCCGATGGGTCCCGGGTCGCTGGGTCGTCCGTGAAATTTCATCGAGCGGCCGGTGCCCGCCACCCCGCTCGGTGTGCCGTCGATAATGTGGGAAAACTCGGGGCGGGGGGGCCGGTTTTGATCGCCTTCCCGCCCTTTCGCTCGCAAACTCACGACCATGAACAACCGCGAACACCAGCTCCTGGCCCGCCTGCACGATGGCGAGGCGACCCGTGAGGACGCAAAGGCCGCGCGCGCGTTGCTCGAGACCCAGGAAGGGCGCCGAGAAATGGCAGAGCTCGACCGTCTCGGCGAGCACCTGCGGGAGCTCGGCGCCAGCACTGAGGACACTGACGGCGAGAAAGCCTGGCGCAGCGTTCGATCTGAATTGTCTGACTCCTCGCGCCCCACCCAAGCTCAGGCTCACCAGAAAGGGTGGTTCGCCGCAACTGGCTTGGCCGGTGGCGCCGTCGCTGCCGCCATTGCGCTTACGGCCGTTTTTAACGGCCCTGCGTCGGACGAACCGTCCGCGGCGACATTCGCCGCCGAAAAAACCACGGCAGCGTCGCCCTCAGTCGTGGAGTTCGCGGGCAGTGATCTGGAGCTCGAAGGCTCCGTGATCTTCGTCGACGAGCCCAGCGGCTGGCAAATTGTCTGGGTAATCGAGGCCGACGATCCTGTCTGACCCAAAGCCCAATCCCGCGCTTCGTCGGACCGTTCCCAGGCACGCTTACGATACTCAGCTTTTTGCCTCCGGAAATTGCCCGAACGTTTTCCAACGCTCGAGCACTTCGCGTTTTCTGGATTGGGGTTCTAGTGACCAGTCTCGGGACCACGCGAGGCCGTCGAGTCGGACTCCCCGTTACGGCGAAACTCTTCCACGATCTGCCGGGACAGCTCACCGTCAGGATCCTGTGCGGCGGCTTCGGTGATCTCGAAAGTGTCGAAATCCTGTCGTTTGTGGAGGATGGCAAGCCCGTGCGGGTAGTCTTTGAAGCGCTCCTCGCAGACGGTGCGGAGGGTTCGGTCGCTGTTGGTCGCCAGGCCAATCAGGGCGCGTTTTGCGTCCGGCGTAAAGGCAAGCCGGTAGCCATGCCGCTGCTTGAAGTTATCGGCAAATGCCTCCAGTTCCTCCGCCCACACGCCATCCATCAGATGCTCGTTGGCCGAAAGGATGTCGGTAAGAGCCTGCGGCGGGTCTTCGAGAACCTCCGTCGTCAGTTCGAGCGTGCGGATACCGGTCGACGGCAGCTCGAACTTGAAATCGCGCAAGGTCCGCTCGAGGACGGTCATGAGGCCGCGGGCACCCGTTCCTTCGCCGGCGGCTTTTTCCGCGATCGCCTCGATGGCCTCCGGCGTCGCTTTTAGCTCGATGCCGTAGCCGTCGAAGTCCGCCCGGTATTGGCGCAGCAGCGAGCCTTCCGATGAGGTCAGGATGGCCGCAAGATCAGCCGCTTTGAGCTGTTCGCAGGCGACGCGCACGGGCAGACGCCCAATGAACTCAGGCTCGAAACCATAGTCGATAAAATCGCGTGTGCGGGTCTGGTGCAGGTAGCGCGAAAGGCTCCCCTCGTCTTCGCGCGTCGAGGCGGCACCGAAGCCGATGGCTGCCTGATCGACGCGCCGGCGGACTTGCTCGGCAAGACGGTCGAAAGCCCCACTGACGATAAAGAGGATGTGGCGGGTGCTGATGGTATCCTTGCTGGGGCGCTTTTGACCGCCGCCCATTATGACACGCATCTGCCCCATGACGTCATTCGGCGAAAACAGGTTTACCTCGGTCTCTTCCATGAGCTTGAGGAGGTTGATCTGCACACCGCGCCCAGAGACGTCACGGCCGCCGCCACCGGTGCTGGACTCCACCGGCGAAGCGATTTTATCGATCTCGTCGATGTAGATGATCCCGAACTGCGCCAACTCCGCGTCGCCCTGCGCAGCTTTGACGAGATCGCGCACGAGGTCGTCGACATCGCTGCCAACGTAGCCCGTCTCGGAGAACTTCGTCGCATCCGCTTTTACGAAAGGCACACCGATCAGGCGTGCGACAGTGCGCATCAAATACGTTTTGCCTACCCCGGTCGGTCCGAGCAGCAGGATATTCTGCTTACTGTACTCGGCCTCCAGCTGTTCGGGGTCTTCCATGCAACGGCGCACGTGGTTGTAGTGGTCGCAAACGGCGACAGAAAGCACCTTTTTGGCCTCGCGCTGCTGGATAACGAAGCGGTCGAGGTAGTCGCGGATGTCCCGCGGCTTCATGGAAAACTCCCGCAAGCGTTTCAGCTTCTCATCATGGTCTTCGTCCTCGGCGGGCGGTTCCTCTTCGACGCCCTGCCCTTCTCCCGTTTGCGGCCCGACGAAATTGATCGCGCCGGTCAGTCCACTTGAGCGGAAGGCACGCATCAGGCGCTTTTGCAGTTCCTGCAGGTCTTCCGGCGGATCGCTTTTATCGTCACTCATCTGAACACCGTGCCCTGCCACCCGTAAGGATGCAAGACTTGCCCTCAGCCTTCCGGTCTGCCATCGGCTTGTTACATCATTTACGGTTGACTTCCCCTTGAGCCGGGCGAAATTCTTGAGCGACAACGATCAATGGCGTTGAGGGCATGGCCGGAAATCTGACAAAACGCGACATCGTGCTCGATATTTACGAGCGCACGCACTATCCGCAAAAGATAGTGCGCGAGACGGTCCAGTTGACGCTCCAAGCCATCGCCGATGCCCTAGCGGAGGGCCGGAATGTTGAACTGCGCAACTTCGGCGTTTTCGAAGTCCAGGTTCGCAAAAGCCGGATTGGCCGCAACCCGAACAAGCCGGAGACCGATGTGGTCATCCCGACTCGCGCGGTGATCAAGTTCAAAGCCGGTAAAGAACTCAAAGCCAGCCTGCAGGATCTCGACCTCGAGGCCGTCAAAGGCAATAATTCGATTTCTGAGGAAGCGTAGCTGCGCTCTGGCCGCGCGGTATTTTTCGCCTCCGTGCTCCGCACTGGCTAAAGGGCAGTTGACCAGCGCCTCGGTTTTGCGGTTGCCGCGAGGGGGCGGGTTAGACTTGTCTGGCCGGATGTTCCAACGCCTGAAGGGTTTTCGCGATTTTTACCCCGATGCCTGTCGGCAGCGCAACTGGCTGTTTGCCCGCTGGCGGGAGGCAGCAGCACGCTTCAATTTCCAGGAGTTCGACGCGCCGATCCTCGAACCGCTCGAACTCTTCACCGCGAAATCCGGCGAGGAGATTGTTGCGCAGTTGTTCAATTTTGAAGACAAAGGCGGTCGGGCGGTTTCCCTGAGGCCGGAATTGACGCCCTCACTCGCGCGGATGGTCGGCGAGCGCGCCAATGCCCTGCGCCGGCCGGTCAAGTGGTTTAACATAGGCGAACACTTCCGCTACGAAAAGCAGCAGAAAGGTCGGCTGCGGGCCTTTTACCAGTTCAACGCCGACTTGCTGGGCGACGCCACTCCGGTGGCCGATGCCGAAGTCATGGCCTTGCTCGATGCCTGCCTGCGCGGGGCCGGCCTCACCCCCGAGGATTATCGCATCCGCCTAAGCGACCGCCAGCTCTGGTGGTTGTACCTGCAAAGCCTGGGCCTGGGTGAGGCTAGTTGTACGGCCGTGCTGGGTATCGTGGACCGCCGCGAGCGCGAGGCACCCGAAGCGCAGCGGGCCCAGCTCGTGGCCCTGTTGCAACCCGGTGAACCCTCCCCCGAATCTCTGCTGGAGGCCATCGACACTTTCGCTGCCACGCCTGACCTAGGCACCCTTGAAAGCCGGTTCGCCAACAGCGATCCGGGGCGCGAACGGGTTGCCGAATGGCGCCGCCTGTGGTCGATGCTCGAAGCGCTTGGGCTCGGCGACCGCGTCCAGCTCGACCTGTCCATCGTACGGGGGCTGGCCTACTACACCGGTTTTGTCTTCGAGGCCTTCCAAACCACCGGCACAGGTCGAGCCATTGCCGGGGGCGGGCGCTACGATCACCTTGTCGAGAAACTGGGCGGCCCGCCCCTGTCGGCAGTTGGCTTCGGGCTGGGTGACGTGGTGATTCGGGATTTACTCGAGGAACTCGGTCGATTGCCAGAACTGGCTCCGCGGCTCGATGCCTACCTGATCCCCGTCAACGCCGAAGCCGAGGCCGACATCCGGCGTCTGGCAACCGAACTGCGCCGGCGCGGCTACAGCACCGAATACCCGCTGAAAGTCGGCGGGGTGGGCAAGCAATTCAAAGCGGCCAGCCAGGCCGGAGCCCGCTTCGCTGTGCTGATCGGGCCGGACGAGCGAGCTTCCGGGCTTTTGAAAGTCAAAGCATTGGCCACGGGGGAAGAGGCCACAATGCCCCGTGAGGGGCTTTTGGAAGCTCTGCAGAGGCAAACTGGCTAAGGTGCCCCCGCTGGCCAGGCACCCCGCAAAGCTGTTGCTCCCTGATAACCTTTGCCAACTTTTTCATTTTCAAACAGGGAGCCCGCCCTTTAGGAACCTCGTGTCTGCGATTCTTACCCTTTTAGGAAATACCCTTGTAAATCAACGGAACTGCAAAGCCTATTTGCGTACTTTTGGGGTTGCAACTCGTCTGCCATTCCCTATTCATCCAGTTCAGAAAAAAATGAAACTCTCGCTGTCCTTTTGCCTTTTTACCGCCACCACGTGCGCCTTCGCAGACATCATCATCGCCGGAAGCGACCTGCTCGAAGACGTGGTCGAGGCTCCCCTGGAAGCTTACAACGAGCGCACCGGTACGCAAATCGAACTCGTGATGGGCGGCTCGCTGCCCGCCGAGGAGCGTTTTGAGAAAGGCGCCGCGGACCTCATCATCGTGGCCGAACCCGAGGGCGACTTTCAGGCGGGTCCGGGCGTTATCGCCAAGCCGCTGGCCTTTTTGATCGCCGTCATCGCTGTAAACGCCGAACACCCGCTGGAAGAACTTTCGCTCAACCAGTTGCGCCGGATCTTTGCCGAAGCGCCGGGGAATCGGGTTGAGCGCTGGAGCGACCTTGGAGTGCAAGGCGCCCGCAGTTCCGGAACCCTGCGCCCGGTCGTTCTTTTCGAACAGGGCAGAATTCTTAACGAGCTGTTCCGTTCCACGGCTCTGGATCGCGCGCAATTGCACCCCTCGGTTCAGCGCATGCGCTCGGAGGCACAGGTTGTTGAAGCCATCGCGACCGACATCAACACCGTCGCCGTACTCCCGAAGGATCCCGCGACATCGACGACCAAAGTTTTGCGAGTCGCGGTGGATGGTGATGACGAATTCGCCTTCGACCCGGATGCCGACAATATTTACTACGCGAGCTATCCCCTGCGACTTCCGTTCTTCGTGGTTTTCCGCGAAGAGGATACGGAGGTACTCAATGGCGTTCTCCAGATGCTGTATAGCGCGGACTTCGCCGAGGTGCTCGAGGACAACGGATTCGTGGCGCTCCCGGAAAACCTGCGGCAGCGGGTCATCATGGAAACGACTTCGACCCGCTAGCACTCCTGCCCCTCCGCCCAGCAACGTGGCGGAGTAGCATACGGGAAAGTTTTAATTCGCCTCAGAGGACAGCGAGCCAAGAAAGACCGTGGTAGTGGCCTCCAACGCTGAGGCTCCCAGCGTCGTCCAGCTCCGCGACCTCGACATTCTCCAAGACCACGCCCCCGAACGCCTCCTCAAACCACTCGAAGTTTTTGCCGAACAGCTCGACGCCAGCGCGCTCCTCGTCATCGACCACCTGCGCTCCCGTATTCGCCTGCTCCCCCTGCGATCGGAGAGATAACAAACCACATCCGCCGACGCTGGCGTTGCACTCTTTTTCGCCTCGGCGTGGAAAAGGTCGCCAGCAAGATTCTCTACCTAACGTCGAAGTGCTAGCACCCGCTACAGGGAGCGCCAGTCTGATTCAATGCAAAGGGTTCTCATTAAGGTTCAATCTCCGACTGGGGGTGTGGTTAGCGGCTTGCAACCTACGCCTTGTTTTTTACCGTATAAGGTTGGCGTAAAGCTCCGATCCCGAACGACAGTAAAAAACGCTGAGAGATTCACCAAATCCATTCTGTCTTGAAGCTTCCGGCGTGCAAATCACTAATGCAAAATGCGCCGAGGACAAGGGGTTATCGGAGAAAATGATGTTGTCACAACTGACAAGATCTGCATCAAAATAAACAATCCTGCCATCAAGCATTTTATCGCCATAGGACCTGCTTCTAAAAGCGAACCCCTCGTGAAAATCGGGTCCGGCCTTCGTGCTCGAAACAGCGTCGGCGAAATATGGCGTGTTGGGATCCAGTGCTAACCAAAAGGAAATCCATCCTGACTGATCGAAACGAAGATCGCTGATCGCATCAGATTCTTTGAGACGCTTGAAAACGGCTCCCTTGGGTTCCGTGAGATCAATCCCAGCGGGTTCTGCTAGGTCAAAAACAAATTCCGTCGGAATCTCTGGAGGAGGGTTAACAATCCGGGCTATTCCCCACCCGAAAAGAAATATAGAGAACAGAAGATAAACTGCCCGCGAGAACTTGCGGCCGACCAGCAAAATGAAAAGGCGGGACGGACCTGGGAAATTGAAGAACCAGTCGTAGTTCTTGAGCGAGCACCAGAAGGTAAACGCTCCCGACGCAGTGAGAAAAGCTGTCAGCACAAGGGAGCTATTCATCCTATGGCGAACCAATTGCTCAGAATCTCCCAAAGCAACGCAAAAAACTGGGTTATTACTCCGAAAGTGTAAAACGTGACACGAGTTTGAGCACATCATTTGGCAGCCCGCTCTTGGAGCAGCTTTTCACGGTTCCGGGCGGCTTGGATGCCGCCTTTTACACTTTCGGAGTAATAACCCGCTCCAGTGGCCCGATCAGCGGACCAAACGCCCGCACCCGGGGGCGAAACGAGGCATTTGGCCGAATGGTAAGCCTGGGCAGCGGGGGCGAGCCTTACTTCCAGAACCCGATTTTACGACCGTAGCGCATCAGCTCGATAGTGCCGTGCAGATTGAGTTTCGCCGTGATTTTCTTGCGGTGCCAGTGGGCGGCGTGCTTTGTAAAGCTCATCCTATGCGCAATCATTTCATCCGAAAGGCCCTCGCAAAACAAAGGCATCAGCTCCAATTCCTTTGGCGAGAGGATTTTGTAGTACGCTTCAGGGTTGGATCGAAGCTCATCGCGGATGGCCTTGGCAGGTCTGCTAAAATAGGGTTTTCGAAGCCGAATGGTTTCCACTGCCTTGAGTACCTCCTCGATCGGTTGCTCGATCTTGTCCACGAAGCCGTCTGCCTCCGACTGATAAACACGATGAATTGTGACGGGATCGAGCTCGCTGGAAAGCAGGAGCGTTTTCACAGGCAATTTTTCCGCCTTGATCTGGTCGCAGATGGCGATGCCATCAGGTTCCGGGATCTCGATGTCGATGATGGCAAAATTCGGCTGAAGCTCCCGGCAAATTTTCAGAGCCTCGCTTCCGTTGCTGACAGCGGCGACGACCTGGTAATCACGCTGACACATTTCCACCAGGAATTGCCGCATCAGACGCTCATCCTCAACGATGACGACGGTGGGACGCGCAGTCGCTTCGCGGTTTTTCAGCTTGCTCATAAATTGAGGGGATGCCCCAATCGTAGGAGCTAGGTGATGAACGTGCGTTTCGCAACCCTGATTGGCTGCCTCCTTTCCTCTCTTGCCTGGAGTGCCCCTGAATCTGGAGAGGGTGACTTGCCGGTGCTCGATCTTGCGCCGGTAACCTTGGTCGGCACCCAGCTGCCACCGGAATCCGGCGAAACTAGATTATTCGTCGATGATTGGGAGTGGGATTTCGGAGGCCTTGATGGGGTTAAATTTCCGGGGCAGATCCTGCGCCAGCAGCCCCTTATTGCCGGTACCACGAACAACGAGAACGACAGCAACGGAGGAGCCGGAACCGCCTCGCTCAACCTACGGGCTCTCGGGCCGTCACGTACGCTCACCTTGATTGATGGCTACCGAACCACAAGTAACAGCTCCCTCGGGCCTCAGCCCGGCGGATTCTCAAACATCAACCTGTTACCCGTAGCTGGGATCGAGCGTATCACGATCTTCACCGGGGGCGGGGCGACGGCTCATGGCGCCGACGCCATCGGAGGTGCCGTGAATTTCGATGTGACTGGCAACTTTAGGGGCGCAGAACTCAGCGGCTTTTACGGGGATACCACTTCAGGTGGAGGCGAAACCGCGGGGTTCACGTTCCTGACGGGGACGAGTGGGGCTGATTACGATTTCGTGATTGGCGGTTCCCTGATCGACCGAGCTGCGATCCTTGCCCGGGGGCGCGCGTTGACCGCCTCGGCCGATTTCCGGCGTTTTGGTGGGACAGACCGGCGCAGCACAACCTTACCCGGGCGTATCATCTACGCTGACGATGGAGATCCAACGGATGTTATTTTGCGCGAGAGAATCGAGGTGGGCCAAAGCCTTGATGATTATCGGCCGACCAACCCAGTCGAAGATCGGTTCGATTTCAGCCGATTCGCCCCGGCAGTTCCCGCGTTGCGCACCGGTAGCTTCCATGCGACACTCGCGCACCAGATCAACAAGGCCAATCGGTTCTCCGCACTTTTGCTTTACGGAAATTCGCTTCAGGAGAACGCCTTGGCGCCAGCGCCGTGGACAGCAGACGGCGACCTCCTTGAAGCCATCAACGAGAGTCCGTTCGTCCCGCTCGATGAACAGGGTCAGCCGATCAAGGTGCTTGAATACTTCAACCGGTCCCTCCCGCTCGGAAACCTCGTTCAAGACTGGGAGCAGAACGCCCTGCGCCTGCAGCTGAAAGTGGAAGGCGAAACCGTTACCGATTGGCAGTGGCAAACGGGCTTGGTGACCTCGGGAGTCATCACGTCGACGGATTTTCGAGGCATCGCCGATTCCGCCGAAATTGCCGAAGCGACCAGGCAGGGGCGATTCAACCCTTTCGCCCTGCCCGACGCTACCCGCCCAGGCGTTGGGGGATTCGACAACCCAGCCGTTTTCCAGGAGGCAAAAATCGACCTCGAAAACGCGTTCTTCGATTCCCTCCTGATTGCCGATGTGCGTCTCCGTGGCGCTCCGGGAGCGATTAAGGGGCGGGATATCACAATCGCGAGCGGCTTCGAATTCCGCCGGGAGGGTACCGATTTCGAACCCGACCCGTTTTGGGGCACGGCTCGGAACCTCGGCGGCTTCGCTCCAGGTGCGTACAACGCCTCACGATACGTCGGTGCGGCCTACCTCGAGGCGCGGTTACCCATCCACAGGTGGCTGACCCTCGGTGGCGGTGGACGGGTGGAGGCCTTTCACGATACGGGCACGGACCCTGCAAACCCCAGCACCGAAACCCATAATCACTTCTTGGGGACTTCGCTCCGGGGAAGTGCCCTCGTCCAACCCATTGAAGCTCTCAGCTTCGGAGCTTCAGTGGAATCGGGGTTCCGGGCACCGAGCCTCTACCAGTCATTTGGGGCCGCAGGAGCCGAATTTCCGGTCCTGAACGACCCCCTTGGCCTGACTCCCGAAGGACGCCCCACCCCTGTGATCTTTCAAGGCAACCCGAATCTCGACCCGGAAAAAAGCGTCAACTGGCAACTCTCAGCGAGTCTCGAGCCTCATGAGGCCTGGGAATTTACGGTGGAGTTTTACCACGTTCGCCTTGATGACGCCATCGCCAACGGCGCCCAGTTCCAGGTCGATGAGAACATTGGGGTGATACGGTCCGGCGAGAACAACGAGGGTCCGCTCGAACAGGTGAATTCGCAGTGGCTCAATGTCGCGGAACTCGAGGTTCAAGGCATCGTGTATACCGCGGCGTGGCGCCTCTTGCAGTCCTCACGGCACCGAGTTGGCCTGCAGGCGGAATTCAACCAGTTTCTCCGCTACGACGTTCAACCGGCTCCGGGCCGCAGCGCCGTCGACTTTTTGGGCGCCTACGTCGACGCGCGCAGCAATAGCCTGTCCCCGGGAGCCGTCCCCGTCTGGAAAGGCCGTGTGCGCGCGGACTGGAGTTTCGAGCGGTTTTCGAGCGCCGCTGAGCTCAACTACGTCGGCAGCTTCAACGACGACCCTGCATTCACGACCGGTCAGCAGCCGCGAAAAGTTGAGGCCCACAAAACCTTGGACCTTCTGGCAAGCTATCGAACCTCACCCGGCTTTTTTCTCGGCCAGAATTGGCGACTCGCAGGCGGCGTGGACAATGTCTTTAACGAGCTGCCTCCGTTCATTGCGGGCTCGCTTTTTGATGGGTACGACAGCTCGACGTATTCCCTCGCCGGGCGGTTCTGGTATCTCAAAATCGGGAAGCATTTTTAATTACCAGGAGAAAACGTCGAACCGGTTTTCCAGGTACGCCGTATCGACGGGCTCGTAGAGGACTCGCCAGACGCCGGCATACTTTGACCACGGCCCCCTGATTTCGCCGTCGAATGCGATCCTCGATTTCGAGACCAGATTTAGAGGCAGTCCAAGGCTCGTTCGGACCCGCTCAAGAAAGGATTCATGCCCCTCCGGAGTTCCGAAATAGACCAACCGCTGCTCGATCGTGTCCCGGAGTTGCTCGCAGTAACCGACATCTACCGTTGCCGCCGTGTCGAAGTGTTTGCGGACAATGCGCTCGGTGCGCCTGAGCTCCGTCAGCGCCCGCCACTGGGCATGGGCCTGGGTTCGCCCCCCGGCGAAGCCGTAGCTGAAAAATCGCTGGTCCGCAAATCGCCAAAGCACCACAAACGTCCTTCCCGCCCGGCTCTGCAGGGAGATAGCCGATATGCCCTGGACGTGGGACTCGATCCGCTTGGAGGGTATTAATCCCGACCACCACGCGTTGAGTAGAAAGCGCTCCTGCGCCTCGGCCTGAGCGAAGGGACGCGCAGCGCGGGCGAGCAGCCCCGGAAAGGCCGCAATGCCGCAGGAGCTGGCGTCGATATCGAGGCCAAAAGCCCCGCTTGATTCCGCGTGAAGCGCCCGTAGAGCCCAGTGCTCAAGACAAGCTGAAACCGCCATGTGGCGGGCCTGACGCGGGTTCTGATGAGTAGCGACGCCGTCCGCCTGGATTACCATAGGCGGACGTGCGGTCGTCGGAACCAAACCGGGCCGAAGCCAGGCGAAAGCGGTACTGAAACCTACCCCAAAAATTTCCGTTTCGGAACCCTCGATCCGCTCGATCGGACCGCCATCCTCGGCCAATACGTCCTGATAACGTAGATTTGCCAGGTTCATCGAAAACGCCCCGTCCAAATTTAAGAATGCCAGTTTCCGCAAGGCAGAAGCAGGCTTGCCTTCGTGGTATTCAAATCAGTACTGGCAGGAATCACTCGCCTGAGTAGCCTCACCCATTCGGGCGGCAACTATAAGGGTCGTTCCGACGAGGCACTTCTTAAGCAAAATCAAACTGATGACGTTTCGTAAAGGTGGCAGATACTCGAGAAAAATGCGTACAGCGCGATGCCTCCACGTTCTTATGCTACCACTCTGGGTAGCTGTTCTTGATGTGAAAGCCACCGAGCTGCGGCCCTTGGTGCGTGCTTTCGAACCCAGCGATTATGGTGGCCCGACTCACGTGCTGTCGGCGACCCACGTCCCCTCTCTCGGGGGCTCATTCATCTCAACTGTAGACGGTGTTTACGCGTTTAACGGCGGATCGTGGAATCAGGTCGACAGCCCCGGGTTAACCCGCGTGCGCGGGCTGAGATGGGATGGTTCGCAGCTCTGGGTTGGCGGATATAGAAAATACGGGGTTATCAACGCGTCACCAGAAGGTCTGACGTTCGAGCCGCGCGGTCAGGATATCGAGAGCGAGTTTTACCGGGTTTGGTCAATCGAGAGGCTTCAGGAGGCCACCTATATCATTGGCAGCCAGAGAATCTTCGAAGAAGAGACCGGGCGAATTGAAGTTCATGAGTTTCCGACAGATCGCCGCCTGATCGCCCATCGAATTCACGACCAGCTCTATGTTCACCAGCGCGGAGTGGGCCTGTTCGCCAAAAGGGAGCCCGGATTCGAGCTGATCACGGCTGACGACACCGTCCCATCCTCCGGCTTGATCAATTTGATGGACGTCGAGGGGTCGCTCGTGGCAGCGAGTGTCTCGGAAGGCCTGTTTTCCGTGGATGCCAACTGGAACTTCACCCCTATGGCGACGGAGATCGATGACACCCTGAAAAGGCGGGTCGTTACGAGTGCCCTTTATCTGCCGGAGGTCGATTCGATCGCCGTGGGCACGCTTGGAGCCGGCGTCTTTTTTCTAAGTCCGGAGGGGCGGCTTCGCTTTCAGCTCGATCTCGAGCAACTGTCGTTTGAGAACGTTGTCGGGCTGACAAAGGACGTCTTAGGCCGCCTCTGGATTCTTTCCCCACAGGGCTTTGCACTCCTTGACCTCAACTGCGAAGTAGTGGTCCTCGACCTTCAGGACAAACTGTCCGGGAAAACCCCCTTGAGCGATCTCTGCTCGCTTAGCGATGGCGGTCTTATCGGGAGCACCGTGAACGGGGCTTTCGTTTACCCGGTCACTTCTCGGTCGGGCCGGGGTAAGCAGATTGCCGACGGCTTATTCTGGGACCTCCAGGACGCGAACGGCACCGTGATCGCAAGCGCCAGGGACGGCCTTTACCGGCTGGAAGAGAATTCCTTCGTGCGCTTCTTGGCATCCGAATCAGACGTTATGCGGACCACCTATTTTCCGGAAAATGGAAAAATTGGCGTGGTCGCATATAACGGCATCGCCGTTTATAACGGTGCAGATGCGGATTCGAAATTCCTGGAGGTGGAAATCGATGATGCCATCCCGACAGGTTTGATTCCTCTCGAGGGCGACACGTACCTGCTCGGTACAGCATCTCCGAAACTCTTCGAGCTTGGCCCTTCGGGGCGCTCCGCGATCGTCTTTTCCGGGGTCGAAGGTGACTGGTCGTGGCCCATCCGGGCAGGCGATCATTACTATTTGCTTACCGATCAAGGTATCTGGACTCTGAACCTCCAAAACCGAAGCGGGCACTTGCAGCAAAGATTAAACCTTTCAGGAGACCCGTTTGAACAGAAGTTCTGGATCGATTCTCAGAACGGGCACGGCGTGTTGGCGGTCCGATTGGAGACTGGCCAATACCGACTGTACCGCCTCGGTCGAGAGGGCAAATTTGTAGAATGGCCGCTTCCGCAGCGATTTACCGAAGTCAACGCCATCACAGTGGAAGCCCGGGACGACCGCGGGCAAATGCTTTGGCTAGCCAGTAACGGTAAGCTCTACCGGATCAGCCTGAAGCGAGACTACAACTACAGCCCGGAGAGACCTCGATTTTCGCGAGCGCAATGGACAGGTACCGATGACGAAACCTTCGAGCTGCAAAATCTGAACGCATTGGAAACGCCTTTGGAGCTTCCCGCGGGGACGGCAGCCTTCAAAATTTCCTTTGGCTCGGATACCTCCCTGCTCTACCCCGTCGAGTACGACGTCAGGCTTCAGCGAGCCGACCGCGTTTGGACTCAGAGCGGGTTCGCGACCTCCACGACCTATAGCGGCCTGGCACCGGGAAAGTACCAACTGAGCGTTACCGCCCGCCGTGGTGCCTTTCAAAGTGAAACGATCGAGCTCCCCATCGTAATCCATCAGCCGTGGTACACAACATCGTGGGCCATTGGGCTCTTTGTCCTCGGGGCGTTCGGGTCTCTGGCGTCCGCCGCAAAATTTCGAAACTATCAACTACGCCAGCAGAACGCAAAGCTCGAGGCCGCCATTTCGGCTCGGACGCAGGAGCTCGAACACGCCAACCTGGAACTTGCGCGGGCAAATAATGCCAGGGCGGAGTTCATTGCCAGCGTGAGCCACGAAATCCGCAATCCGATGAACGGCATTCTCGGATTGGCAGAAATGCTCCTGAAGCACCCCCAGCAGACCCAGAACCCGCGGACATTGCAGTCCCTGGTGAATACAGTTCGGCTCTTAACTGATATCATCGACGGCATCCTGGACCTTTCCTCGATCGATGCCCGCCGCATCAGCCTCAAGCGCGAAACCGTCCACCCCGCCGAGGTGCTCGATGATCTGGTCGAGATTTACCAGCCTTTGGCGGTGGCGCGTCAGCTTAACCTTGTGAGCGAAAACCTGCTGGAACGTGACTTCACGATCCTAAGCGACGCCAGCCGGATTCGTCAGATCCTCGGCAACCTGCTAAGCAATGCGATCAAATACAGCGAAGCAGGAACGATCCGCATAAGCGCAGAAGCGCTGCAGGCCGACGTCGGGATGGCCAATCTGGAATTCGCCGTTGCCGACGAGGGCCCCGGTATTCCGGAGGCCATGCGAGAATCTATTTTCGCGCGTTTCAACCGCGGGCCGCAAAGTGCGTCGGAGCATGCCGAGGGCGTTGGTCTTGGTCTGGCGCTCGCCCGGGAACTCGCGCAAGCCCTCGGAGGCGAACTCACCCTGGACAGCTCCTACAAGACCGGGGCGCGTTTTAGCTTCCGGCTGCCTGCCGAAGCGGGTCCCGGCTTCGAATGCGTTGAAGCATTGACCGGGGCGCTCGTGATCGAAGCCCAACACGCCTTGATTGTTGAAGATCACGCGATTAACCGCGAGGTGCTCGAGACCGCCCTGAAGGACTGCGGCCTAAGGGTGACTTGCTGCGTCACTGCCGCCGAGGTCTTCGACATCGACTATTTTGATTTCGACATCGCCTTCGTCGACCTGAATCTCCCCGACGCGGAAGGAACCGAACTCGTACCCTTTCTTCGAGATCGCACGGACAACGGTCGCCTGCGGATCATCGCCTCGACGGCGCATGTCTACCACCGTCCCTTGGATTATTTCAGAGCCAATGGATTCGACGGCGTCCTCGCAAAACCTTACCTGCAGCAGGATCTACTGGCGATTTTACAGCAGAACGACACGCGGGCGCTCCCTTCGCAGCTTGCCCCCATTGTCAGCGGCGAGCTGCTCAATCAGTTCCAAAAGGAGATGATGGCTTTGAAGGCCGAGGTCAGCCAGCACGCGAGCGCGGGGGACGTCGACCGTCTCAGGGAGGCGAGCCACCGGATGCTCGGAGTAGCCAAGATCGCGGCCTCGGCAAGCGTTTTCGAGGCCCTGCGCGAACTCCATGCTTATGCGCAGAGTGGCGAGCGGGAGGCCACTCTGATGCGGGCTCAACGGCTACTGCGGGCAATCGAGCTGGCCCCGATCGACCAGAAACCGGTAGATCGGCACCAGCGCTCGGACGAAGTCGACCTTTGAATGGAATGCGAACAGCGTTCCCTGCGCGCTCCCTTCGCCGTCGGGCTGCCCAAGGTCGACCCAATGGTAGAGGGGATCACGAAACTCAGCCCGGGCACTGAAGGCCGCGAAGCTCATATGATCGAACATCCTTTTCGCATGTTCATGCGCGGAGCCCAAGTGCTCCCCATTTGGCTCAAGAACCAGATAATCTCCCGCATCCAAGGCAAACAGCTCATCGAAGTATACGCTGACCCAGGTTAGTTCGTACCGGTTGTACCCGGAAACGCTGGTGGCCTGAGGCGTGCGAACATAGGTGGCGGTGACGGAGGGAGCGCCCTCCACTAGAGAAAACAGGCAACTAGGCAGACGAGAATCCATGCCAGACATCCTTTTATCGTCAAAAAGGACCCTAAAGAGATAAAATCTACCCTTTAAGGTAGCTTTCTTGTTGACAATGAGTCACTAAGGTTATTCTCAACACATTATGGCAACCAAGTCCAAACCAAAAAAAGCGACTAAAAAGACAACCGACCCCCGCCGCACGCAGATTTCCATCAGTGTACCCGAGGACCTGATTCGCGAAATCGATGCGCTGGCAAAGGCCGAAAACCGGAATCGCTCAAACTACATCTGCAACGTCCTGTTGGAGAAAAGTAACGCGGAAAAATCGTAGTATAGATCCGGTCCGATTCCGGGCCGCCATCCATTTACAGGCAGTCTGCGGGATGTCGGAGCAACCCTCGTAAGGTTGACGCAAGTCGCTGCGTACAGGGTTTCTCATGAAGGGTACAGTACCGGCCAAAAGCGGCTCGCCTACCGTTGTCGGTTGAAGCCATTCATGACTACGGCAAAGCCTAACAGGGCCGCCGGTGCGCCCAGGATCCGGTAAACGCAAAGGTCGGAAGAACCCCCGTTTGGTTACTTCAGAGAATTTTTCCCAATGCATCCGAGGCTTGCCAAAGCCTCGGATTTTTTCTTTCTGGGCAACGCCATCTGCCCGGAATTCGCAAGGTCGCTTCGGGGAATAGCGGCGTGGGTGACGGGGCGCGCTATTCGTGCCGCAGTGCGGTGATGGGATCAAGATTGGCGGCCCGAAAGGCCGGGTAGATGCCAAATCCGATGCCAATCCCCAGGCTGATGCCGACGGACAGTATCAGGCTCCAGGCCGTAACCACGGTTGCCATGCCGGCAAAGTGGCTAATCAGGAAAGGCAAAATCACGCCGAGAGTAATGCCGAGAAAACCGCCCACAGATGACAGAACCGTCGTTTCGATCAGGAACTGCCCGATGATTTGACTGCGCTTTGCCCCGATGGCGCGGCGGACGCCGATCTCCCGGGTGCGTTCGGTGACGGAGGCCAGCATGATGTTCATGATGCCAATCCCGCCTACCAGCAGAGAGATTCCCGCAATGGCCCCAAGCACAATATTGAAGCGCTGCTTGGTAGCCTGCGCCTGTCGGAGCAGGGCCAGCGGCACGCTCAAGGCGTAGTCTTCCTGCTCGTGAAAATGCGCGAGCAGCCGCTCAAGGGCATCCGCTGTGGCCGGAACGCTTTCCTCCGAATCCACCTCTACAACGATCTGGTGCAGCTCTACGAGCTCGCGCACAAAGTTGCCGCTGCTGACTTGGATGATGAGCTCGCCGTACCGGGACCGGCACGTCGTCAATGGTATGTAGGCGTCGGTAGGCTGGTCGGGGGTCTGGACTCCAGTTGCGCCGCCACTGCTCTCGATGACGCCAATGACCTCGAACAGCTGACCGCCAATCTGCACCGGCTGTCCAATCGTGTTCTCCGTTGCCAGCAGGCGGCGCGCGCCACGCTCACTGAGAAC
>JBHJGW010000338.1:0-18586 GCA_050331415.1 Opitutales bacterium | reverse complement strand
ATTTTAGGGGCGTCCAGCCTGCGTTAGTCAAATTGCGGTCGATCTTACAATTCCTTTGCAACTCTGGACCGGAAGGGCGGGCACTGGTAGTCGAAAAGTTGACCTCTTTATATGCTGAGCTCGACGCACACAGGGACTTGCTTATTCCGATCAGGCTCGTTGTCGAAGATGAGACGAGCGCTAAAGAGCAGGCGGACTCGGAGGGATGAAGGAAATTTGGCAACGGCCATAGCTGGCAGGCGCGCGAGGCCAACCGCACACAAGACCGCGAACGCGGCGGCCGGTAGCACGAAGCCGAGAAAAAGCGGGAGAAGCGCTGCCATGATTTGCGGGGCCGGTTTCTTCAAGGCGACTGCACCGACCAGGCAGAAGCCCTGCACAACCGCTGACGTGCCGGTGCAATTTCGCGATCCGGTCGCAAATTCGTCTCCCAAGCTGGCACTTGGCACAACCTCAGCGTTCCTCCAATACTTTCGAGAAATCCAGAGCGCGATGTCAAAACCCGCCGAAGCAAACCCCGGAGCCCGCACCAGCAGCGAGAACCGCCGCAGCCGCCACTTTTGACATCGAAACGCCGTTTTTTTGAAAAAACAAAAAGAACCGCTCCGCAGCACCTAACGGTTTCAAAGCCACCCGCCCCGCTTCCAGAGCCTCTTTCAGGGATTTTAGCCCTGTTTTATGTTTCTTAAACTATTCAGGGAACGTTCAAACGCAATCCCCACCAAATGCCCCCGCCGGGACTCGAACCCGGATTAACGGTTTAGGAAACCGCGGTTCTATCCATTGAACTACAGGGACCTTTGATAACCGGTAAGATTGGAAGGTTTCGGGCTACACTTGTCAGCGGTTGGGTGAGGGATACTCCGGCCGCGAATTTCTGTCGAGGTTTTAGTTGCTGTGGTTGCCTTGGGTCGCGGCGAGCGAAGGAGCTCTTACCGACGCTCCAGTCGCAGTTGATTTGTGCTCTCGGGTGGCTGTGGGTTGTTTGGGACGGACGCTGATCGGGTCGTTCTTTATTTTGGCAGGCGCTTTGGCACAATGGGCCAAGAGGCGTAAAAAGCCGGCCGGTGCGATGATTTTTAGGGCGAGGACAGGCTCACTCGCTGCGCTTGCGGTTGCGGATCGCGAACACCGCGACGGTCGCCAGGAAGGCAACCGCCAGGGCCGTCATCAAGGCAAAGAAGCCTGCCGATGAAGATTCGTCCTCCGTTGGCTTGCTTTGGGTTTTCCCTGGGATGGTCTGTGCTCGCTGGTCCTGTGCCTGGAGGTTCGTGGCTTCGGCAGCTTCGGTCGGCTCCTGGGCGCTGCCGCGGGTGGAAAAACGGGTCCGTTGATCCGCTTCCGCCAAGGGGGCAGATGTTCCCGGCAAAGAGGCGCCGACTTCAGCGAACAGTGCGAGCGCTTCGGACTCGGGCAACCAGGTTGTCGCGGTAGGGTTGCCGGTGCTGGAATCGCAATACATGAGGTAGCGCCCAGGGTTGCCACCTTCGCTTTGGGGTACCGCCTCGGTGCTCACCAGCACGGGTACACGCTCAGCGCCGCTAGGTGTAGATGTCTCGGCGACAAATGCGAAGTGCTCGGCAGGGTCGAGCCCGGTGTCCTGCTCGAGTGTTTCGGGGAAATTGGAATTGATGTTGCGGTGCCAGCGGTAAAACTCCTCCCAGTTCTCGGGGTAGCCATCGTTCGCCTGGAGATAGGTCTGAATGACCGGTTGCAGGGAGCGCATGAAAATCTGGACCTGCTGGTCCTCCACATTCGCGGCAAGGCTCCCACTGGACCAAAGGCTTAATGCGCCGAACAGGCAAGCAACGGTCATCCTAAGCATGCAGCGGATTATCACCGAAATCCTCTTTCGCGCACCGGATGGCGAGTGCGAGGCGCGGAGGAGGCGCTAGAGGCTGTTGCCATTGAGCGTCGGTGCAAAACTCCGCGCGATGTCTCATCCGTTATCGTTTGTGGACGGCGGGCCGATGCTGTTGCCGGGCACCCACGCGGAGGGAACGAAAAGTAGCTCGGGGCGTTGGGGCAGGCCACACTCGTTGCGGCGAATCATCCGGTCGAGCCAGTGCAGCCCCCTCATGCAAATCTGCTCGCGCGGGCGCTGGAAGCCGCTCCAGCCTGATTTTTCGCTCGAGAGCGCGGCAACGATGACTTTGAGCCGGTCCGGGATGCGATAGCCACCGGCTTCGAGGACTTCGGCGAAGCCTTCGTCGGGAACGATGATGCCGTCGAGCGCCTCTTCACACACCCAGGTGAGGAGCTCATCGGTCCAACTGGCTCGAGCGAACTGCTGTACCCGCGTCGCGACCCGGCAGTCCGGTCGCAAGGGTTCGTTGGCATGGCGTGCGGCGGCGAAAGAAAATTCGTCGGAAGGGGTCGGTCTAGCATCGACCACCAGGGCCAGCCCCACCTTTTGCGCGCCAGCTCGCCGCAGATGCTCCAGAGCGATCGCGGTGTCGCGAAAAGCGTCGTAGGCGACCGTATGCACAGGCGGGTTCCATTCGCCTACGTTCAGGTTGAGGGACGTGAACCGCTTCCAAGGGAACTTGCGGAGGTAATCCGGCTCGCGCCATGGGCCAAAAACCAGACCGCCTATTCCACGCGCCTCAAGGACGCGGGCGAGGTGGGCGCCATCCGTGAAATCCAGCGTATCGAAGGCTTCCATCGCGTATCCGAGGGTTTTGGCCAGTTCCAGGGCGGGTTCGATGCAAAGGTTCGCGCTCCTGGCTTGCTCGCCCCCGCAATACAGGTAGCCAAGGTTGACGGAATGATGTCGCTTCCCGCCCCACCGATAGGCGTTCAGGCTGCCAAGGGCCGGGTCGCGCCGGTAGCCGAGCTCATCGGCTTTGGCCAGGATCCGCTCGCGCAAGGTTTCACTGATTTGGACCGAACCGCTCAGCGCAAGACTCACCGAAGCTTTGGAGACGCCGCAGGCCTGCGCGATGTCAGCCATTACCACTCTTTCCCGGGCGCGCTTCATAATCGGTGTAATAGTTTGGCTTATCTGGTTAAGAAGAAAACCTGTTGCCTGAACCGCGCGAGGCACGTATGGATCAAGCCGTACTTTCTCGTTTTCTATCTTCTGAGGTAGGTAACGGTCACCCAGGGCGAACCACTCAATTGTGGCCTAATACTTTTTCCCGGAATGCGAAGCGCCGTCCTGTTAGCTCGTCCAGCCTCGTGGTCCCCTCGTTGGGGACAGGCTCAGGCGCTTGCGGGCTTTTTCCCACCGGTTCGGTTTTCACAGCCATCCGCCCGCTTCGGCAACCGCCCGGCCGCTTTTCTCTCTCAAAGTCCTTACCCCAATAACTCCGATGAGCCCAACTCCATCTCCGCAACCTCAAGCCAGGCGCCTTTTCCTGGTCTTGGTATCCTTATTGAGCCCTCTTGCTGTTCCGGCGGCGGACCTTCTGACGTGGGATCACCCGTCAGATAATCCCGCCAGTACCTGGAACAGTGACAGTAACGCCAGCTCGGTCCAACCGTCGGCCATCACCACAGGACCCGGCGTTGGCATCGCTCTGCGAATCTCTACGGAGGTCCGCTACGATCTTACCCAGGCGGCTGACTTCGCGGATGCGCAAGCCAATGGCGTGTACCTCGAATTTACGGTTACACCGAATACCGCTATCGACATCGAGAGCATCCGCTTCATCGGAAGCTCCAATAAAAATAAGCTCTTGACGGGTGAGCTGCGTTCTAGCGCCGATGGCTACTCTACGACTCTGGCGAAGGAGTATTTCGGAAACACGACTGGCAGCGGCACGCCGACCTATCTCAAGTATCTCGGATTCCAGAACGTTACCTCGCCGATAACCTTCCGTCTGTATTTCTACGGAGGTCTGGCCAATCAGAATTTTTTCATTGTCGACGATCCTTCGTCGCTCGCGCCGTTCGTCATCTCGGACACGAATCCGCAGGTCCCCGCGTTGACGCCACGCTTTCCGCACGACCAGACCTTGGAAGTCGGCAGGCTGTATGCGCGCCTCCCAAATGAAAGTCGCACGACCGTTCTAGCCTATCACAATGGCTATATCTATGCGCAGAACGTAGGTGGGGCGAATCCGCGCGAACTGGAGTTTACCGATCCCAGCGACCCGAGCTCTCTGGCCCATACTGGTCGACCCACTCCCCCATTCATGGATGCGGGGCACGGCACCCATGCCTACGCCAAAACCGGCGAATTCCTCGGTACTCAGATTCGCTACATCTCAGATGGGGTTAACTATGTCGATTCCGGTTTCGGAAACCCACGCAAGCAGCTTTTCGCAACCCAGAACTTCCCGGGGGGGGAAAGCATTGTACAATGGCCCTGGCGGCTCGGATTCGAATGGACGCAATACAGCGGCAACAATATTACTGGTCAGATCCACCGCGGTGAAGAACTCATCGCCAACTGGGACGAAGTCGCCGATCACGGCATCACCAGCGGCGTACGCACCATCCTCGGGAACCTGCTTTTTGTGATGGCCGATGATACCAAACAGGGTGTCGCCGTTTATGACATTTCGCCGACGTTTGAAGATGCGCCACAGGATCCCCAGTTGCTCGACGCGATTAATGGTCCTGAAGGGGCCTACATCGGCATGCTCTGGCGCAATTACATCGTATTGTGGTCGCGGGTCGACGATCGCTGCACGCTCATCGACTACTCCGACCCGACCAACCTGACCATCGTCGACCGTATTGACGTGCTGCAGAACGGCAGCGTGCCGTATGTGCAGTTTCAGGACGAGTACGCATTTGCCTGGGGTACCAAGGTCAATCTCGAGACCCGTGAAATCGAATTGATGCTTGACTGGGATGACGATGGTGTCGCTGGGAATCCGGACTTCGAGGACGTCTATATCCCGCGGCCTGCGGGTAGCCCCAGCGGCGAGTGCGACCCCAGCCAGTTCAACCTGCCCCTGGGCAACCTGCTCCTGACCGGGCCGTTCAGCGCCACCGACAAGGACGCTATTGGCGTCTGGGCCCACCAGGCCGAGCCCGATACCCGTTCGCCATTCGTCGCCTACCACATGCCCCGGCAAAACACGACCGACTACCCGGTTGGCGCGCCGGTCAGCCTGATGATTCACGAAACGCTGGAGTCGCCCACGATAGTCTATGGCGAATCCATCATGCTGCGCGAAGTCGCCACCGGCGAGCTCGTCAGCTGCTGGCACAGCTTCGGTTACGACGACATTCTGACCCTCACCCCGTATGAGTGGCTGAAATTCGACACAGAGTACGAAGTCGTGGTGCCTGCCGGCGGCATTAAAGACGCCGCTGGCAACGGCATTATCGGGTACTCCTTTACCTTCCGCACCAAAGCCGACACGCCATCCAACCTGCCTCCAGAGATCACCAGCTTCGACGCCAGTACGTCGCCGGTCGATCCCGGCCAGAGTGTGACCTTCACCGCAAGCGCGTTTGACCCCGACGGCAGCGCGACCCTCGAATACCGTTTCACCGCAGGCGATGGCAGCGCGAGTACGGCGTGGACTTCGCAGACGTCTTTCACGCACACCTACACGTCTTCGGGCCACTTTTCTGCCAAGATTCAGGTGCGCGAAGTTGGCGATACGAGCGCTACGGCCACCGTCAGCTACACCCTTACCGTCGCCCCGGCAATTAGCGGCAACCGCCCAACGACGAGTTCGCACATTGTTCTCGATGCCGTCGCTGGCAAGCTCTGGATGGTCAACCCGGACAACGACACCGTGACCCGGCTCAATGCCGTCACCGACGCCAAAGAGCTCGAGATCGACCTGCGCGCCTTGCTTGCCTCTGGTGATCAGACGGTCGATCCCCGCGCGATCGCTCAAGACAGCTCGGGTAACCTTTGGGTGGCCTGCTACGATGCCGACGCGATCGTGGTCCTCGATAGCAGCGGAAACCTTGTCGAGACGATCGGTACCGGCTACGGCAGCGCCCCCATCGGGATCGTCTCAAGTCCGGACGGTTCGACCGTCTACACCACGATCGAGGCACGTGGCGGCGCGACCCAGGAGACCCTCGGCAACGGAGGGCTGCTCTCCTACGACGCGAGCAGCCGCAACCTCTCCGGCTCGCTTGCTCTCGGCCCGACACCGCGGGGCATTGCAGTCACCGCCGATGGTTCGCGCGTCCTCGTCACCCGGTTCATCTCCGGTGCCACGGCGGGCCAGATCTGGGATGTCGATGCCGCTTCCCTGACACTGAACCAAACCTACTTCCTCTCCGGCGACCAGGCCGACCGTACGGGCAACAAGGGCCCAGGCGTGCCCAACTATGTCGCCAGCGTCACGATAGATCCGCAGGGGCAGTTTGCCTGGTACACCGCCGTCAAGGTGGACTCCATCAACGGAAGCCTCTTCCTCGGCGACATGACGCACGACCAGACCGTGCGCGCCATGGTCGGTCGCATCGAACTTTCCAGTAATGCTGAGTCGCTCGATCATCGCATCGACATCGACAACGCCGATTCTCCGGTGGCAGTCACTTTCAGTGATCGCGGTGACTACGCCTTCGTCGCCCTCCAGGGCTCCAACCAGATTTCGATTTTCGACAATCTCGAGCTCGTCAGCACTCCGGCCTCGGAAACCAGCAAGTCACAGATTGGGCGTATTCGCACCGACCTCGCGCCTCAGGCCATTGTCAGCGACTTCGCGACCAACAAGATCATTACCAAGAATCTGATGGGGCGCAGCGCAACCGTCCACAATTTAACGAACTTCTTCCAGGGCGGCGACCTAACGCCCAACCGCACCGACGTGGTGACTGTGGCCAACGAGCGCATGACCGCGGACGTGCTCTTGGGCAAGCAGATCTTCTACAACGCTGCTGACGAGGGCGGGCCCAACGGGGTAAACCGCATGAGTTTCGAGTCCTACATCTCCTGCGCAAGTTGCCACGTCGACGGCAGCCAGGACGGCGTGGTGTGGGACTTCACCCAGCGCGGGGAAGGTCTCCGTAACACCGTCGACCTCCGCGGGCGTCGCGGGATGGGCCACGGCAACGTCCACTGGTCGGGCAACTTCGACGAGATCGAGGACTTCCTGCTGGATATCGTCAACCAATTCGACGGAACCGGCTTCCCGCACGGGGTTACGCCAAATGCGCCGCTGGGTGAGCCCAACGCAGGCGATCCTGAGATGGCGGCCCTCGCCGCCTACCTGACTTCGCTGGGGAACTCGAGCTTGCCACGCAGTCCTTATCGGGGGTCTGACGGTGGCCTCACCACTGAGGCCCTCGCGGGCAAGGCCGTCTTTGAGTCCGCCGGAATGGACTGCATGAGCTGCCACTCCGGCCCGGACTATACCGACAGCATGGTTGGCCTCGGCAATCTCCACGACGTCGGTACGATCCGCTCGACTTCGGGCCAGCGGCTTGACAGTGGCCCCTTGCCAGGGGTGGACACACCAACCCTTCTCGGCGTTTGGAATACGGCGCCCTATTTGCACGACGGCGCCGCCCGGAGCCTCAGCGAAGTCTTCCGCCAGGCTGGCGGGGTGACGATCGAGGCTGAAAGCGGCAACATCAGCGGGGGCTCGCTCTATTCGGGCATCACCCTCCACGGCCAGCAAGGCGTCGAGCTCGATTCCTCTGGAGACACCCTCAGCCTTTCCGGCATCGACGGTGGCTCCGGAGGCACCGGAGCGCTGACCATTCGCGCGGGTGACGCGTCAACCAGTGGCGGCCAGGCGGTTTCCGGGGAAGTCCGTGTCAACGGCACCGCCTACGCGCTCAATGTCCCCGCATCCAATGCTGATCAGTATGTCATGACGGTCTTTATCGAGAACGTCACCCTGACCCAAGGCACCTCCAACACCATCGAGATCGAATCGACCACCGGGGATAACCTTCTGGTGGACAACGTGACGGTCAGCACCGCAGACGACCTTGCCGCTGCCGATGCCCACCGCCGCGTATTGGCGCTCAACGAGACCGACCAGAACAATCTGGTCGAGTACGTGCGCCAGATCGATGGCCGAATCGAGTTCGCGAGCGGTGTTCCGGTCATAACCACCACGGCGTTGCCCGACGTGGGGATCACGGTGCCCTACAGCGTGACGGTTCAGTCTCTCGGCGGAGAAGAACCGCTGACCTGGTCGCTCTCAGGTGCGCCTTCGTGGTTGAGCATCGACCCGAACACAGGCGAACTCTCCGGAACGCCAACGTCGAGCGGGACCTTCAACTTCGACGTGATCGTGACCGATGCCAATTCGGACGCGGACACCGAATCTTTCTCGCTCACCGTGAACGCTATTCCGGCCATCGTCGAAGCCTCCGGGGGAAGCCCCATCACCGTCAGCGGCGGATCGAGCAGTTTCTCCGGGGTGACGGTTCCGGACGTGGCAAACCGGGTCCTGGTCGTAACCGTCGGCAGCGAATCTGGCGCCCAAGTTTCGGCGATGACTTTTGGCGGACAAAGCCTGACCCAGGCGGCGGCCATCTCCGAAGGGGCCTCGCATGTATCGATCTGGTATCTTGTCAACCCGCCGGCGACGACCGCGTCGATCAACGCGAGCTGGCCTTCGAATCCGTTCAATGGACCCTCGATGGCCTACTACGTCGTTTCAGGCATCGAACAGTCCAATCCTATCGCGGCGACCGGTTCCGACTCGGTCAGTAGCGGCTCCAGCACGAGCGTTACTTTGACCGGCGCGCCGAGCGCCAGCTTCGCGGTAGACGCCATTACCACGAACAACAACGTGACGAGCAGCCTTGCCTGGGGCGGCGGGCAAACGGAGTCGTGGGCCGACGGCGGCCTGGGCGGTGGCGCGACCCACGCCACCAGCTTCGAAGTTGACACCTCCTCGAACCCAACCCAGACGGTTTCCTTCAACAATACGCGCGCGGCTTACGTTGCGGTTGCCTTCAGCCCGATCACAGGCGGCGGCAGCACGAATCTTACCCCGATTGCCGAGGCGGGTCCGAACCAAACGGTTACGGATTCGGATGGCAATGGCAGCGAGAGCGTGACGCTGGACGGCACGGGGTCGAGCGACAGCGATGGTACGATCGTCAGCTATGTCTGGGAAGAGAACAGCACCCAGTTAGCCACGGGTGCAACTCCGTCGGTCAGCCTTGGCGTGGGCGTTCACACCATCACGCTCACCGTCGAGGATGACGAGGGCGCGACGGATAGCGACACCGTGGTCATCACGGTGAACGCAGCCGCCAACAACGCCCCGGTAGCCGATGCTGGTCCCGACCAGACGGTTACCGACGGGGATGACAGCGGCAGCGAAAGCGTGTCGCTCAATGGCTCAGCCTCCAGTGACAGCGATGGCACCCTGACCAGCTACGTCTGGACCGAGGGCGGATCGCAGATCGCCACGGGCGTTGCGCCGACCGTCAGCCTCGGCGTCGGCACGCACACAATTTCGCTGACCGTCACCGATGACGATGGCGCGAGCGACACGGATACTCTGGTCGTTACGGTGAATCCGGCTCCAGGCGGCAGCACGCTCTATGCGGACGACTTCAGCGACAACGATATCAGTGACTGGACGGTGCAATCCGGATCAACCAATTGGTCCGCATCGAATGGTCAGCTCATCTTCCCGAACAACACGGGCGGCGAGAACTGGATCACGTATGACAATGGCTTTGGCTGGAGTGACTATACGTTCGAATTCCAGATGAGCTCCGGGGACGATGATCCGCAAGGCGGCTTTGTCTATTACGTCGACAACAACAACTTCATCGCATTCTACGGTACGCTGACCTTCAACGGCGGGCCCGCTTGGCGACTGGTCCAGCGCGTGGCCGGGACGGAGACGATCGTCGATGAGATCGAAGGTGTCAGCTATGCCCAGGGAGAGACCGTTGATGTGTCGATCTCGGTGACGAACGGCGGTTCGATCAACGTGACCGCTTCCGACCCCGTCAATGGAACGGTTAACCTCAGCGCACCAACTCCAGCGGCTTTGTCCGGCGGTACGATCGGTTTCCTCCAGACCTATCAGGATCCGGCGATCTTCGATAACATCGTGGTCAGTACGGATTCCGGTCCTGGCAACCTTGCACCCGTGGCGGATGCCGGCCCCGACCAGAACGTTCCGGATAGTGACGGCAGCGGTGGCGAAAACGTGGCCTTGGACGGCTCTGGATCGAGCGACAGTGACGGCACGATCGTGAGCTATGTCTGGGAAGAAGGCGGCTCGCAGATTGCAACTGGTGCAAATCCGACGGTCGGCCTTTCGGTTGGCACCCATACCATCGATCTGACGGTCACGGACGACGGTGGCGCGACGGGTACCGACACCGTCGTCATCACGGTGGACAGCCTTCCGACAATCACCACAGCAAGCCTGCCGGACGGGGAGGTCAACGTTGCCTATAGCGCCTTGCTCAGCTCGAGTGGCGGAGACGCTCCGATTAGCTGGACGATGGCAGGCGCTCCGGCCTGGCTGAACCTAAATGCAAACACCGGCGACCTCAGCGGGACCCCGACAAGTGCGGGCGCCACTGATGTGACCTTCTTCGCGACAGATGCCGACGGGGACGCGGACAGCGCCTTGCTGACGATCAGCGTGACGCCCGAGGATACGGTGCCGCAAATCACTACCACCACGTTGCCCAACGCCACTCAGGGGGCCGACTACAGCGCCTCCGTCTCCTCTACAGGCGGAAATGGCACACTGTCGTGGAGCCTGTCCGGGGCGCCAGCCTGGCTGGGAATTGATCCGGACACGGGGGAACTCAGCGGTACGCCGACCAGTAGCGGGGGGGAAACCTTCGACGTCACGGTGAGTGATGTCGATAACGACAGCGATACCGCCAGCCTCTCCCTTACCGTGGATCCGGCGCCGCCGACCAGTATGAAATTGGCCACGGGGGTCGTGCTGAACACCGACAGCACCTGGCAGACGGTTACTTTGGCCGAGAACTACAGCTCGATGGTCGTCGTCGCCTCCGTCGCCTACGGGAGCACCGCTGACGCAACGGCGGTGCCTCGGGTCCGCAACGCCTCCGGCAACAGCTTCGAGCTAAAGGTTCAGGACCCCAACGGCTTTGCCCTTAGCGGCGGCTACAGGGTGCACTACCTGGTGCTCGAGGAGGGCATCTATACTCCCGCCAGCGATGGCGTTACCCTGGAAGCTCTGAAGGTGACCTCCACGGGTACGAGCTTTAAGAACACGTGGAGCAGTGCGGACATGGAGTTCGTCAGCCCGTCGAATAGCTACACCAACTTGGTCGTGCTCGGGCAGGTGATGACGGAGAACGATCCGAACTGGTCGGTCTTCTGGTCCAGCGACGGCTCGCAGGGCAACCCGGCCAGCGGCAGTTCTATTTACGTGGGCAAGCATGTCGGAGAGGATCCCGTCACAAGCCGGGCGAACGAGACGCTCGGCGTTATCCTGCTCGAGGCGGGCTCCGGCACGATCGACGGTTTCGAGTATTCCGCCAGCACAGGCGCCGACACCGTGCAGGGCATGGGCAACACGCCGCCCTTCGGCTACGCTCTGACGGGCCTGAGCAGCGCATCCACCGCAGTGGTCAGTTCGGCGGCAATGGACGGCTCTGACGGCGGCTGGGCGGCATTGTTCGGCACCAGCCCGGTCTCGACCGCCAACCTCGATCTGGTGATCGACGAAGACCAGCTGAGCGACAGCGAGCGCGGGCATACCACCGAGCAGGTAGCCTACGTTGTCTTGGGCGGCGGACCGTCAGCCGACGCTTCAACGGTTGGGCTGGTCGACGCCACGGCACGCCTGGGGCATGTCCCCTTCGATGTGGACGTTTCCGATAACGATGGCAACCTGACGCTCGGCCTCTCCGGCGGAGCGGCCATCGAAAGCGGGGTCGGACAGTTCGAAGGCGCCGTTCGCCTGAACGGTGGTACCGACCTCGTGACCATCGCCGACCAGGCCGACTTCAACAATGGCAACGCGCCCTTCCAGCAGCGGACCATCTCGCTTTGGTTTGCCCTGGATACGACGTCGGGCCGTCAGTTGCTCTTTGAGGAAGGCGGCGGCATCCGTGGCCTGAACCTCTACGTCGACGGAACGACCCTCTACGCGGGAGGATGGGACCGAAACCTCGATGGCGACGATGTCGACACGTGGCCCGGAACCTGGCGCAGCGTTGAGGGCATATCGGCGGGACAGTGGTACCACGTCGCCCTGGTGCTCGACGCTACCGCAGACCCCACCCGCCTGAACTCGGGCGCCTTCAGAGCGTACCTCGACGGCGTTGAATTCGACGTTAGCAACGACCTCGGCATGCAGCTGTGGAATCATGGTGACGACGGAGGCCTCGGCGGCGTCAACGGGGGCAGTCTCTACCATGACGGTACGGCCCCCGGCACCTTGGCTGGCTATCTGGACGATTTTGCCGTCTGGAACCGGGCGCTTACCGCTGCGGAGGTCAGCACACTTTGTAACGGGCAGTAACGTGTTGTCGGTTGCAGTCGAGAGGGTTTGACTGCAACCGATGCGGGTACGGCTCCGGCAGCCGGTTAAGATGCGGCTGCCGGGGCTGGCTCAACCTGCCTCAGCCAATCGGCTTTGGTCGGGTAATTTGACAGGGATACGTGGCGCTGGAGTGATTGCATCTTGCAAATTGTATCCTCGTTTCTGTCTTTGGTCTCTTGCGGGTGGCTGCTGGCCGCAGCGCTTGGCGGCAGTCGGCGGACATGCGTGGGGCACCTGCCTGCAACAGCTCATTGGCCGTCTTTGTCTCAGATCCCGCAAAACTGCCCGTGGCTCCCTCGGTAAGCTCGAGAGCTCCGGCAGCAACCCGGAAGGCGAACCGGTGCGGACCGGGTTCGCTGACGGCGTAGCGGAACTTCATCAGATCACCGCCAGCCCAGAAGCACGGTAGAATTATCGCACGGCCGCTGGGGGCAGAAACCTCGACCTCAACGGTGGCGTCCAGAAAGGGGTCGATTGCGTCGGTAAGTCGAAATGCGGCAGCGCCCTCGACGATCTCGCCCAGAGGAACGGTTGCGGGTCGAACGACGGTGGTCAGGTGCAGAAAGGTCATCATGAGATGGAGCGGTAAGAAAAACGAACGGAGGTGCTGACGTGTACGCGCCGGTCTCGGCGTCGAACCTGACCTCACCGCCAACATCCAATCCCCAGGAATCCTCCCATTCGGTTTGGCCATAGCATAGTTTGGGATTCAGGCACCTCTCGGGGCGTATCTTTCTTCAGAGGCAATTTTTTGCGGATTGATGCCTCTCAGGTGTCAAGGGATGGGATCATGGCTTCCGTCAGCGTGTGCTGGCGTGGCTGGCCATTCAGGTGGCGGTCGAGGTCTTCGATGAGCCAGTCGAGGTTGCGCTGCACAGAGCGGATGAGGCCGCCGGCGCGGTGCGGGGTCAGGTAGGTGTTGGGGAGCTTGCGGAGGGTAGCGTCGGCGGGCAAAGGCTCTTGCTCGAAAACGTCAAGGGCCGCGATGAGGTCTCCCTGCTCCAAACGCTGGCTCAGGGCGGCGTAATCGACCAGGTTAGCCCGGGCTACGTTGATCAACACAGCGTTCGGACGGAACTGGGCAACGCGGTCGGCGTTGATCAGGCGGCGGGTGCCCTCGTTGCTGGCAGCACAGAGCACGACCACATCACACGCCGGAATCATCGCGCCGATGTCCATGCGTTCGGCCTTGAACTCCGTGAGCACGGAGTCGGGCACGTAGGGATCAACGACTTTCAGCTCGACCTCGAAGGCTTTTAAAAAATGCGCGAGGCGGCGGCCGACGCGTCCCAGACCAATGATGCCGACGGAGCGACCCGTCAGCTCACGTTCGAGCGGGTCGATGTCCTTTGGGAAGGCCTCCACCCAGCTCTCGGAGCCATTCCGCATGGCCGCCTGGTAATCGGAAATCCGGCGGAGGCTGCTGAGGATCAGACCCAGCGCCATTTCCGCCACGGCGGGAGAGAATCCTGCCCGGGAAACCGAAACGGGAATCCCTGCGTTTAGTTCGGCGGCGGCTCCCGTTTGCCCGATGTCGATGTGTCCCGCGTATTGTAGCGATCCCGCTTTGGCCAGCAGCGCCTCGTCGAGCACCGGCCAGGACCACATGATGACCGCTTCCGCCCACGCCAGGTCCGCTTCGATTTCTTCCGGGGTATTGTGTGAGGTCAGGCGCACGTCGAAGCGTGCCTTCAGATCCGCAAAGCGGTCCTGCAGCTCGGGCTGCGTGAAGAAGTCGGGTGGGAGATTGATCAGAAGGTTCATGCGGGGTGGAGATTAGGGTTGGCTGCGGAGGACTTGTTCGACCAGCTCGATGGCCGCGAGGCCGTCGCGGGCGGGACAAAGGGTCGGCTGGTTCGCCTGAATGCACTCGATGAAGTGACGGTCTTCCTCACCGAAGCAATCGGCGGTTTGGGAAACGGTTTCCGCTTCCCCCTCGACAGGGTAAAAGGTGGCTTCGTCGGGCTTGACCCACGGCTGCCCATAACAGCGGTACTCGAGGGTGAGCTTCTCGCAGGCAATGCGGAAGTCGGCGAAAAAGTGCATCGGCACGGAGCAGTTCGAGCCCGTGATGGACGCCAGCGCGCCACTCTCAAAGCGGACGAGGCCGACGCTGGTGTCTTCGACCGTGTAGCCCGCCACGCCTTCGTGCTGAAGGTTTGCGATGCGCCCGAAGGCCTCGCTGACCTCCCCGCACAGGTAGCGGGCGAGGTCGTAAAGGTGGATGGTCTGCTCGTAGATCTGACCGCCGGAGCGCTCCCGGTCCCGCCACCACTCGGAGCCGTCCATGTTGATCCAGAAGCGGCCCGTGAAGAGCGAGGGCCGCCCGGCCTCCCCGGAGTCGATGCGTTGCTTGAGCGTGCGGACCGCCTGGCTGAAACGCATCATGAAGCCGACCTGGCTGATGACGCCCGCCGCCTCGATGGCCGCCACCATACGGCTCGCGGCGGCGCTGTTGAGCGCGATGGGCTTTTCGAGAAAAACATGCAGCCCCCTCCCGGCGGCGAGTTCGACTTCCCCGGCGTGGGCGAAGGGGGGAAGGCAAAAATACACGGCGTCCACAAGGCCGGACTCAATCAGCGCCCGATAATCCCCGAAGGCGTGGGCGGTGGTCAGCTCCTGTCGTTCGCAAAAGGCGCGGGCCGACTCCTCTGTTCTGCCGCCGACTGCGGTAACCTCCGCTTCCCCTAACGCCGAGAGCCGTTGAGCGTGTTGCCCGGCCATAAAGCCGGTGCCCAGGATTCCGATCCGTGTTTTCATGCTCGCAGTTTATCAAATCGCGCCGTTCACGAGAATGGCTTGGCTTCGGAAAAGTTTAGCATATCTTCGGATTCATGCTAGCGCGGATATATCGAGAACCTGAGCCCGCGGCGGACGGCGAGCCGGAAATTCGGGTCCGGTCGATGGGTTGGCGGGAATCCATGCCTCCCGGGATGCTGCACTACCCCCAAGGCCTGCCGCGTTGGCTGCTGATCTTTTTTCATGATGAGGTCCACGCCGGCAGCTCGCCCGAGGACAGTGTGCGAGCCCCCTCGGGCCTCTTCATCTGGCCCCCGGGAAGCCAGCAACGCTATGGCAACCCTGAGACTGGCTGGACCCACAGTTGGCTCCAGTTTTCCGGAAAGGACGTGCCCACAGCCCTCGCTGAGGCCAAGCTGCCGGTCGCGGCCATGCTGAGGCTCCCCGGAGCCGACGGACGGGTGGACGTCTATTTTCGCCGCTTCTTCGAGGAGCGTTCCCTGCACGCGGAGCCGCATCCGGGCGTGCTCAGACACCTGTTATACCACTTCGCTGAATTAGGCGGTATTTTGGATTTCTAGGTAGCGTTTGCTTGAAGGTGTTGCCAGCCGTTGCCGACGAGGCTGAGGACGCGTTGGGCTCGGGTCCACCAGCCCTCAAGGAGCTCGGTGAGTTTTTCCTCGAGCTGCTCAATGTCGTCGAAGAGCTGATTGCAGGTTTCATCCTGCATCAGGTCCCAAAGTTTCTCGATGGGATTGAGTTCAGGACTGTAAGGCGGCAGGCGCACGAGGTGGATTTGCGGGGGCAGGTCCGGGTGATCCTCGCGGTGGTGAAAACCGGCTCCGTCCCACACGACGATGTGCTCGTGTCGTGGGAACTCCTTACAAATTTCCTGCAAGAATGCTTCGGTCGTGGGCAGGTCGACCCCGGAGGTGATGCTGCTGACCATCTCCCCGTCCACCACGTCGAGAGCCCCGTAGAGGTAACTCCACTGGTACTTCGTAGCGTAGGGTGCGAGGGGGCGCAGGCCGCGCAAGGTCCAGGCCTTGCGGATGATCGGCAGCAGTCCGAAGCGGGCTTCGTCGGCAAACCAAACTTTGATGGGGCGGTTTGGTTTCACGTTGACCTGTAGAAGCTTATCGAAGAAATCTTGCTTAAACACCTCCGCTTTTTCGGGGTCCTTTTGGCGGTGGGTGGGACGCGGGACCCGCATCGTCCCACCCAAGTTTTTTAACCACCTCCAGACCGTCTTGTACTTGAAAGTCGTGACACCTTCGCTGCCGTGGGCCGCCTCCAGGTCCCGCCGCGCCTGCTCCGCCGTGCGCCATTTGCCGGCCTTGAGGCCTTCCTCCAAGCTCGCGCGGATTGCGTCGCTGTTGACCGTTTCGGGGGCTCCGCCGCCATGGCCCTTGCGATGACCAAGGATGCCCTCCAGGCCCTCTTGCCGGTACCAGCCAAACCACTCCTGAACCGCCGAGCGACTGCGCCCGACCATCGTTGCAATCTGCGCATAAGAATGCTGACCGCCAAAACCTAAATCAAGCGCCCGAAGTCGGTCGCGAACCTCCACATGCTGGTTGGTCTCCAGCCAATGCCGAACCTGGGCGCATGCCTCAGACCCGGTCAATTTTATCCGTTTACGTGCCATCGACTCAGATAAGCAAATACCATGCAAAATACCGCCTAATGTAAGCGTCCGGGCTTCGTCCCCCTTACCGATGGCGTTCGATTCTGGTAATGTCGGTTGATGGAAGTGGATTTGGTGGAGACGGGTTTGAATCGCGATTGTGGGGTGCGGCGGATTGAGCGTCGCTTGGAGCGTGAGCGATTGCTGGAGTTGTATGATGCGAGCGGGTTGACTCAGGCGGCTTTTGCCCGTCGTGAGGGGCTTGTCTACAGTACGTTTGTGTCTTGGCTGAAGCAGCGTCGTCAGAAGCGCCAGGCGGAGGCGTCTTCAGCTCGCCCGGATCGCAAAACACTTTTCCATGAGGTGACGATGCCGTCCTCGCCCGCGGTCGCGCTGGAGGTACGCTTCCCGGACGGGTTGGTGTTACGCGGCGGGGATGCGGTGTCGTTGGCGGCTTTGGTCAAGGCCTTGCGATGCTAACGTTGCCGAACCAACTCCGGGTGTTCCTGGCGGTGGAGCCGGTGGACATGCGCAAGCAGTTTGATGGGCTGTGGGCGGTGGCGCGCGATCACTTGGGCGAGGATCCCAAGGGCGGTGCGGTGTTTGCCTTCACCAACAAGGCTCGCAATCGGCTGAAGCTGCTTTACTTCGATGGGACAGGTGTGTGGGTGCTGGCCAAACGCATCGAGCAGGGGCGGCTGACTTGGCCGCTGGGCAGCGATGGGCGCAAGCTCTCAATCACCCCGGCGGCGTTGACGATGTTGATGAACGGAATCGACCTCAAAAATGGAACATTGAAGGCGTGGTATGAAGGTTGAGGCTTGACGTCACTGTGTCGTGATGCTTGAATACATGCGTGCCGTGCGCCGATGCAGTTTGGGAAGAAAACCAGCGACTGAAGCTGGAAGTATCGCTTCTCAAAGAGCAGATCGCGTGGCTAAAAAAGCAATTGTTTGGCTCAGGCAAAAGCGAACGGCTAGATGCGGCTCAGCTGCGTTTACAACTTGATGAACTCGAAGCGCTGGTTGAGCGGCACGAGGCGCAAAGCATCACTTACGAACGTCGCAAACCGAAGGCGGGCAAGCACGAGGCTCCCGCCGAGCGCTTCCAGGACTTGCCCGTGGAGGAAACGGTGGTCGTTGAGCCCGAGGAGGTTGCTGCCGAGCCGGAAGCCTTTGAGCGGATCACCGAGGAGGAAACCTTCGAGGTCGATATCCACCCGCCCAAGCTCTTCAAGCGCCGCATCGTGCGTCCCAAGTATCGCCGCAAAGCGGATCGCTCGCAGCCGCCGGTGATCGCGCCTGCGCCCAAGCGCGTGATCGACGGCAGCTACGCCTCGGCGGGACTTTTGGCGTGGGTTGTGTTGAATAAATACGTGCAGCACATGCCGCTTTACCGGCAGGAAAAAGCCTCAGCCATGTGGGGCGCTCAACTGTCACGAAAAACCATGGCAGACTGGGTCGAGGCGGTCGCCGAATGGCTCAAACCCATTTACAATTACATGCGAAGCGACTTGCTCAGCGGCGGCTACGTGCAGGCCGACGAGACTCCAGTGCGCTACTGCGACCCCGATCAAAAGAAAGGCAGAACCGAGCAGGGCTGGCTCTGGGCCATCTCGCGCCCGCACGGCGATGTCGTCTTCGACTGGCGGCTCTCGCGCCGTCACGGCGAGCTGCCGTCATTGCTCGATGGGTACAAGGGCCTGCTCCAGTCCGACGCCTACGGCGCGTACGAAACGCACGTTTTGACGAACCACGGCGTCACCGCCCTGGGCTGCATGGCACACGCCCGCCGCAAGTTTTACGACGCCCTCAAGTCGCACCCGCGCGAAGCC
>JBHJGW010000337.1:0-19400 GCA_050331415.1 Opitutales bacterium | reverse complement strand
CAGCGCGCCAGGGGTCTCGGGCAATCCCTCGGCCTGAACACTATCTCGCAGACCAAGCTCGCCACAGCGGTTTCCGAGATCGCCCGCAACGCCTACGTTTACGCCGGCGGCGGCCGCACCCATTTTTGCCTCGAACCGTGGGGGCGCCAGTGTGCGCTCGTGGTCGAGATTATCGACCAGGGCCCTGGCATGCCGGACCTGCCCGGCGTCCTCAGCGGCAGGGTTAAAAGCGGCCGCGGCATGGGGCTCGGCATCGTCGGTTGTCAACGTATCCTTACCGATGTCCAGATTGAGAGCGAGCCCGGGAAAGGCACGAAGGTCAGGCTCGTTCAGGCGCTCGATCGTCCCTTTCCCAGCCAGAGCGAGCTGGAAAAGCTCTCACGGCAGCTGGTGCGCGATTGGAAAGCGACCTCACCCGCCGAGGCGCTCGCGCAGCAGAATATCGAGCTTCTGGAGACGCTGGAGCACCTCCGCAAGGAACAGGCCAAGCTGGCCGCTGCCAACGCGGAACGCGAGGCGCAGAAAGAATCCGCGGAGCGGCTTGCGGAGCAGCTGCGGCAGGTGGTCGACAGCGTTCCGGAAATCATGTTTGTCGTGGACAGTCAATTGCAGCTGGTGGGTTCGAACGCCTCGGGCGAGGCCTTTTTCCGCGACCACCTCTTCAGCGCGCCTGTGGGGGAGGCGGTGTTGCTCAAAATCCGCGAGCACCTCACCAGTGGCGACGGTTACTACCCGAACTCCATGGACGATGTGCTGCTGCACCGCGTCCGCGAGCAGGAGTTTCACTACCTGCCGCGGATCAGCGTGCTCGGCGAAGGGCAGGGCGCCACGGTCATTCTTCACGACGTCACCGAAATGTACTTACTGGACAAGGTGCGCTCCGACATGCTCGGTACCGCCAGCCACGAGTTGAAAACACCGGTAACCAGCGCCCAGCTCGCGCTTCGGATGCTGAACGAGAGCCCGGGGCCGCACTTTACCGACGAGCAGCGGCAGCTGCTCTCCGTCGCAACCAGTGAAATGGACAAGCTCCTGCGGACCATCCACCTTTTCCTTGATGTCATCCGCTTTCAGGAGAGCAAAGGCGGCCTCAACCGCACGCCAATTCATCCGCGCGATCTGCTCGAACAGGCGGTCGACGAAAGTGCACCTGCGCTGCAGCCGACCCGGCAGCGGGTTGAGATCGCCTGTCCACAAGACCTCCCGATGATCCGCGTCGAGCTCAAGCGCATGATTTACGCCCTCACCAACTTGATTTCAAACGCGTTAAAGTATTCACCTAGTGACGCGCCGGTGACTGTGTCGGTGGAACACATCGATGGCGAAGTCCGATTTCACGTTCAGGACCGCGGCAAAGGCATCCCTCCAGAGTACCACCACCGTATCTTCGAACGTTTTTTCCGCGTGCCCGGGGAGCGTCGCCCGGGGACCGGCCTTGGGCTCAGCATCGTCGCAGACTTTGTGCGGATGAATGGCGGCGAGGTGTCACTCGACTCCGTCCCCGGCGAGGGGAGCTGTTTTCATATCTGCCTACCCTCCGATGACCAATCCCAGCCCCGAAACCCGGCCACGAACGTCGTCGGCTCCTGAAGCGGCTTTGTGAAGAGGAAGACCTTAGCGATGGCCGCCATAGAAACCGGCGAATTGGACTCGATCGCACTGAGGCGATGGATCGCCAATGGAGCGGGCTACGGGCCAACAGTGATCTCGTAAGTGCCCGGGCCGAGGCGGGCAAGAGGCGGCAGGGTCGTGAGCGTGTCGAGAAGGTAGGCGTCCAAATCCGTGTTTCCCGTGCCTTCTCGAATCAGCGGGCGTCCGCTTGCGGCCCGCTCGGCCACCGTCCAAAGGAAGCTCGCCGGTTGCCACAGTTCGTCCTCACCGACGGGCATATCAGGAAGGTCGAGCGTCTCCGAACGGAGGAGGCGGCCCGTAGCCGCATCTCGGACCTCTACCTGCCCCTGCCGCTCCGGCAGGGGACGGGCTTGAAGGGCGGGCCCCTCAAAGGCGCCACGCAGCCAACCGGGCTGGTGCTGGAGCACGTCAAGTGGTGTGGCCTGTTCGCGCGGGTAGGGCAGAACGCGTTCCTCGGGCAGTGGCTCGGGAAGGGCTACCACGGGCGGAAACGGCGCGAGCAGCCCCGCTGCGGATGGCGGCACTTCAAAATTACGCTTTGGAACTGGCGCATTCCACCGCGTGGGGAGGATCAGCGGCTCGGTGTCCTGCAAGAGTGCCTGTTCGCTAACCAGCGCCTCGAAACCTCTCGAACTGTCCGCTGGCAGGACAATGTCTGCGGTGAAGCCGCGGGAGCTTTCCTCGGGAACTTCCGAGTGCAGAGTCAGCACAAAAAAGCCTGCGAGATGCAGCGAGACGCCGGTTACCCCGAGGATCCAGCCGAGAACGCGCGCCCGCACGGACGAGAGGCGGTCAACGGGGTCGATCATGGCTCGGGATTCGCCGAAAAGGGATCGGCAACCGTTTCCCCGCGACCGGCTAGCTGGAGTTGGGTGAAGCCCTCGGCGCGGGCCCAGTCCGCCACTCGGTACAACGTATCGAGGGTGACTTGCCGATGCGCGCGGACGAGTAACACGGTGCCCTCATCCGGCATCGCAAGCGTTCCGGGCTCCAGGGCTTCGAGCTCGCTCAGCGTCAAAAAACGCCCCCGGTAGAGCAGACTGTCTGGCCCCCGGACCGTTAAAACGGCCACCGCTGGCAGCCCGCTGAGCGGGCGGCCCCGGCTCGCAGGCAACTGAAAGCCCTCCTCCAGCCCAACAGAGAGCCCTGGTGCCAGAACGAAGGGCGAGCCGAGCATGAGCGTCAGCAGGGCGAGCAGAAGCATGTCGAGCAGGGGCACGACGTCCAATCGCCGGTCAAGCGGCTGCAGGGCGCGCTGCAATTGGAGCGGACGGAGCTGACTCATGCGCGAGTGGAGGGGGCGGGGGCGGCGCCCGTTGCCGTTTCGCGGTCTTCGACCGGTGCTGGCTCCGCTCTCGGTGCTGGCCGGGGCGTACCGTTTTCGAGGTCGTCGGGCAGGTCTGACTGGAGGAACTGCATAACCTGCGCAGCCGCCCATTCCATTTCCTGAACGATAGCGCGGACGCGCGCATTGAGAAAGTGGTGAGCCAGGTAGGCCATAGCTGAGATCCCCAGCCCCGCCGCAGTCGTTACCAGGGCTTGCGCGAGCAGGCCGGAAAACACGCTCGCGTCGGCGTATGGCCCCGCCTCCTGCATGGCATAAAAGCCGGTGAGCAGGGAAAGGACGGTACCGAGTAGCCCAATCAACGGAGAGATCTTCGCGATCGCCGCGATGGTGCCGATGCGGCGTTCCAGCAGCGGGATCTCCGTCAAAGCGGCATCCTGTACCGCCAGGCGCATCTTCTCGGGGCTTTCGCGGTAGTTGAGCAAAGCGGCCTTCACAATTTGCGGCAGCGGGCCAGGTGCCTCTTCACATACGGTCAGTGCTTCGAGCAGGCGCCGCTTGCGGATCGAATTTTTGATGCCTTCGAGGAAACGCTCTGCGGCATTGGAGCCCTGGTGCAGGTAGAGCGTTCGTTCGAGGAAAAAAACGAAGCCGATGACGCTCAATAACAGCAGGGGCCACATCAAGGGCCCGCCGGACTGGAAGAGGCCAAGGTCAAGACTGGGAAAGGCGTCCATCTGGGCAGAGGCAAAGCAGCATTCAGTTAATCTCGGGGGCGCTGTCGGGAGCTTCGAGGCGAGCAGCTCGGGCACTGGCGAGCCGGCTGCCGGGTAGCTGGTATTCCACCATCAACTGGTAAGCGCGATGCGCTTCGAGCGGCCGCTCGGCCTCGACCAGCATTTCGGCGAGCTCGTAGAGGTTGCGGCTGATCCAGTACCGCCCCCGGGCCCCGAGCTGGCGCGCCTGATTTTCGTCCAGCAGGAAGCGCTGGGCCATCTGCCAGAAAACCTCCCGGGCGCGCGTGTCGTTGTTTTGTTGCGCGTAGACCGCGCCGAGAAGATAGCCTGCCTCGGCTTGCGCATCAACGGGCGCCTGCGGGTCGCTCAGGACGCGGTCGAGCCGCACGGCGGCAATGTCGGCTTTCTCCGGCTCCCGGGTCGACTGGGCGATCAGGCTGTTGGCGGCCGCGAGGTGTGCAAGGTACAGCGGGTGTTCGCTCTCGGGAAACCGGTCGACCATGGCGTCGTAGTACTCCAAGGCCAGATCGAAGCGATTGAGCTTGCGGGCGATATCGCCCTGGAGCCGTAGCACTTGGAAAACAAGGGGGTGTTCCGGGTAGCGCCGAAGGAAGGTTGCCAGGATGTCGAGCGCCTCGCTCTGGGTCCGTTCAAGCGCTTGCTGGTCGGCAATCATGGCCGCTTCTAGAAGGGCTGCCGGGGCCTGCGGGTGCTCGGGGTGGGCATCGGCCATCTGGCGCAGCAGCAGCTGCGCGTCGGCCAGCCGATAGCGACTAGCGAAGTGGTGCGCCTGCTCAAAGTAGGCCAGTACGGCGGCATCGGTGTCCAACGCGCTCGCGCGCAGCTCGGCGAGCAGGGGCAAGGCGGCATCGGCCTGGTTCTGGCGAAGAAGGCTTTGCGCCAGCAGCAGGCGGTTGTGCGCCAGGAGGGATTGCAGCGTCGGATCGCTACTACCGATTGCCTCCAGTGCGGTGATGGCAGTTTTGGCCGCTTCCTGGGCTCTCGCCCAGTCGCCTTGGCGGAAGGCGAGGTAAGCGTGAAACCACCGGAGGCGTTCGATCAGCGGTGCGCCCAATGCTTCAGGAGCACCTTTCAGCAGTCGCCGTGTCCGTTCGGTGGCAACTTCGAGCTGGCCCTCTCGATGGAGCTCGGTCAGCAGGTTCCAGTTCGCCTGGCCGAAGTAAGTGTTTTCCCAGCCCCACGTTTTGACATCAATGGCCTCGGCCGCGGCTTCGAGTTGCCCAGCAAGGCGCAGTGACTCCGCCAGTTGGTAGCGCAGTGGAGCCTTCTGGGCTGGACGGGCTTCGTCCAGCGCTAGACGGTAGGCGTCGGCGGCCGTTTGCAGGTCGCCCTTCAGGAAATAGCAGTCGGCGATCAAACGGCTGATGCGGGCGTGCTCGACCCCCGGCGGGAGCGTTTCGCGCAGGCGGGACAGATAGTCGGCGGCGCGACGGTAGCGGGGCGGATCGGCCGTCCATGCCAGGTACGCAAGCAAAAAGAGGGCGTTACCGCGCAACTCGGAGCCCGGGTAGTTCTCCCAAAGCATCTCGGCGTCCTCCGCGGCTTGATCGGGTTCCCCGGCCTCCAGGCGCAGGTAGGCACGCAGGAGCAGCAACTCGTCGAGCAGGGGTGAAGCGCGGCTCTCGATAATTGTGCCGAGGGCCTGGCGAAAACGCGTGCGAACCTCCTCTGTGGCGGAGCGGGCGGCCCCCGCAAGCTGGTAGAGGGCTGTCTGCTGCATGTCTCGAGGCGCGCTTGACCGCAGGATGTCGAGCAGGGCGAGCTGACCGCGGGTGCTCGTGGGGCCAGCAATCAGACCCGTTAGCAAGAGCAGCTGGGCTGCTTCGTCGGTCTCGGCACTCGTCAAGGTGGCGATCTGTTCCCGAAGGACTTGCAAGGCTTGTTCCTGCTGTCCCTGGAGATTCAGGGCAACCGCATACTGGCGGGCAAAACTGATACCGAGCGGTGTGCCGCGGTTCGCTTCGAGCCGGCGACGAAGCTCGGCGGTAACGTCTTCATCAACCCGTCCCGTTAGAAGACGTCCACTCAGGCGAAAGGCTTCGAGGTGAGCGCGCTGGGAGGCATTCTGGGCGGCCAGCTGGGCCTGTTCCAGAGCAGCCGTGGCCCCCGTTTCGTCGCCCTGTTGGCTCAGGTGAACGCTCAAGAGCAGATAGTACCAGGCCCGACGGTCATCGGCGACGCTCGAAGGGTCGATGCGGTCGATGGCTTCTTCGACTCCGATGAAGTCCCGCGCCGCGTAATGAAGCATACCCTGGTAGAGGCGGAACCGGGTACTGTAGGGCGGCTCGACCAAAGCCAGCTCCGCCCGGGCTTCGCCCAGGCGGCGTTGCAGTGCTAATGCGGAAACGAGCTCGAGGCGCGCACGCTGCCGCACCGCGGGTTCGACGGTGTCGTCGCTCGCCAAGCGGCGAAAGATGTCCTCTGCGAGCGAGGGCAGCCCTGCCGCAAGGGCATCCAGGCCCGCTCGCATCCTCCAGAATGTTCCTTGGGCCTCCAAAGGCGCCATTTCTGCAGGAGCAGGAGCCACCTCCCGGGTTTGCGCCGGAGCGGCAGTTGCTGCCAGCAGGCAGGCGACTCCGCAGGCGTGAGCGGCTATCTGGAAAACGGACCGGAACATGGAAGCAAAAACCGGCGGGGCCGTCGCTGATGGCTGCCGCTGGCAAGATTCTTCTCTGACACGTCGCAAAACCGCAGGTGCCTCGCAAGCCAAGGATGCGCCTTTCCGTTTTCTATACCCCGAAGAGGGCGTCGGGGAAACTCAAAACGTGAGCGTTTCGGAGCCGAGAAAACGCTGAAGGCACTCCGGAGCGCTCCAGCTTCCGTCGGGTTGAGAACGGTTTTCCAGCAGAGCGGCCAGAACGCGCGGTATCGCGAGGCCCGAGCCATTGAGCGTGTGAACCAATTGCGCTTTGCCACCATCAGAGGGTTTGTACCGGATACCCGCGCGCCGCGCTTGAAAGTCGGTGAAGTTGGAACAGGACGACACTTCCAGCCAGCGCCGCTGCCCTCCGGCCCAAACCTCTAGGTCGAATTGCTTGGCATGGGGAAAGCCGATGTCACCAGCGCACATCAACAGCGTGCGGTAGGGCAGTTCGAGCTTCTCCAGCAGAGTCTCGGCGTGACGCCGCAGGCCTTCGAGTTCCTGGAAAGACGTTTCAGGGTGGACCCACTGCACGAGCTCGACCTTGTCGAACTGATGCAGGCGGTTCAACCCCCGCACGTGGGCGCCCCAGCTTCCCGCCTCGCGCCGGAAGCATGGCGTGTAGGCACATCGGCGTACGGGCAGTTCTTTCTCCTCGAACGATTCGTCGCGAAAAAAGTTGGTCACCGGGACCTCGGCGGTGGGGATCAGGTAAAAGTCTTCGCCGGGGATGTGGTACATCTGGCCCTCTTTGTCCGGCAGCTGGCCGGTGGCGGTGGCGCTGGCTGCGTTGACCATCAGCGGCGGCAGCATCTCCGTGTAGCCAGCTTGCCGGGCTTCCTCCAGGAAGAATCCGAGCAATCCGCGGACGAGCCGGGCCATGTCACCGATGAAGAAGGGAAAACCTGCGCCAGTGGCCTTCGAGCCACGTTCGAAGTCAATGGCGCGGGTAAACCAGGGCAGCTCCCAGTGCGGGTGAGCGATGGCCGGGACGGAGGCAGGATCGCCCCAGGCGTGAACGATCTGGTTATCCTCCTCGGTGTGCCCGTCCGGAACGCTTGGATCGGGCGGGTTTGGAATGGACATGACGGCTTGCTTCCAGGCGTCCTCCAACTCGGCCCGGGAGGCGTCGAGCGCCTTGACCTCTTCGGCTACCGCCTTCATCCCGGCCACGAGCTGCTGAAACTCAGGCGAGCGCTTGTCCGGGTATTGGCCGATTTCGTCCGAGCGGGCCTTTTGTTCGGCGCGCTTGGATTCAAAGGCCTGCACAGCTGCTCGGCGCAGTTCGTCAAGTCTGTGGACTTGGTCCCAGTCGACCGAAAATTTTTTGCGGGCGACTTTGGCCTGGAGGCCCTCGGGGTCCTCGCGAAGCAGCTTGAGGTCAATCATGGTCGTCGTCGATGCGGTGGAGCGCACATGGCAACGACGCACAATGCGAAAGTCAACGCATGAGAAGAGGGGGGATGAACGCTTTGATTCCTCGATTCAGCTTTACAATCACCTGCTTGCGAAAAGGAGCTCCAAGTCGCTTTCGGAACCGCCTCTTTCAGGTCTGGACCGAAAGCCGCGTATCACCGGAACGGCTATGGGTGAGCCGACTTGTCCTGCATTTCGCGCTTACGCATCGGCATTTGATCAATTTGCCCAAAAAGCGTCTCGAGCGGAACCGGTTCCAGGGAACGACGCTTCACTGTACCGTCTTTGCCGATCAGGAGCAGCAGGAAGCGGTCTGGCGGGGGGCCATACTCGGCATGGATTTGCTCGGCAATGCTTTGCTCCAGGGGCACGCCGTTGCGAGTCGCCTTTTCGCCGTCCACAAAGCGGTAAACGACTATTTCGCGGTCGGCGAGCTCAGGCTGGTGTTTGGCCAGAGCAGCTTCCAGGGCGCGCAGCGAAGGATCTTTAGCAGATGGAGCAAAAATGAGCAGGAGGCGATGCTCCCACCGATGATGGGCAAGCGGGGTTTCAGCGCTCATCTCCAGGGCCAGGGTAAAGAAAAAGGCGCCACAAAGCAGGCGCCCGATGGACTGCGCAATCACACTCAATTATCCAAGGTCTCGCTGGATTGAAAAGGGGTACAAGCCGTGGCTTGGGTAGAGCCCGTTCCGGGATTCGCCGAAGTCATGGCGTCATCCGATGCGCTTTGAAGCCCGAGGTCCGCGCCCAACGCTCCCAGGGCGTCGGCGAAATCAGAAAGGTCGATAATGGACGAACTCATAGCTCGCCCAAGTAAGAAACTGGCATGCCAACCTGATGGAAGGCATGCCGGAAAAGCGCAAAAACATCCGGCGAGCACGCTCCCGAAGGCCCCCCAAAGATTTAGGGGATTATTTCGAGCGCCGCTTGCCTTTCGACCGCCGTGGCTTCTTGCCCTCGGCGGCTTGCGGTTTACCTCCCTTTGACATGCGCTTTGTCGCCTTTTTGCCGCTTTCACTTTCAGGACGTGCGTACGGGCCGACGTTGTCGGCTTGATGCCGTACGGCCTTTGGGATACTCGGCCGTTCCTGTTCCGATGGGGCCTCACTTGCGGCCCTGAAGTCAATCTGCCGCTTGAAGCGGTCAACGCGCTCGACTTCGACCTGGATCTTGTCACCGAGGCCGAAGCGCCTCTGATGGCGTCGCCCCACGAGAGCGCTACGCTCACCGTCGAGCCGGTAGATGTCGTCCCGCAAGGTCGAGATGTGGATCATGCCATAGGCGCCTGACTCGGTAAGCTCGACAAAAAATCCGTGGTTGCGCACGTCAGTAATGACCGCCTCGAACTGATCTTTGACCGGCTTCTCGAGCTGCCGGGAGAAATACTCCAGCAGTTTGATTTTTACGGATTCGCGCTCGGCCTCAGTGCTGTTCTGTTCGGTCCGGCTGATGTGCGCGGCGATGTCATCGAGTTCGCCCTTTGAGTACGGTTTCCCGGCGCGCGGAGGAGCCGTCGGATGCTTTTTGCGGGCGAGCCACACATCGAACTGCCGGTGCACGGTAAGGTCTGCGTAACGGCGAATCGGTGAGGTGAAGTGCGCGTAGAATTGTTTGTTCAACCCGTAGTGCCCGTCCGTCTCGGCCCGGTAGCAGGCCTGCTTGAGGGAACGCAGGAACTTTACGCGCAGCAGCTCCGCCTGCGGGTGCTTCTTGATTTTGGCAAGCAGCTTGTTGGTCTCCTTACGCTCAGAGAGGTCACCGCATTGGAGGCCGTTCATGATCATTTCGTCGCGCAGTTCGTTGAGCTTTTCCGGGTCGGGCTCGTCGTGTACTCGGGAGATAAACGGCATGCGCGCTTCCCACAGGGCTTTGGCAACGGCCTCGTTGGCCGACAGCATGAATTCCTCGATCAGTTGATGGCTCTCGTCATACTCGATCACTTCGAGCCGATCTGCGTAGCCCTGCTCGTCGACGAAAATCTTCGTCTCGGGCATGTCGAAATCGAGACTGCCATTTTTCATCCGGTCCTTGCGGAGCTTGCTGGCAATCTTCCAAAGTTTGCGCACGGCGCGCTGCAATGCCCTGAGCTCCTTGTCGGACACTTCTTCGAGTGAACGTCCGGTGGATCCGGTCTGATGGCTTGGAGGCAGGGGAACGGCACGGATGACCGCAAGGTCGTCCTCCTCCATCAGCGCGAGGGCCTGTGTGTAGGTGAAGCGCTTGTTGGACTTGATGACCGTATTGGCGAACTCGGTCTTCACGAGGGCACCACGCGGTCCGAACGTTAAAAAAGCTGACTTCGTCAACCGGTCTTCGCCTTCGACCAGCGAACAGATGCCGTTGGAAAGGGCGTGCGGCAGCATGGGGATAACGGTCCCGACGAGGTAGGTACTGTTGCCGCGTCGGCGTGCTTCGTTGTCCAGCGGTGAGTTGAGCCGCACGTACGCGGACACGTCCGCGATGTGGATGCCCACGCGCGTGTTGCCATCGACGGTTTCGACGCTCAGGGCGTCGTCGAAGTCCTTGGCGTCGGTTGGATCGATGGTAAAGGTCAGCACTTCCCGCAAATCCTCGCGGCCCTTCGCGGCCTTTGGCGCGACGCGGTTGGGGGTGTCCAGAACTTGTTCGGTGACCTCGCGCGGAAAGTCCGGCGATAGCTTGAAGTTGTGCAGCAGCGCCTTGAACTCCGCCATCGGTTCATGGGTTTCGCCAAGCACTTCGATGATTTCGCCTTCGGGGTTGAGGTGGCGCTGTTTCCACTCGTGCAGCCGGACGACTACCTTGTCGCCCTCCTTCGGCTTCGGGAAAAAGGCGCTCTGGTCCGGCGGCGGCACGAGGACGTCCTGGGGGAACCTGGGGTCGTCGGGAACGACGTAGAAGAACATCCGCGCCCGCTGCAAGGTGCCGGTGACGGTTTCGCTGGCGCGCTGTAGGATGCGAATAACCCGTGCCATCCGAGGCGGCGAGTAACGGCCCTGATCCTTCTCCCGCGCCCGGCGGCTCTCGAAGCGGTGCTCATCCTCAGTCAGCCGAGCGAGCACCTTGTCCCCGTGGAAGGCCGTGTGGGTGTCTTCGGCGCGGACGGTGAGCGGCTCGGCGCGGGTGTTGCCTTTGCTGTCGGGCCAGAGCAGCGCGCTGCCACTGGCGCGGAACTTGATCTCTCCGGAAATCAGATCAGCATCGCTGGGCAAAACAAAACGGTCTTTTTTGACCCGTGCGATGACGCCGTCGTCGAGGAGTTTATGCACGATTCGCCTAAGTTTGCGCTGCTCGGCCTTGCTCAGCTCGAGGGAATCGGCCAACTGCTCGAGAGTTTGGGGCACGTAGTCCGGCGTACTGAGCCGGGCGATCACTTTGCGATCCAACTGCATAACCGGACTTTGCGGCACGCCCGCCACCGGTGGCGAGCGTGGAAACGGCTTGAGTGTTACCGTTTACTCGTGCTGCCTCCGTGGATTTGCGAAAACGTTTAGCCCTTCAAGGCGGGGGCAGGTTCACCAAGACCGTCGTTTCGAAAATGACTGTCGTGCGGGTGAATTCTCTTGAGGCGCTTGATACGGCCATCGAGTCTCTCGAGTGCGGCGTGATCCGGTTCGCCGCGGAAGTAGAAGGAATTTTCGAGAGATAGGGTACGCAAAAAGGTGGTCAAAGCTGGCCGCTGTGGCCCTCAGCTAAATTTGAAGTCATGCGCATTGGGATCGGCTACGACATTCACCGCTTCGCCGAAGGCCGGAGTTTGGTTCTGGGCGGAGTGGAGATTCCGCACGCACGCGGGCTCGAAGGCCACTCAGACGCCGACTGCCTGACGCATGCCCTAGCGGATGCGATCCTGGGGGCGCTCGGATTGCCCGATATTGGCCATTTTTTTCCGAACAACGACCCGGAGATCGAAGGCATCGATTCCCAGAAAATCCTCCAGCGCGCAACGGAAGAGGCCCACCAGCTCGGGTACCGCGTCGGGAATGCCGATCTCGCGATCATTGCTGAAGAGCCAAAACTGGCTCCCCACCTCGATGCGATGAAACAAGTGCTGGCGCGCTCAATGCGGATCGATGTCAGTGAGGTCGGCCTAAAGGCGACTACCAACGAGGGCATCGGCGATCTTGGCCGTGGGATGGGCATAGCCGCCCACGCTGTTGTGCTGCTTCACCGCCAAGACGCTGCGCTGTAGCGCGCTTGGCCTCGTTCAATTAACGGCAGCAAACCGCCCGGACTCGGAGCCGTACGGCTTAGTTGTGCTGCAGGTCGCGCTTGCTGTTGGGCAGAAACGGTCGGACAAACGCATCTTCGAAGTCGTAACCGCCTTCGAAGTCTTCCTGGGAGTCGCGTTCGGTTTTGCCAAGGACTTGACGCTCCACCAGCTGAAAGACGATCTTGCCGAAGTCCTCACACTGGCGTACGCCCCAGTGATTCAGCAAGGTCAACGCCAAAGGGCCATATTGCTCCAGGGCAAATTCACGAATCCCTTCGAGAAGTTCCTGGCCGCTGACGTGGTTATCGCCGCGGTTGGGCTTTTTTTGCTTCAATTCCCGGATCGTGAAGTCGAGGCCGTGCCGAACAAAGTAGTACGCACCTCGCTCAAACTGCGGATCCTCCGCGCGAATCTCTGCAATGACGTCGTCAAAACTTGGCGAACTCTGCATGTTAACGGTGTGGCGTGGTCCCCGGGATTTGTCAAAGGGCAAACCCGGATGACCGATGGCCCTAGCGGGAATTTTCCGGGAGGGCGAGAGCGGAGCGTGAAGGATCACTCGAGACCGGCATCGGAGGCGCCACAACCTTGCGAGTCAGGCGGCCAAGGCCTTTTTCCGCTTTGTCGACCTCTTCGTCTGCTTCGCGAAAAGCGCTTTCCCAAGCCGGGGCAAATCCGGGAACCTTCTCGTTAAGTTTGCGCACGGAACGGTCGTAAACCTGAATCATGCGGCGCTCCTCGGCGGAAGGCTTCTGTTTGTAAACCGCGAGTGTGTCTTTGAGGTTGTTGTTCTCCTCCTTGAGCTGGCCGATCTGCTCCTCAAAGGTGGCCACGCCCTTCTGGTTGATCTTGAGGTGGCGGCCGATGTGATCGCTCTGGTCCTCAAGCTCTCTGCGGAGTTTTTTGACCTCCCGGCGCATCGAAGCGCGTTTGCTCATGCCGTCACGCCAGAGCAGGATACACCCAAAAAGGCCGATTCCCAGCCCGAGAAAAAAATCGGGGTGGTTTCCGATGAAATTGAAAATGAAGTCCATAACCGCGTTACCAGAATAGCATCAATAAAACGCTTACCGCTGCTCTGGCAACCCTACAGGTCATCATCATCCGCGTCTTTGCCGAAAAATTCGAGCGCCGTCCGGCGGCTAAGGCAGAAAATCGCGTAAATGCTGACCAGCATCGCCCCGCCGGCGATCACCCAAAAGATCACCGCATAGAAGAGGTCCAGACGCCGGTTGATCACAAAGTGAAAGATGATGGTTATAAAGTAAAAACCGCCGACGACCGCCGCGCAGTTAACTGCGATAACCCGGGAGAGCTCGTGGCCGCGAAACAGCCCGATCCCCAGCGGAATGAAGGAGATCAGAAAGTTCATCGACGGCACCGGGATCCGCGGATCGGACATTTCGAAGAACATTTCCAGAAGGGAAAACGTTCCGAGCACCACAAAGACCAGCGATACGTAGGTAATGTATCGTGGCCGACGCCGCTTGGGGCGTTCTCGGATTTCATCAGGAGCCGGTTCAATCGCTTCGGTGGCCATAAAAGAGGACGGATACGGGGTTGACTGCCAGAGCAAAGCAAACACTTGCGTGAAGTCAAGAGAGGCCAAATTCTTCCCCGGTCCCGAGCGTTGTCCGCGCTACCGAAGATGCCATCGATACGGGTACTTCGAGAGCATCTCGTAGCCCTCCGACGTCACGCGGACAACATCCTCGATGCGGCATCCACCGATACCCGGATAGTACAGTCCCGGCTCTACCGTGAAAACGAGGCCACTCTTAAGTCGGGTGCCTTTGAACTTGCTGATGCGTGGCTCTTCGTGGACCTCGAGTCCCAAGCCATGGCCGGTGCTGTGGAAAAACCCCACCCACGTGCCCTTGCGCTCCTCTGTCGCGTAGCCCTCGGCTTCAAAATGCTCAACGACCGCTTGATGCACTGTGCGGGCGTCTACGCCCGGCTTAATTTTCGCAAGGGCTGCCTGCTGTCCTGAGCGGACTGTCTCGACCAGCCGCCGCTGAGCGTCGTTTGGGCGACCTTTGAGAAAGGTTCGGGTCATGTCCCCGTGGTACCCGGTTTTCGAAACTCGGGGAAACACGTCGACGATGATGAGCTCGTGCGGCCGGAGCGGTCCGCTGCCCCGGTTGTGGGGGTCACAGGCCTGCTTGCCACAAGCGCAGATCGTTTGCGAGGCAACCGCGCCCCTGCCGAGTACGGCAGTATCGACGGCCTCCCGAAGCCGTTCCGACGTCAGGGCCTTGCCGTTGTGCAACAGGCGGGAGCCCTCGATCGTTGCCTCCCGGAGCATCTTTTCGGCGGCGTGAAGCCCGGCCGCGGATGCGCGGTTACCCTCGGCGATATGCCGGGCTTCGAGGTCGGTCTTGCGCAAGCGCTGAGGAACTGGCGGCTCGTCCTCGGTGCGGATCTTTAAGCCAGTCTCTTGGAGCTTGAATGCCAGCCCCACCGGGAAGTCGTCCGGCACGACGAACTCTTTCAGGCGCCGTTTCTCGGCGAAGGCTTTCACAAGCGTCTCGGCTTTCGGGCGCTTGATGCCGGTGGCCTCGGCTACTTCGTCGCGCAGGGCTTCAAGCTCGAGCAGCTCATCGAAATCTCCTTCCCGTCGCGCTCGTCCGATTTCCAGCCGACTGAGGATAGCCACTTTCTTTCCGTTGATGATGAACAGGAGAAACGCATCGGGAATAAAGCACCCGCTGAGGTAAAGCACGTCGGCGGATAGTTCGCTGGAGGCGTAGAAAAGCTGGGCAGGCATAGGGCGGGGAGCAGGGAATGAAAAAATGAGCCAGACTGCGCGACGGGCTTCTGCGGATGGTTTGATTCAGGAGTTGCCAAGTGCCGGGGCTCAAGCCCCAATCTCGACCAGCCGATTCGGCTCCCAGCTGACAGCACCCTGCCCAGTGCCCTCGCCTGCCTTCTGACTCCTCCCTTTTGACCCATGCTTCCCGACCTTCTGCCGATTCGCCCCTTTACGCGTCCAGTCGAAGGGACCGTAGTGCTGCCGGGCTCCAAGAGCCTCACGAACCGGGCGCTGGCGCTGGCGGCCCTGACGCGGCAACAGGTCCGATTGACCGGTGCGCTGTTTTCAGACGACACCCGCGTAATGGCCGAGGCCTTGCGCCGCCTGGGCTTGCCCGTGGAGGAAGATGCCAGCGGGCGCACGCTGACTTTGCAAGGTGTTGGTGGTGAATGGCCCGTTGCCGAAGCCGAGCTTTATTACGGAAATGCCGGCACCGCCGCGCGTTTTTTGACGGCCCTTCTGGCGCTGCGCGCGGGGGGCTGCTATACCCTCGACGGCAATGCCGCCATGCGCAAGCGCCCCATGCGAGGGCTGTTCGAGGCCTTGACGCATCTTGGTGCCGCGGAAGTGGCGTATCTCGGCGCCCCCGGTTTCTTTCCGGTCCGCCTCCGCACCCACGGCTTTCCGGCAGGCGCATGGCCGGTGGATGCGAGCGCGAGCAGTCAAATCCTTTCCGCGCTGCTAATGGCCGCTCCGCTGGCTCCTGGCAGCGTTCGGCTCAAGCTATTGGGCGAGACCGTTTCCCGACCGTTTGTGCAGATGACATTGCACTGTATGGCGCAGTTCGGGCAGACGCAGCCGATGCTTGAGGCCAATCATGCAAACACCTTCACCTTTGTGCCTCACGCCTACCGACTGGCGGGAGCGACCTATCCCGTCGAGCCTGATGCGACTGCTGCGAGCTATTTCCTGGCTCTGCCATGGGTAGTTGGTGGCTCGCTGACCTTGCCGGGCTTCGCCGGCGTCCGTCAGCAGGGAGACCGTGCTTTTGCTGACATCCTTGTGCCGCTCGGCGTGCGCGTCGAGGAGCTCAGTTCCCGGCACGCCCGGGTGTCCCTCGGGGAACGAGGCCGCGCGGGTGGCCGCTTCGACTTTAACCCGATCTCCGACACCTTCCTGACTCTGGCCGCTCTTGCGCCCTTGCTGGAGTCGCCGCTGACGATCCACGGAATCGCCCACACCCGCCACCAGGAGACCGACCGCATCGGCGCTATGGCTGCCGAGCTGCGCAAACTTGGCCAGAAGGTCGACGAAACCGACGACAGTCTGACGATTGAGCCCGACCCGGCTGCCGTGCGGAAGCGCTCGGCGCACGGACCGATCGAAATCGACACCTACGAAGACCACCGAATCGCCATGAGTTTTGGCATCCTGGGTTGTTTTGATCTCCACGGCGATGGGCGACCCTGGATCGCCCTTCGTGACCCCGGCTGTTGTGCGAAAACTTTTCCGGACTTCTTTCAGCGGCTCGAAGACCTACGGGGTTAATGGTCGACGGTCCACAGCGGGGCTTTCAAGGTGTGTTTTGCGCTCGGAAAGGCCTCCTAGAAAACGCCGGAAAAGCCCGCAGGACACGGATTTAGCTTGCTCATAAGCTTGCTCATGAGCCCTACTGGCCTGCCTTGGCATCATGAACGAGTATTACATCCGCCAGCCTGACTCCGAGGAAGCCCGTGGTCCCTACGACCTCGGACGCATCGGCGACCTCATTGAAGCGGGCAAGGCAGACGTAACCACGCTCTATTACGACGAAGATCGCGAGGACTGGCTCCCGCTGATCGACAACCCGGACTTTCGCGAGATCCTTTTTCCCGAAAAACGCCGTCTCGGCCTGCGAGCCCGGGAGGTCGTCGATCGTGTCAATGAGGACGACGAGGATGAGGAGGAGCCCGTCACGGTCGACGAGTTCCTCAAACATGCCACGGGGTCATCCGACGAGACGGGCAACACGTCTGCTCGCGAGCACCAACGGGCCACGTTTGCCAGCATTGGAGCTATGGTGCTCGGCTTCAGCATGCTCTTCAGCGCAGTCTATCTGCTTTACCCGAATTATGGGTTTTTGCAGTCGCTGATCTCCGAATCAGATTGGCTGGGTCTTGCCCTTGCGCCGTTTGTTTGGGTGGGGGTTCTCGACCTCTTCCTTGCGCTTTGCTGCTTCCTGTCCGCGACCGAGGTTTACCCGCTGTTGCGCTTCCGCGTCCTGGCTGGGGCCGCCTACTACGCCTACATCTTTTGGGCCTGGGAAGAACCTTTTACCCTCGCGGCGTCCGTTATCGCCGGCATTTCGATGTGGGTGCTCTCCATGGCGACGGGCGTGCTGCCGGTCGTAATTGGGGCTGCGGGCAGTCTCGGCGGAATGGCGGCTTTGATCTACTTCAGCTTTTTTAGCTGAAACCGAACGCGCCGCGTTGCACGGGGCCACCAACGGAAGAGGCTTGGTTGGACTCATTGACAATCCTGGTGTCCTGGGGGAGCCTTTTTTGCAGTGTCCCCGCCCGAAAACGTCCCCAAGCCCTACCTCGTGCGTCTGTCCGCCCGCATCGAGCGCTTCTGGAGGGTCGGAATCTGGGAACGCGCTGACAAACGGTCGTTTTGGATGCGTTTGGGGATCATGTCCGCGCGTGTCCTGGCGATCTTGGGGCAGGGCATTGGCCGCAAGAACATCCCCATCCTGGCGGGGGCGCTCAGTTACTACACGCTCGTGGCGCTTGGCCCCTTGTTGGCCGTGCTTATCCTCGTTTCCAGTCTTGTTGCAGGGGCAGAGGACCGCGACCGCCTCGCGGAGTCGCTTACCAACCTCGTGTACGCGGTGGCGCCGGCCCTCCGCGAGGCGGATTCCCCAACGGTCGAACTCGCCGAGGCGATCTTGGACCGCGAACTCGAAGCAGACGAACCGCCGTCTTCAGTCGAAGCACCTATGCCAGAAAACGGAGGCGCGCCGCCCGAGAACGGCAGAGACGATGGCACGGGTCTGCCCGAGACTGGCGCAGGCGCAGGGGTGCCTTCGGCTGGAGTCGCCGCCGTCCAAGCCGCCGGAGCCGAAGCCATCGTCGCCGCCGACGCTGTTCGAAAAAGCGAGCAGGTCTTGGAGGACGGTGCCCAAACGCAGGTGCGCCGCCAAACCCCCGCTCCGAGCCCGGGACAAGTTCGTTCGGTAATCAATTCCCTGGTTCGCAGTGCGCGCAGCGGCACGTTTGGCGCCGTCGGCACGCTCTTGCTGATCTTCGTCAGTGTGCAACTGCTGGCAACGATGGAGAGCACGCTCAATGGCATCTGGGGTGTTAGCAAAGACCGGCCCCTAGGCCGCCGGATGTTCTTCTACTGGTCGATTCTAAGCGTCGGGGCCATCCTCGGGGCACTGATCATCACGTTTACCACCGCCGCTCAAATCGCCAAGCTGACGGAGCACGTTCCCTTTGGCGGCGTTGTGCTGCAATTTTGGGGGATTTTGGGGCCGACGGCGGCATTCGTCCTCCTGATTTTGCTGCTGACGCTTTTTTATCGCGGCTTGCCCAATACCGAAGTTCAGTGGCTTCCAGCCGCGATCGGCGCACTGCTGACCGCCGTGCTGCTCGTGGCCAACCAGCGGCTGTCGTTTTTGTACATCGGTCAGGTGACCCGCCAGCAGAGCCTGCTGGGCATCGTCGGCATCCTGCCGGTTTCCCTTTTCGGCCTCTACATTTTCTGGCTCCTGGTGTTGGTGGGCGGGCAGTTCGTCTACGCCCTGCAAAACGTCAACATCCTCCGCAATGAGCGCGCGTGGGAGGCCCTAAGCCCTCGCGCTGGCGAACTCTTCTCGCTGCACCTGCTCATCCGGATTGCCCGACGCTTCCGAGACGGGCCGGAGCCGCCGCACGCTGAAGAACTCAGCGAGGAAACCGGCGCACCCGTAGCGCTGGTCAATCGCCGCCTCAACACGCTGCGCAAGCTGGGCTTCATCCACGCAGTTTCTTTAGACAAACCGCGGGGAAAAACGGTGACTGGCTATCAGCCAGCGGTCTCGCTTGACCAAATTTCGCTGCGCGCCGTCCACGAGAGCCTCCAACACCGTGGCGAGGACGAAGCCCCCATCAGCGGCAAATCCCCGGACCCGGCCCTTTTAGCCTATCAGCGGCGGCTCGACGCTGTTCAGGAAAACGCGTTCGAGCAAACCCTCGACGACCTCATTCGCGAATTTCCCGCAAAAACCACTTGACCCCGCAAAAACCAAACGCTTGTCTATCCGCTTTCCCACGAACGGAAAATGGCCGGATAGCTCAGTTGGTAGAGCAGAGGACTGAAAATCCTTGTGTCCCCAGTTCGAATCTGGGTCTGGCCACCTTCACTTTCAGGGTCTACACCAAAGTTTGGGGACGGGGCTGGTTGGTTGATGTTTTTGGGTTTTCCTTTTGCAGCGAGATCGTACCTACGCGGTTCAAGGACTACTCGCTTCGCTGCGTTCCTCCTTGAGCGGCTTCGGTTTGGGTTGGTTGTCAAAAGGGAAAAAATGCGGGTGGTTTAGCCGCACTGGGCGATGACGCGGAGGCGGTAGTTGTGGAAGCTGCGGAAGCCTTCGGTGATGCCGTTGTTTTTGGCGAAGCGCCACATCCTCGCGAGCGGTTCAAGCCAGCTCTGGAGCGTCTTGGCGAGCGTGTCGAGGCGGGCGAAGCCGCTGCGGCGCAGCT
>JBHJGW010000336.1:0-9046 GCA_050331415.1 Opitutales bacterium | reverse complement strand
GGCGCTGCACAGGTCGATGCAAATCACTTTAACCTTCTCCCGTCCATCGAGTTGCGAGAGGAACTCGGCCAGCTCGGAGGCGCTGCGCCCATGCGCCAGATCAAAGATTTTGTGGTTCCTGAGGTCACAGAAAGTGGTAACATAGCGCTTGCCGCGGTGCAGCACGTGCTCGTCGATGCCCAGGTACGCCGGGCACTGCAGCCGCTGGCGCTCGCGCGCCTTGCGGGCGGTGTGCTCGCGGTAGATGCGCTCGACCGTCGAGGCGCTCACGCCGCGGCGGGCCGCCGTGGTGGTGCCGTAAGCGCCGTCGTGGTGGCGCTGCCTTGCTCTGCATCCAGAATCATCTCGACCCATTTACCGACCTCTCCGGCAAGATGGTATCAGGAACCTGGCATTTCTTTTTGAGGATTGGCTATGTTCAGTATCTGAAGCCGGCCGGTTCTTAAGCCTCGAAAATGAGGGAGATCAGTGGAAGCGTTTGGGAAAGGATCCTGAAACCAATAGCGTGATCGGGAACGAGAAATGGAAGAGGGGACAGTCTTTAGCCGCTGGGGATTTCTCCGGGCGGCTTAGTGCAGGACATCGCTGGGCTCGACGGTACTGTGGAATCCTGGCCAGCGATTGAGGTCTTGAGGACCGGAGATACCGGCGTCGGGAACGATTTTACCATCGCGAATCAGTTCCGGAGCGAAGTGGGTAAGGTTCTCTGTCAGTGTCGCGCGAAGACGAGCGAGGGGCTCGGCATAGGCGGGGTCATCGCGGAGGTTGTGTTGTTCGTAGGGGTCGGAGGCGAGGTCGAAGAGTAATTCGCCGCCGCCGATCGGCGTATAGACAAGCTTCAGTTGGCCCTTCATGACGGCAAATTGGTCCTTCGCGTGCATGCCGAAAAATGGGCGTTCGTCCGGGCCTCCGGGCTGGAGGACATCGAGTCCGTCGACCCCTGCGGGCGCGTCGACGCCACAGGTGTTGAGGATGGTCGGCATGAGGTCTGCGAGCTGCACGAGGCGGTCGCAGGTTTCTCCAGCGCGGCTGCTGGGCTCCCAGCTGGCACCGGGCGGGCGGACTAGCATCGGAACATGGGCGCTGCCCTCGAAGAAGATGCCCTTGGCACCAAGGTGGTGGTCGCCGAGCATTTCGCCGTGATCGCTGGTGAAGATAATCCAGGTAGTCTCCAGAAGCTTCATTTCGCGCAGGCGGGCAAAAAGCTGGCCGAGTTCATAGTCGACGTGGGTGATGCAGGCGTAATAGGCGCGCTTGGCGTCGGCGAGCTGGGAGGGGCTGTAGCGCTGGATGTTGTTGAGGATGTAGGTGTTTTTGAAAAAACCCTGCGGCGCCTGTTCAGCGGTTTGCGACCAGTCCCCGTAATGCGGAGGCGAGACCTCGCGGTTCTGGTAAAGCGCCCAGTAGTTCGCCGGCGGATCAAAGGGCGGATGCGGTTTGGTGAAGCTGGTCCAGAGGAAAAAGGGGCGGGTGTCGTCACGCGTTTCGAGAAAGTCGATACTGCGCTCGACGGTCCAGTGCGTCAGACTTTCGGTTTCGTGCACGGTTGAAACCACCGGTTGCATTTCGTTTTCGCCTACACCGTGCGCCTTCGGCAGGGAGCCGCCTTTACGATGTTGCTGGCGGTAATAGTCCATAGGCAGCTCCATGTGCTCGAAGCCATAGTTGGCGCGCATTGGCTCGAAGTGCATTTTGCCAACGGCACGGGTCTGGTAGCCTGCGGCAGTCAGGCAGCCGGGCAGGGTTGGGCGCTCGGCCATGGGTCGGAGGGTGTGCGAGTTGGAGGTCAGGCCGGTGGTGTAGCCGTGGCAGCCGGTCATAATCGTCGCCCTGGCCGCCATACAGACGGGGGCGTCACTGTAGCAGCGGGTAAAGGTTATGCCATCATCAGCGAGCCAATCGAGGTGGGGCGTCCAGATTTCACGGTTGCCGAGCGCGGCGATGGTGTCGAAGCGCTGCTGGTCGGTGGTGATCAGGAGGATGTTCGGGCGGTCGGCGGAGCTCATCAGTTTCAAGGTATCAGCAATCTGAAGAACACGCGGTGTCCGGGAGCGCACAAACGGTTGACTTGGGCCGGAAAAGCTTGCTTGCCGCATCCTGCGGAGCCTCTTTTACGGCCTCATGGACCCCACGCTGATCGCCGCCTACACCCACTGCCCGATTTGTGGTTCGCCGGAGTACCACTTGCAAAACGGGATACGGCGCTGCGGTGCCTGCGGGCATACCGATTTCAACAACCCGATCTCGGCGGCGGCTGTCTGGATTTTCAACGAGGCCGGAGAGCTCCTGCTGATCGAGCGCGGCCACGAACCCGGCAAGGGCATGCTGGCACCTCCGGGCGGTTTTGTGGACCCCGGAGAGTCCCTCGAAACGACGGCCCTGCGGGAGATTCGCGAAGAGGTGGGCCTGGAGCTCAGCGATTTGCGGTATTTAGCCTCTTTCCCCAATATCTACGTTTACAAGGGTCTTGGGCGTCCAGTGTGCGATATCTTCTTCACCGCCCGCGCGAAGTCGACCCGCCTTACGCTGGCCAAAGGCGAGGTGGACGCGGTGCAGTGGCGAAAACTGACGGAGGTCCGCGAGGCCGAAATCGCTTTCCCCTCGATGCGCAAGGCGCTGCGGGTTCTCCAGGAAACCTGGCACGGGTAGGGTTTGCGGTTTTCCCCGCCCCGGTTTTGCGCTAGCCTGTGCTATGACCCTAAGCCAACAGGAGCATTTTCGTCCGATCATCGAAGCGCGCATCGCAGAACTGGAGCAGGCATTGGAAAATTCTGCCGAGGATGCCCGGGCAGTCGAACCGGACAAAGCCATTGGGCGCCTCTCCCGTCTTGACGCCATGCAGATGCAGCACATGACGCTCGGGGCCCAAAATCGGCATAAGCAGGAAATCCGCCAATTGCGCGACGCTCTCGGACTTATCGACCGCGGCCAATTCGGTACCTGCGCCTTGTGCGGAAAGGACATTGCAGCTGAGCGTCTCGAATACCAGCCGAACGCCGCGATGTGCGTAGCGTGTGCCCGCTGAGCGTCGTGCGGCTTTGGTAGGCCTTTTTGGCGATTAAGCGTTCAAAATCCGTGCCATCGTATTGCCGGTGCCATCCGGCAATTTTCAGACTGTTCCTCGGCCCGCTTATATGGTTAATTAGGAAGTCTGTCGTTTGTCAGGGCTTCAGACCTTTTTTCGGTCATAGGCTATTCTGATTTCTCGCTATGCGTTCTCGTTCTCCCCTTTTCTCGCTTTTGCTTGCGGCCCCCGTGCTGGCTTCCGGTCTTTCTGAAGAACCGCCAATCGATTTCGCGCAATTTGAAAACCTGATGCGGTCCTACTGCGTCGAGTGTCACAACGCCCAGGTGACCAAGGGTGGTGTCGATTTTGCGTCGGACGGTTCCGAGCGCGCGCTGATGAGCAAGCCGATCCTGCTCGAAAATATGGAATGGGCAGTCGCGGACGAAGAAATGCCCCCCCGGACCAGCGCGCATCAGCCCACCGATGATGAGCGCGACGACATGCTGGCATGGCTCGAATGGGCGCTTGTGACGCTCAGTAACAGCCGCCCGAACGACCCCGGACGCGTGGTCATGCCACGGCTCAACCATCACCAGTATCAGCGGGTGGTCCAGGATTTGACCGGCCGGGATATCGACACCTCTACCGTCTTCCCGATGGGCGGTGCGGGAGCGTCCGGCTTTCCCAATGACGGCGAGGGTATGACGGCGACCCCGCTTGAAGTCGAAAAATTCATTTCGGCGGCGAAATATGTCCTTAAACACGCCCGTATCACGCCAGAACAGGGCATTTTTTGGGGTGACCGCGCTTCGGAAAGCCTGGGGCTGAACAGCGAGGAATTGATTGGCGACGCCGTCTTTTCGTGGTCTAATATCATCGGAGATGCGTACCAAAAGGCCTTTTATCGTGCGGACTGGAAAAATCTCCCCGATTTTCTGGAAGCCGCCTGGGTTTATGAAAACCGGCAGGCCCTGGGGCATTCCGGACTGACGATCGAACAGGTCGCCAAGCACTACGATCCAGAGCTTCCCGCACCCATCTTGCGGAAATGGCACAACTTGCTCACCAGCGATTACGATCTGGGGATTTATCTTGGTGGGATGGCTCAGACCTGGCGTCACTTCAAGCCCGGGCCGCAGGTGACCTCGAAGACCGTTCACGACTTCTTCGAAGACAACCTCGACCGCGTCGACGATTTTCAGAAAGAAGTCGCCGAATATAGGCACCAAAAAGACGCCAGCTTTCAGACGTCGCATCCGCGGACGGTCGACGATGTCGGCGAAGCGCTTTTCGGTCAGTCTGACTTTTACGAACAGGTCAGGGACGGGGTTGAGCGCGGCGAGTACCATATTTTCGTCGAGCCGAAGGAGCTACCTGGCTCCGCAGGAGGAAAATTCGTGGTCGCCATCAGCCCTGCCGGAACCCCCCAGGATGATGTTGTTATCTTCGAAAGCCTGCATGCAGGTAACCGAAGCAAGCTGACGGCCCTTGATCGGGGTGCCGTGAGAGTGATTGACGGACGGACCCGAAGCACCAGCGATGGCCTGTATGAAGTAACCGCGCCGGCAAAGCTCGAAATTTCCGCCCCTGCCAACGCGGACCTGCTTCACCTTGCTTTCAAGCTCGACAGTACCCGTGGTCAGGATGGCGCTGTTCAGATCGGCTTGTTTGAGCCATCTCAAGTCCCCGAGGACATCTCCCGGCTGGACGGGCAGCTCATCGTGACCACTTCCGCTTCCGAAGAGGGCACGGAGCTGCGCCGCAGTTCGCAAATCCTGCACGACGCCATCCACCAACGGCAATGGAATATCGGGAAATGGAAGGCCCCGGCTAAGCCGGCTGGCAGGATTCCCGACCGGGTTCACCCGGCTCCCGTGGCAGACAGCCTGCCGAGCCCACCCCTCGAACCGCGCATGCTCGACCCGGACGAGGTTATCTCCATGCTGTCACCTGAAAAGCTTGAACAGTTAGACTCCCTCTCCCGGCTGATTGCCGAGAGTTTCAAAGATTACTCTAAGATTGAACTCGCGGACCGCGGGCAATCGATCATCAACCAGTTTGCGCGCGAAGCGTGGCGCGGGCAGGGCTCGATGGAGGACCTCGAGCCACTCTATCGGATGCTCCGTGCCCGGCTTGAAGAAGGGCACAGTTTCGATGCGGCGGTGAAGATGCCGTTGGTCGCCATCATGGCGCACCCGCGCTTCATGTACCAGCTGCAGGAATCGAAGGGAACCGAAGAGAGCTACCCGCTCACTGGTGCCGAGCTCGCTTCGCGCCTTAGCCTTACGCTGTGGGGTTCGGTGCCGGACGAAGAGCTCCTGCGCCTCGCGCACAGCGGGCAACTACAGCAGCCGCAGGTGTTGGTTCAGCAGGCCCTGCGCATGCTCAGCGACCCCAAGGGCAAGCGACTCGCAAAAGACTTTGCCGGGTACTGGCTCGGCTACGAGGGCTTCGAGGAATACGCAGGTGTCGACCAAGAGGCTTTTGCCGAATTCGATCGCGAGCTGCGGCACGCCATGTACGAGGAGGTCGTGCTCTTCGCCGACAGCCTTCTGCGTGGTGGCGAGCCGATCACCAACGCCCTGGACGCCGACTACACTTTTGTGAATCAGAAGCTCGCGGAGCACTACGGCATTTCGGGAGTGGAGGGCGACCACATGCGCCGCGTTCAGTTGCCTGCCGACAGCCCACGCGGCGGTGTCGTCACCATGGGCGCCCTGTTGACCAAAACCTCGAAACCGCTGCGGACCAGTCCCGTCGTTCGCGGTGACTGGGTGCTGCAGGAAATTCTTGGCGAACACGTCCCCGCGCCTCCCGACAATGTTCCGCTGCTCTCTGATGAGGCGGTCGACGAAGAAGGCCGGACCCTGCTCGAACAGCTCAAGGTCCATCGTGACAACCCGGCGTGCAGCAGCTGCCACGCGCGGATGGACCCCATCGGGGTTGCGATGGAAAACTTCGATCCCATTGGCCGCTGGCGCGAAAAGGTCACCGTAGAGGTGCCCGTCATCAACCAGGCTCCGTTGCCCGACGGCCAGATGCTCGACGGCATCGGCGGTCTAAAGCAGTGGCTGACTGCCCAGGAGGTAAAATTTGTCGGCCACTTCATCGAGCGCTTCGTCGCGTATATGCTCGGACGCAAGGTTCTGCCAACGGATAAGCCGCTGATTGAGCAGACCTATGCCGCGATGGAAAAGGAGGGCTTCCGTTTTGAAGCGGCCCTGCGCACCATCGTTAGCAGTGAACAATTCCGCATGCGCCGCGACGAAGTACGCGAAGAAGTCGCTTTGAACGATTAACAAAAACCCCAATGGCTCTAATTTACCCCCGTTTGGCCATGAGAAGCCATCAATCTGACATCACTTCGCTTTCTCGTCGCACTGTCTTGAAGGGCCTGGGCGCCTCCCTCATGCTGCCGTTTTTGCCGAGCTGGGCTTGGGCGAATCCCCACCCCAACGCGCAAGTGAAGCAGGGCCTGCCGCCAAAGCGTTTCCTCTCACTGGTCGCGGGCGATGGATTTCACCCAACGGGCTGGTGGGCAAAAGCGGGCGCGGGCAAGGCGGTGGGCGAACTCGGTTCAACGCTCGAGCCGCTCGCGCCGTTCAAGGATCGCATGGCCTACATCGCCAACCTTAACCACAAGCGCCAGATGGCGCGCGTTCACGGGTATGGCTTCACGACGTTCCTCACGTGCACTTATGCGCCCTCGGGCAAGATCAAGGCCGACGTTTCGCTCGACCAGTTGCTCGCTCAGACTTACGGGCGTGATACCCCGCTTCCCAGTCTCGTGCTCGGCGTCGAGCCGCTGCGCCCGGGTATCGTCAACGGCGCCCCATCGATCTATCAGGCGACTTGTTCGTGGTCTTCGCCGACAACTCCAGTTGCTCCGGAAGTCAATCCCCGCCAAGCCTTCGACCGCCTTTTCGACGTCTCCAGCCTCAAGGCCGACGAAAGTGTACTCGACTACGTTCTCGACAGTTCCAAGCGGGTGCGCCAGCGCATCAGCACCGATGACCGGGAAAAGCTCGACCAATACCTCACGAGCGTCCGGGAAATTGAAAAGCGTATCCAGGCCGCAACCGAGGGCCGTCCGGCGAACTGGTGGCAGCCGACCCTGGCTGAGCCAAACATCGCCCGCCCGACAGCGGAGCTAATGAATGACCCCAAGGGCCATATGGAGATCATGCTCGACCTGCTTGTCCTGGCCCTGCAGATGGACAAGACGCGTGTCGCCAACTTCATCCTCACACAGGACTTTTCCAGCGCACGTTTCAACTACATCGAGGGCGTCGGCAACAGCACGGGCCACTCCATCAGCCACCACCAGAACGAGCAAGCCCGCGTTGAGGAGTACAAGCGCGTCAACCGTTACCACGCGCAGGAAATTGCGCACCTGCTCAGCCGCCTGGATGAGGTGCAGGAGGGCAATGGCACCACGCTTCTGGACAACACGATGGTCTTCTTCGGCTCTTGCATGATGGACGGCAACACCCACACCCGGGAGACCCTGCCGATCGTGTTGCTCGGCGGAGGCCATAGCGGCCTCAATTACGGTTACCACGACTTCAAGGATGCTGGTCCGCAGAGCCTTGGTCGTCTACTTGTATCCATCGCGCAGAACATGGGCCTCGACGTTGATCGCGTTGGCGACCAGGATACGCCGTTGCCCGGTCTCTTCCGCGCTGCGTAACCACCCGGCAAGAGCCGTCCGCTTATTCTACGCGCAAGATCCCTTCCCGCGATTTTTCTGTGAAAAAAAGGCGCTCTTAAAGGAGCGCCTTTTTATATTTTTGCTGGCTGATGAGTGATACCATCTTGCCGGGGAGGTCGGTAAATTGGTCGAGATGATTTTGGATGCAGAGCAAGGCATTGAGGGCGACGGCTGCGCCTGTAACCCCCCTCGTCCTCGCGAACGCCGCTCTGCGCCAAAAAGCACCCGAAGCCGCCACGCGGCGTTCAATCTACCGATCTATTCGGTAAGGTGGTATGAGCGCTGGGAGTGTCGATCACTCGCGCCGGCCCATCAACAGGATGACCCAATAGAGCATCTGGGCAAGGGCCATGATAAAGGCGGCGACGTATGTCCAGCCAGCGGCGTCCAGGGTCTTGTTGACGCCGGGCAATTCCTCGCGGTTAAGGATGCCAAGATCGACCAGTTGCGCCTTGGCACGGTTGCTGGCATCGAACTCCACAGGCAGCGTAACCAACTGGAAGAAGGTGATGACGCCCATTAGTGCAATGATGGCGATAAGGAGGTTCGAGCCCAGCATGCCGCCGCCGATGAAGAAGCTGAAGAAAGCGACCATCATCAGGGCCTGCAGTGCGTGAGAAGCGAACCCGGTGATTCCGACAAGCCCCATGCGAAGCTTGAGGGCCGGATAGCCGACTTTGTGCTGGATAGCGTGGCCCGCTTCGTGGGCGGCGACGCCGAGTGCGGCCAGGCTGGTGCCGTTGTAGTTGTCACGACTGAGCACCAGGCGCTTTTTCATCGGATCATAGTGGTCGGTAAGCGTCCCGCCGGTTTCGTGGATCGACACATCATCGATCCCCGCCGCGCGCATGACGGCAGCCGCCGCTTCGCGCCCGGTAATCCGCCCGCGCGAACCTACCTTGGAGTATTTCGAGTAGGCGCTCTGCACCTTCGCTTGTGCCCACAGCCCGATCAGGATAGCGGGCAGCACAATGATGAACCAGGTTGGCGATATAATCATAGTGTTTTATCGGTTTTGAGAGGCAGGCAGCAGGAAGGGTTCCCAAAAATCGCTGAGCCTTGATTCCCAGCCGTTTCCAGCTTCAAACCAAGATGCCGGGAACTTAGCCCGCTCTCGAATCTGCGTCAACTTGACGCGAGGGTCGACACATTTGGCCCGCTCTGACGCGTGTCCGGCGTTGAGGATTTTTCCGACAGGCGTTTCTGAAAGTAACGGACCGCGTCAGCGATCGCCGCTTCCGCCGGGCGGGGGCTGTAGCCCAATTCCTGTCGCGCGCGGTTGCACGAGAAAAACATCAGCTTGCGCGCCATTTTTACGCCATCGAGGG
>JBHJGW010000335.1:0-2220 GCA_050331415.1 Opitutales bacterium | reverse complement strand
AGACGTCTCGATGTTGTTTCCGCTGAAGAGGCCATCGGCGCTCCCGTAGCCCGCCTGCTGCTGGGCGCTGAGCTGAGCCCTGCGCTTGTGGGCCTTGCCGACGACGGGCGCGGCATGCGCCTGGTTTCGCCCCCGGGGCTGCGCCCGGGCGCGAATTCCGCCCTGCCGAGCTTCGACCCCGCAACCGGTGCGGCCACTGCGTTGGTCGCACCCAACGGGGAGGAAACGCCGCTACGTGGCCTGACGCGATGGCGCCTCGTTTCCCTCGCGCCCGAAGCGCCAGAGTGACCCTCCCGGCAATTTCGCTGACGGGCGGGGCACTTCTCGAGCTAAAAGCCAATCGCGAAAACAAGCCAGGCCTTCTGCCCGTCATAACAGCAACCCACCAGCGACGGCGCTGACCAGTACCAGCGCCAAGGGCGGCACCTTTCCGAAGCGTAGCAGGCCGAAGGCGACGAGGGCAAAAGCGACCCGCTCGGGAGTGGTGACCGCCGCGCTCCAAACCGGATCGTAGAAAGCCGCCAACAGCAGCCCGACGACCGCCGCGTTGGCCCCCTGCAGAGCAGCTTGAGCCGCCTGCAGCCGTCGCAGCCGCTCCCAGTACGGCAGGCCGCCAATAACCAGAAGCCATGACGGCAGGTAGGTCGCCACTAGCGCAAGCAAGCCTCCGGCAATTCCCCCCGGCCCGGCCGAAAGCGACGCTCCGAGGTAGGCCGTAAACGTGAAGAGCGGGCCCGGCACGGCCTGCGCCGCGCCGTATCCCGCAAGAAACGTTTCCCGCTCCACCCAGCCGGGAGCCACCGTGTAGGCGTCGAGTAAGGGCAAGACGACATGCCCACCGCCGAACACCAGCGCCCCCGCCCGGTAAAAGGCATCGACGACCGCTACGGTGCCTCCCGGGGTCGCTTGACCTGAGAAAAGGGGCAGCAAGAGCAACAGCGCAAAAAAGGTTGTGAGGTACGGCCAGCCGCTTCGGCGCGCGCCACGGCTTTCTGCGGGATTTTCAGCGGGTGCCGCATCGGAGGAATCTTTGGCTGGCGCCCGGCGATACCAGAGCCAGCCCAAAGCCGCGCCAAGCGCGATCATCACCACCTGCCAACCGGGCGAATTGAGCACCAGCAGAGCCGCGCCCACGACTACCGCCAGCAACGACCGCACGCGATCGGAGCAGAGCTTGGCGCCGAGGTTCCACACGGCGTTGGCGACCACCGCCACCGCAGCCAGTTTAAGGCCGATGAGCCACCCAGCGTCACGGATATCCCCAAGCGCCGCCACGCCGAGAGCAAAGGCGAGCATCAGCATCGCCGACGGAAGCGTGAAGCCCGTCCACGCAGCAAACGCCCCCGGGATTCCCGCGCGCTTCAAGCCGATCGCAAAGCCCACCTGGCTGCTCGAGGGCCCGGGTAAAAACTGGCAGAGCGCCACCAAATCCGCATATTCGGCAGCGTCCAGCCAGCGGCGTTTGCGCACGAATTCTTCTTCGTAAAACCCGAAATGCGCCACGGGCCCGCCAAAGGCGATGCACCCGAGCTTGAGGAAGGCGCGGAAAACAGACCCGGGACGCGAAGCTTGAGCTGACATGCGAGCTCCAGAGCTAGGCTTACGAACACCGCCACCGCAAGCGATGATCGCAGCTCGATTTTCAGCCAATTCCCTGATCGTGCGCCCGGCTGGGTGCTATGATATCAGGCGAAGCCGAAGCGAGCCAGGGCATGCTGATTCAATCCCGTTAGCCAAGGACACCAAGTTGGCGTTGCCCAAGGCCTTCGAAACCACCGCCCAACGGCTACAACCTGCTTGAAAAACCCTCCAGGCGCTAGCGCACGCGCCGAAATGCGGTAGGCTCCTCTTCCGTGGATACCCAAAATGCGCCTCACCTGCTCGAAGCTGACTCGCTGGAAAAAGATTACGGTCAAAGCCCCGTCCTGCGAGGCGTCAGCTTTTCGCTGCAACGGGGTGAACGAATCGCCATCATGGGGCCTTCGGGCTCCGGGAAATCGACCTTGCTGAACTGCCTCGGCGGCATCGAAACGCCCGACCGCGGGAGCCTGCGCCTCGAAGGGCGCGACCTCGCGACGCTGTCCGAAGCGCAGCGCGCGGGTCTGAGGGCAACCGCAATCGGCTACGTTTTCCAGTTCTTTCACTTGCTGCCCACCTTAACGGCACGGGAAAATGTTGAAGTACCGCTACAGTTCGCGGGAACGCCAGCCCGCGAGCGCC
>JBHJGW010000334.1:0-5767 GCA_050331415.1 Opitutales bacterium | reverse complement strand
CGTGGGGCCCAGCACGCAAACCGTTCCTGGCAAATTTGCACGCCGCCGCGGCCCCGGACGAGCGCCTGGCGGCCACGCGGGCAACGACCGCTCTCGGGGTCGCCGCCGGGGTCGATGTCTTTCGCGTGCACGACGTGCGCGCAAACCGCCGCGCGGCCATGGTTGCTGACGCCATTTGCCGCGTTCACGACCGAGGCTGAAGTTTCCGCTTTTCACGCTCCTGCGCGTTCCGTTTGACTCGGGCGCATGTCGCTTCGTTGCCTCATTACCGCCGGGCCCACGCGGGAGTTTTTCGACCCGGTGCGCTTTATCTCCAACCCCTCCAGCGGAAAGATGGGCTTTGCGCTCGCCGAGGCCGCCTTGGAAGCCGGCTGGAACGTCGACCTCGTCAGCGGCCCCGTCGCACTGACTGAGCCCGAAGGCGCGATCCGCTACCCGGTTGTCACCGGCGAAGAAATGTTCCATCAGGTCGATGCGTTATTCGACGCCTGCGACGTGCTGCTGATGACTGCGGCCGTGTGTGACCTGCGCCCCAAAGCGCCCAGCCAGCGAAAGGTCAAGAAAGACGAACTGGAAATGATGGCGGAGTTCGAGCCAGTTTTCGACATCCTTGCCACCATTGCCGCCCGCAAGCAGCCCGCCCAGTGCGTCGTGGGTTTCGCTGCCGAGACCAACAACCTCGAAACGCACGCCCGTGACAAGCTTGTGCGCAAGAACCTCGACTTCATTGCCGCCAATCAGGTCGGGGGTCCGCAGAGTGCTTTCGAAGCCGACGACAACACCATTCACCTGATCGGGCGCGACGGCCAGACCCAGCGGCTCGGTCCAGCGAACAAGCGGGAGGTCGCCGCGCAGATGATTGCGATCCTCAAACGCCGGTTCGACGCGTAGCGCTCCCGATTTTTTCAAGCTTGGCCTGCCGTGGGAAAACCGACTGCATGGCGGCATGGACATCGTGGAGCAGATCAAGCAGGCGGGGGCAGACGGAAAGCTCCTGCCCTCGACCGTCGACGCCCTCAACGAGTGGCTTGGCGGAACCTTTTTACCCGATTGGGGCCGCAAGGCCATCGAGGAGCTTATCGCCGGCGGCCACTGGAACGAGCTTAACGACCGCTTTTACCAGACGATGGCTTTCGGCACTGGCGGCTTGCGCGGGCGCACCATCGGGCGCGTTGTCCCGCCGAGCGAGCAGGGCACACCGGGGAGCCTCGGCGAGCCCGAGCACCCGGCCATCGGTACCAACGTGCTCAATGACTTCACCGTCGTGCGTGCCACCCTGGGGCTCTTCCGCTACGCGAAGCTCTATCTCGAAGAAAACGAAATCTTCGACGTGCCCAAGCTCGTCATCTGCCACGATGTCCGTCACTTCTCGCGGCACTTCTGCAACCTTGCCGCGAGCACATGGACGCGTGCCGGCGGACTCGCCTTGATTTTCGACGGTCCGCGCTCGACGCCGCAGCTGTCCTTCTCCATCCGGCAACTCAAGACGCACTGCGGCATCAACATCACCGCCAGCCACAATCCACCGCACGATAATGGCTACAAGGCGTACTTCGCCGATGGCGGGCAGATCGTGCCGCCGCACGCCGGGGGCATCGTTGCGGAGGTCGCCAAAGTGGCGCTCGAAGAAATCCCGCCGTTCCTCGACATCGACCTCGAAAAGGTTGTGGTCCTGACGAAAGCCGTCGACGAAGGCTACCTCGAGGTGCTCGAGGACAACCTGCTCGACGCCACGACCCTCGCCGACCATCCGCCAGAGGTGGTCTTCACCCCGAACCACGGCTGCGGCCAAGTTTCGGCTCTGCCGTTGATGGAGGCCTTCGGCATCAAAGTGCATTGCGTGCCGGAGCAAATGGCAATGGATGGGCGGTTCCCGGGGACTGACTCCGCGAATCCCGAGAACCGCGAGGCCTACACCAAGGCCCTCGAACTCGCCGAGCAAACGGGTGCCGAGGCGGTTATCGCGACCGATCCCGACGCCGACCGCCTCGGATGCGGCGCGCGGAACCGGGCTGGGGAGATGGTCCTCTACACCGGCAACCAACTCGGTTCCGCCATTGCCGAGTACCGCGTCAGCAAGCTCAAGGAAATGGGCATTATCCCAGATGAGGGAACCGAAGACGCGGCGCTGATCAAAACCTTCGTTACTACCCCGCTGCAGGAAGCCATCGCCAAGGCTCACGGTTTGAAATGTGTCAACACGCTCACCGGCTTCAAGTGGATCGGTGAGAAGCTCAACGAGTACGAAGAGCTGCTTCGCGACAGTATCTTCGAGGAAGAGGGCGTCGGCCTGGACTATGATGCCACCGACCTCTCAACGCGCGTGCAGATGCTGCTCGAGTACAGCACTTTCTACGTCTTTGGAGGCGAGGAAAGCTACGGCTATCTGGCCAGCGACTGCGTTCGCGACAAGGATGCCAACGCCGCGATCCTGATGTTCTGCGAGTTGCTCGCCGACCTCAAAAAGCATGGCCTCACCCTCGACGAGTACCTCGACGGCCTGTACCTGAAGTATGGATACTACCTCGAAAGCCTCGTGAATCTCTACTTTGAAGGCGCGGCTGGCTCGCAGAAGATTCAGAACATCTTGAAGAGCTACGCCGCCAACCCGCCGGTGGAGCTCGATGGGGTGAAGGTGAACAGTGTAACCGATTTTGCGAAGGACAACCTCGAAGACGCTGACGGCAAACCCATCCCGAAGGAAAAATTCTTTTTCCTGGAACTGGAAAACGGTTACCAGTTCGCAGCGCGCGGTTCCGGCACTGAACCCAAGATCAAGTTCTACTGCTTCGCCCGCGAAGAGGTTACCTCCGAAAGTGATCTCGCATCCGCCAAGCAACGCGCAGCCACTCAGATCGAAAACATGAAGGCCGCCATCGAAGCCGACGCTCGCCGCCGCGCCGAAGGCTGACCCATCCCGGGAGGAAAGGGGCGGTTTACCGAACCGAGAAGCCCTCAGTGGCGGCAAGGCGCCCTCGCTTCCTCCGCCAGAAGGGGGAGGGAGGGCGCTCTCTTGTCAGTAATAAGTTTACATATGTTTGGCTTTTGGCGTTTTGTCGGCTGTCTCGCAATCCTGCTTCCCGGTCTCCTAAACGGGGCCCCCGAGCGGATGCGGGTATTTTACTTTGGCAACAGTCTGACGATGGCGAGTCAGCCGCGCTGGCATGACAACCTCGCCGCAAGTGTTGGCAAAACCTGGGAAGTAGGCTGGTTCACCGGCGCCGGGTGGCAACCCTGGCAGCACCGCAACGAGCTTTACCGCCTGATGGGTCGGGAAGTTGGCGTGCCGCCAGAGTCAAGCGCCAGCGAGGGCGACCTCACCCTTGATCCTCGTGACCAGAGCCGCAGCGCCGAAGCCGTGCGGACGTTTCTCGGGAACGACTGGGACGCCATCGTCATCCAGCAGTTCGGCCCTTGGGTCAACCGCGTCACCGACCAGCTCTGGCAGCGCAAGTTCGAGCGCCCGATCGACATCGGTGATGCCGGTGCCGCCGCCGACATCATCCGCGTCTACCTCGAACAGAACCCCGACGGCATCGTGTACCTTTATTCCGTCTGGCCCGCGATAGACTCCGGCGAGCCCCGTGAGGTCGATGGCGAACGCATTCGCGGGGCCGAGTTCCCTCGCCGTGACACGTTTGACTACGCCGAGCGCTGGTTGCATCCCTACGCAGGCGATCTCGAAATGCCCTGGAAGAACGAGTTCGATATCCACCGCACCCGCGAATTTGCCCAGCAGGTCCTTACCGCGGTAAAGGCGGCGTTTCCTGAAATGGCGGCACAGGGCCGAATCCGGACCATTCCCGCAGGCGACCTCTACCTCCAGCTCGACGAGCGCCTTCGCGAGGGCGCGCTTCCGGGTATCGACTCCATCAACCACTTTTACACCGACGTGCAACACCAGCGTGCTGGACTGGCCAACTACACCCTGGCCGCGCTCTTCTACGCTTCGATCTTCGGCGAGTCTCCATCGAACCTGGACTGGACCCAGTACAATAACCAGGCCGCCTACGGTCCCGACCGCTACAACGACTTCGGCGAGGTAATCCCCGTCACCCCGGACCGCGCCGCTGTCATCCACGCCGAAATCGAAAAACTCGTGGGGCTCGAACCAAGCAAACCCTGAACAGCTTTTGCGGTTGTCAAAAGCCGGTTTCAGTCCCAATTTTCAAAGCTTTCCGCTCGGGTGGTGGAACTGGCAGACACACCAGACTTAGGATCTGGTGCCCTCACGGGCGTGCAGGTTCGAGTCCTGTCCCGAGCACTTTTGCCCATCGGTGCCAGTGGCGGCCAATTCGAGCATAAATGGCTGAAAATTAGGGACTTCGGTATTGGTTTTTTTATCCGATAGTATGTCAGATTGTGCCAAGAAAGGCACTGGCGGGTCTGATTTCAGTGGGGCTATGAGTGGGGGCAGTCCAAGATCCGGGGCTACCGCCCAATCTAGCTGCTCAATGGCGGCGAAGGTCGGTAGGTGCGTGGTATCGGTGTAAAGGTTAGCCGTGAGCTTTGGATCGCTGTGGCGCATCAACTCCTGCGCGAGACGCTGAGAGATCCCTTTCTTGGCCAATTTGGTCGCGAACGTATACCGCAGAGAATGAAAATCCACTTTCCGCCCCGCGCCATCGATAACGGCAATCCCGGCCCGCTTGAGATTACGCCGGAAGCGCTCATCCGGATTGCGGATCAAGGTGAATACCGGCTGTTCATCGCCAGCATCGGACGGCTTGAAAACGCGCAAGCGTTCTGCGACTTTAGGATGCAAGGGTACGACCGCTTCTTTCTTATTCTTGGTTGTCGATGCGCGTGCCTGGATGTGGGGTCGGGGATCATCCAATATGACATCCGCCCAAATTAGTTGCCGCAGTTCACCCAGCCGAAGGCCGGTGTAGGCCCCGGTAATATAGAGTATGCGGTCATTCTCATCGTCGGCGGCTTCCAAAAGGCGCTGAAATTCGTGGTCAGAGAAGGCACGGCGTTTCTGCTGTCGACCTCGGATCTCGACTTTCCCCACCTGATCCAGAGGATTGTGGGAAACGCGGCCCTGCTTGCGCATCCAATTCAGGAAGCTGGTCATGGTGTTGAGATAATCGTTCAGAGTCTTTGGCGCATTAGCCTTGCGGCTTCTACGCCATTGGATGAACGAGTCCGCCGAAATATCTCGGAAATAGCACCAGCCGGTTTCCTTGAGTAGGCAACTGATTCGGTCTCTGGTAAGTTTGATATATGCTGGGACCCGGCCCAGCATTTCCAGATCATCGATGTAGTCTTGGAAGTGGTCTACCAAAGGTCTCTCTGTTGCCATTCTCTGAGCCTTAGGAGGAATGAGGCCTTCTCGCTCCCGCTCTGCTTCACGAACAATGGCCTCCAACCGTTTTTGCGCCACCTGTTTATCAGCTGTTCTGAGTGGCACCTCAGTAACAGTGTAATCGCCATTCAACCGATATCGGCCCCGATAGTAGCGATCAGCGATCGACTTCCCGGCAGAGTTCTTGCGTTTTGGCTTATAGACGTAGGCTGACATGATGACTTCGAGGACAGTAAAAATTAGAGAAATCGGTAGCGGGTGGTGGCCTTGTCGCCAGATTTGGTGAGTTGGCCCGCGTCAACGCCTTGGCGAAGGTCACGGCTGGCGGTGGCGTTGGAGATGGTTTTGAAGAGCGCGAGGTAGTCTTTGCGCGAGAAGGTTTCGGCTCCGAAGTGGCTTCGGGCCTTGGTCAGACGGGTTTCGACGGTGACTGGCTCGGGTCGGAGCTGCTCAATAAAG
>JBHJGW010000333.1:0-4209 GCA_050331415.1 Opitutales bacterium | reverse complement strand
GTGTGGAGCGAGTTCCCGGTAGAGGGACTCTGCTGTGTCCGCAAAGGCTGTAAAAACCAGCACTTTGCGGTTGCCCTCTTTGATGGGCTCCCGCGTCTTGCGCTCGATCATTTCTCGCAGGTCGGCCAGCTTGGCGTCGCGCTCCGGCGTGATGGCGGCGGAGGCCGAGTGCAAGGTGGCGAGCCGGTTGCGGTCTTCCTGCAACTCTTGCCGCCACTTCAATTTGTCGATGTCCTGAAGCAGCACCTTGACCTTGCGCCCGACCAGCAGCGACTCGACGCCGGGGTCATCGGTATCGACCTCTTCGATGGTGGTTTCTTCGATGGCGTCCTCGTGGGCATCAAGTTTGGCGAGCAGTCGCTCGACGTCTTTCAGTTGGCGCTCGACCGTTAGGGCAAAGGAAACGACCGAGCTCTCCATGCGCTTGAGCAGGTTGACCCGCATCAGCGCGACAAGGCTTTCCTCCCGGTCAACTTGGCGGAAGATGCGTTTGCCGCCCTTGAGCTGCTGACTGTAGTGGCGGTCGTAGTACTCGCGCTTGTGCGGGAGCACGTAGCGCAGCGGAGCGTAAGCAGCCAGGTGCAGGCGCCGAATCTCGTCGTTGATCTGGCGGATAGTCGGGAACTTACCGGCCAGATCGACCTCAGCTTTGACGTTGAGCGGCGGCAGGCGCTCGGGGAAGTCCCCGGTCTCGCTCGTGCCATAGTACCGCATCACATGCTTGCGCGAGCGGGCGATGGTCAGCAAGTCGAGGAGCTTGAAATAGTCGAAGCTGAGGCTCTCAAGAAGGGACTCCGAGGTGCGCTCGTTTTCCCCCAGCTTTTGCCAGGCATTGAACTGCTTTTGAGCGCGCTGGAGGGTCGCGTTGATGCTCGGGATACCCTCTCCTTCAAGGGCTTCGTCGTCGCCTTCCGTGATGAACGCGATCTGATTCTTGAGGTCAGCGAGGCGGTTGTTAACGGGCGTCGCGGAGAGCATCAGGACGCGCGTTTTGACGCCGTCTCGGATAATCTGCTGCATCAGCCGCTCATAGCGGCTGAGGTGGTCGCGGTGCGCGGACTTGTTGCGGAAGTTGTGAGACTCGTCGATGACCACGAGGTCGTAGTTGCCCCAGTTGACGTAGGCGAGGTCCATGTCACCCGACATGCCTTGCTCGCGGGAAAGGTCGGTGTGATTCAGGACATCGTAATTGAAGCGGTCGGCGGCAAGCGAGTTGCGGGTGTCGTTGGAGGCGTAAAGCGTCCAGTTTTCTCGGAGGCGCTTGGGGCAAAGGACGAGGACGCGATCGTTGCGCAGCTCGTAATACTTGATGACGGCAAGGGCCTCGAAGGTCTTGCCGAGGCCAACGCTGTCCGCAATGATGGCACCACCGAAGCGTTCGAGCTTATCAATCGCGCCAACGACGCCATCCCGCTGGAACCGGTAGAGCTTCCGCCAAACGACAGCATTTTTGATCCCCGTCGCCGATTTGACGATTTGGTCCTCATCGAGCTCTTCACCACGGTCGCGGAATAATCGATGGAGGATGATATAGTAGAGTAGCGAAGGCGCTTTCTCTTCCGCAAGAAATTGGTGGCGCTCAAGGATGGCCTCCGCCGCTGCCGGGCATGGTTCGACACTCCGCCATGCGCCGTTGAACCACTCGCGGAACATCGCGAGCTCTTCGGGCGATTCGGAGGCCTGGATGAGGCCAAAGCGGTTCCCGGGTGCCAGCCCGAGGCCCTCGGCGGTCGGCGGGCAGTTTCCGAGGATCGCGGTGCCATCGCCAGGGGCAGCCATTGTAATGAGCGATTGTGGCAACTGGGACGAAGAAATCTGCAGGTCCGCTGATGCACTCAGCCACTCAAAGATATGGCGACTCAGATGCTGTGCCCGCAGCTCATTGCGAAAAGAGCGCTCGCTTTCACCGCCCCACAGCTCCGCTAGTCCGCTGGAGGCCTTGGCGAGCAGGAGGCGGAATTTGCCCGCGGTAGAGACATTCTCGCGAAGCGCTTGGAGCCCAAAAATCGAGACTTGGTTGGCCACAACTTCCGCCAGCGACTTGCCTTCGGAGGTGCGGAGAAGATCGATCACACGATCGTTTCCAATGTTCTTGACAAGTCGCATAGGCGAGGTGGGGCACTCGACCCTGCAGCAAGTCGAGAAGAAGACGGTAGGCCAAATACTCTACCTGCACGCAAATGCACTCAAGCCGGAAAATGGTGATGACCGGTTTTCTGCTGGTAGTGGATACAAACGGCTCGGCCGATGGTTAAGGACGCTGCCGGAAGCTTTCCGCCGTCATCAGCGTCGGGTCGATCTGCCCACGATCAGTGCGGCGAGATTTTCCAGAAGGCCATCGCCTCTTTCGCCGACACCATCTTGAGGTAGTGGCGGCGGACGATGCTCTCGGAGTTGCCTGCTTGAAGGGCGGTGCCGCCGACGCTCTGGAACATCGCGCAGTGGTAGGAAATGAAGCTATGCCGGAGTACGTCGTGCCCGAGGTTGAACGCCTTGCGGATGCTCTTGTACTGTTTCTCGAAGTTTGCCCCAGCGAGGCCCCGGCGGGCCTTGGCGAAAGGAGCCAGCCACTCTGCGAGGTTTGGCTGAATGTCCACGGTGCGATACTCGGAGGTCTTGGACACCTCGGGCGGGATTCGGATGACCCTGTTTTCAAGATCAACGAGATCCCAAACCTTCTCGCCCTTCAGCGCCATCTTCCCCAGCTCACCGTCGGGGAACTGAGGACGGATGCCGGCGAAGACCGCAAGCGCAAAGTAAGGGACCAAGGCTCCGCTGTATTCCTCCTGAGCCTTCGCCATCAGCCGCTTGACCGTCGCGACCTCGAGAATTTCCGGGATGCCACGCTCGGTTTTGTACTTCGGCAGATCATGCGCCGGGTTAGCAGGGATCCAGCAGCGGGGCTTGGCGCGGCACCATTCGAAGAATGCATGAAGATCGGCGCGGACATTGTTCTGCGTCTTACGAGACCACTGGTGACGGCCAATGTGGGCCTGAAGATGCTCAAGGTTGATCTCGTGCAGCTGACGGCTGCCCATCGCCTCGCCGAAACGGGTCAACGTGCTGCGAAGTTGGGTAATGGTCCGCTCGCGAACGCCTGCGGCGCGCTTGTCGGCGTAAAAGTCTTCGAGCACCTGGCCGACGGTGTAGTCGCAAACCGGGGCGTGGTAATTCTTGAGGAAAAAATCGACGGTTTCACGCAGCGAATAGTTTCCGGCGAGCCGGTCAAACGCATCCTGGGCCTCGGCCAATTGCGCGTCCGTCAGCGACGTGACCGCATTGCGGAACCGGCTGTCCTGAGCGAGGATGTCGTTGTAGTGCTGCTTCTCGTTGAGAGCTTCCGCGTGCGACGCAAAATTTTTGCGGATGCGCTCACCGTTGACCGTGCCAGTCACCCGCCAGGACCAAGTGCCACTGCGGTTCTTGTACTTCTGAACCTGTACCTTTCCGGTTGCCATGCCGGAATGGTTGCCAAAGATAATGGCAACCGCAACATAAAACGTTGATAAACAGCTTATCTGTCAGGCTCATAACCTGAAGGTCGTTGGTTCAAATCCAACCCCTGCACCTTTTTTCGATCATAAAGCCGCTGATGATCAGCGGCTTTTGCATTTCCGCCCAAAGTTGGCACGCGACCCAGTTGGGGCCAAAACACCCCTGAACAGCAGTGAACACCGGTGAACACGGTCCCAAGCTTGGGACCGATGGTCCCAAGTCTGGCGGACACTGGTCCCAAGTCCGCCAAGCCGCTCCAGAACTGGGGTTTGCAGGTCTCAATGCATCCTTGGAATCGACGATGCGTCCGTCCACGGATCTCATGGCGGACTTGGGACCGCAAGAAGAGGCACCGCTTAATCCTTGGGACCCGGATCAAGCGCTTCGAGTCTCCGGGAGATCGCGCACTAGCTCCAGCAGCTCGCGCTGCCGCTCCCGCCAGTTGTTTTCCGTAATCGTCTCGATGAGCCTCACCATTTCGTGGGGATTTGGCGCGACGTCCGACTTCAGCGTCGTTTTGAAGAGTGCGGGCATCTGCTTCTGGAAAATTTGCTGAATGTGCTCGTTGCTCGGTTGGAAGTAGTTGCGGACGACAACGTCAACGGTCGTGTTTCCGTCGTTCTTATGAAGGAGGGTGAGCGAGATGCCGTTCATAAGGGGCAGCGTGATGAACGGGGGCTTGAACGCATGGAATCCCCGCAGGGAAGCGCGCCC
>JBHJGW010000332.1:0-39939 GCA_050331415.1 Opitutales bacterium | reverse complement strand
ATCCCGAGTTTCAGCGCGAGCTCGAATTTCAACTGCGCGAATACGCAGGCAGACCGACTGAGCTTTACTTTGCCGAGCGCCTGACCGAGCACTGCGGCGGTGCTAAAATCTACCTCAAGCGCGAGGACGGCCTTCACACTGGAGCCCACAAGATTAATCATTGCGTTGGGCAGGCCCTGATCTGCCGCCGGATGGGTAAGCAGCGCGTGATCGCCGAGACGGGAGCCGGCCAGCACGGTACCGCCACAGCGGCTGTCGCGGCCCGCTTTGGCCTCGATTGCACCATCTACATGGGAGCCGTCGACATGGAACGGCAAGCCCTCAACGTATTCCGTATGCGCCTGCTCGGCGCGGAGGTCCGCGGCGTCGAGTCCGGTCAGAGAACGCTCAAGGACGCCGTAAACGAGGCCATGCGCGATTGGGTGACCAACGTCAACGACACCCATTACATTCTTGGCAGCGCCCTCGGCGCGCACCCCTACCCCATGATGGTACGCGACTTTCAGAGCGTCGTCGGTCGCGAAGCCAAGAGGCAGATCCTGGAGCTTGAGGATCGCCTGCCGGACGAGATGTGCGCCTGCGTCGGCGGTGGTTGTAATTCCATCGGCCTATTCTACGAGTTTCTCGAAGATGAAAACGTGGCTTTGACGGGCGTTGAAGCCGGCGGACGCGGTATCCTGCCCGGCGAACATGCCGCGCGCTTTGAAGGCGGCAAACTCGGCATCCTTCAAGGGTGCAAGACCTACGTGCTGCAAACTCCGGAAGGGCAGATCGACCGGACCCACAGCATTTCCGCTGGTCTCGACTACGCCGCCATCGGTCCCGAGCACGCCTACTACCATGAGCGCGGGCGCATCAACTACGCCTACGCCACCGACGAGGAAGTGCTCAACGCGTTTCAGATCCTGAGCCGTACCGAGGGCATCATCCCCGCACTGGAAAGTACGCACGCCGTCGCCTACGCCCTCAAGCGCGCCCCACAAATGCGCAAGGACCAGATCCTCGTCGTCAACCTCAGCGGACGCGGTGATAAGGACGTCCAGCAGGCCCAAAAGGCGATCGAGGCCCTCGCTGCCCGGGAAAGCTGAAGGCTCGGCACGGGCACGGTGCGGACCCGCCGGGCGGCGCTACATTCGCTCGACCGGCTGGATGTTCAGTAGACGCAGGCCGCTTTCGAGGACCGCAAGCGTACGGGCGCATAGCAAGAGGCGCCGGGCGCGGATGGCCGGGTCTTCGACCTGCACATGGTCGGCGTTGTAGAACGTGCTGAACTGACCTGCGAGCTCGTAGAGGTAGGTGCAGAGGAAATGCGGGCGCAGGTCGGCGAGGGCCTGGCGCAACGCCGCTGGCCAACCGATGATTTTTCGCGCAAGGGCGAGTTCGCCAGGCGTCTCCAGCGGGGTGGCCGCCGCGTACGTTTCAGCCGCGTCGCGCTCGGCTTCGGCCTTGCGAAAGATGTTATGAATGCGCGCTCCGGCCATTTGCAGATACGGGGCGGAGTTGCCCTCGAAGGTCATCAGCCTGTCCCAGCTGAAAACATAGTCGGCGGTGCGGTTGCTGGAGAGGTCGACGTACTTAAGCGCCCCGAGGCCGACGGCACGAGCTACCTCGGCACGTTCCTCGGGCAGCAGGTCGAGGCTCTTCTCGCCCGTTAGACCGGCGGCTCGGGTCTTGGCCTCCTCGATGAGCTCGGCGAGCTTGATGCTGGTGCCGGCGCGGGTCTTGATCGGTTTTTTGTCCTCTCCAAGGATTTTCCCGAACATCACGTGCCGCAATTCCGGCAGGTGGTAGCCCTTGCGCGCGAACCATTTTTCCACCGTCAGAAAGAGCTGCTCGAAGTGGTCCTGCTGGCGATCGTCGGTGATGTAAACGATTTCGTCGGCCTGAAAGTGCTCGAGGCGGTAAAGGACCGTTGCGAGGTCGGTGCTGGCATAGTTGCTCGATCCGTCCCGCTTGCGGATGTTGAACGGATAAGGCCGCTCGCTTTCACGACTGAACTTCGGAACCTCTTCGTGCCAGACTACGAGTGCCCCTTCCGAGTCTTCAGCAAGATCGACCTCTTTGAGCTCCTGATACACCCGCTCGACCTTGTCGCGATAAAATGACTCGCCGAGGGTCACGTCGCTCTGCAGCCCGATTTCATCGTAGATGCGCTGGAAAGCCTCCTGGGAAATCTCCACAATACGCTCCCACAAGCGGGTATTTTCAGAATTGCCCTGCTGCAGCTTGGCGAGCTCTGCGCGGGAGACGTCACGGGCCGCCGGGTCGGCCTCTTCCGCAGACGTACCGGCTTTGTAGAGCCGCTCGATCTCCGGCAGGGCTTCGGCACCCATTGCCTCGATGTCGACTCCCTCGCGCTTGATCTGTGCGATGAGTGTCCCGAAATTGGTCCCCCAGTCGCCGATGTGGTTGTCGCGAATGACCTCGGCACCACAAAATTCGACCAATCGGGAGACCGCTTCGCCGATGGCCATTGGCCGCAGGTGGCCGATATGCATCTGCTTGGCCGTGTTGGGGCTCGGGTAGTCGACGATCACCTTTTTGCCCGCTTTCAAGGCGCCCGCCCCGTTCCGAAACGCCTCTTCGCTGCCGTAGGCACGCAGCCACTCGAGCATTGCGGCGGGCGTCAGGGTAAAGTTCACAAAGCCGGGTCCCGCCACCTCGAGCTCGCATTCTGGGCCGTCCGATTGCGCTTTGAGGGCCAGAACAAGTTCCTCCGCCAAACCGCGCGGATTGAGCTTCTGGCGCTTCGCGAAAGCGAGCACGCCATTTGCCTGAAAATCCCCGAACTTCGGGTTGGCCGACGGCTGCACGTCAGGCGAAAAGGTTTCGTCGAAAGCGTCGAGGGTTGCTGCTGCTGCCGCAACGCGGGCGGTCAGGGCCTGGGCCAGGTCAAAGGCAATCGGCATAAGCGCCTGAGCATTGCGCAGCTCCCCCCAGGGTCAAGGCTGCGGTTCACCTCTCCGGCTTTCAGGTTCCTCCCCGCTGATGAAACCAGCAGCACAAACAGAAAGCCGCCGGATTTTCCGGCGGCTGAAAAGCGACTCACGCGAATGTGCCCTAGCTGTGAGCGTGGTGATGCTCTCGGGATACGGGACCTTCGTGTTGGGGATGCACTCCGGGATTGGAGGCGTGATCACCCGGTGCAGCTGTACTGCTGGGCACTTCAACAACCTTTTCGCGAAGCGGTAGGTAAACGGCTCCGACGTGGTTATGGCCATGCTCCGGGCGATCACGAGTGATATCGGGCCGTTGGGCTTCACCGTGGTAGGTGGGCGGTCGCGGCTCGTGGATAACCCGCAGGCGCTGCTTTCCGGATTCATTCCAACGGCGGCGCTCACCGTCATGTGCCACGTGGTAGTGCTCCGGCAAATCCGTGCGGGAACGATTGGCAATGGCCTCGTTGTGACGGCGCTGCCGCTCCTCGTGGAAGCGCTCGGCACTCTCGTAACTCTCGGACGGATGGCGCTCGATTACGGCATGTTCGCCATACGGAAAGCCCGCTGCGCGGTAGTGCTCGAGAACCTCGTCCTCAGTGCCCTGAGTCAAATCGCTGCCCGCTTTGACATGCGGGGCGTTTTTCAAAACATCGCCAGGCGCGGCAACCCGCACGTGGCCATCGGTGATGTTCACTTTGGCGAGATCGGAAGGCACGATGTGCGTGCGACCATGGTTTTCGAATCCAAAGTACGCAACGGTTCCGTCGAAGCCCTCCCAGATCGTGTCGACATCACCGACGCGGTGGCCGTCCTGATCGAGCACATCGTAGCCGATCAGGCGATTGTAGTGGGTGGTGTCCTCCCAGCCGTGGCCTTGCCAATCGCCCTCGTGCTTGTGACGAAAGGGCGTCGGGTGTTCGTGATCCTTGACCGCGCCTCGGGCCTCGTCGTGCTTCAGCCCGTGCTTGTCATCTTTGGAGGCGCCGACTTTGTGTCCGGCGCCAGCGCCAGCGAGGGCACCGATGATGCCGCCGACGACAACGCCGAACGGGCCGCCGAATGAGCCGAAGCCCATTCCGGCCACTGCGCCGCTGCCGCTGCCGACTGTGGTCGGTACCGGGTGACCTTCGATTTCGCGTTTCCGTGCATCGCGATCGTAGTGGGTTGTGTGTGTTTCCATACCCCCACCGGCACAAGAATCGTTCCAAGCTTCCGAAGAAGGCCACCAGGGCGGCCGATACCGTCGCACCGGAAGATTGGGACCGCAAGACGACTGACGGATAGCGTCGCTTCACGGCAATCTGCGAGAAGGCATTCCGCACAGGTCCACCGACCCCAAAAGCCTGAAAATTTCACAGATTCGCCGTCTGCCAATAGTTTAGGCTCGACATCAACGCGTGCTCAGGCTTTTTCATACCGGTTTTACCGGTGGCAAGCCCCACCGTCGTCACCTAGCGTCCGAGATCAAACAAATGGCAAAGAAGACCCTCGCGGCCAGCCGCAAATTCATCAAGCCCAGTTACGCTTACCTCATCGAAAAAAAGCGCGACGGTGGAGAGTTCAACGAAGACGAGATCCGCTTTGTGGCGGATTCGGTCCTCGACGGTGAAATCCCCGATCACCAAATGGCCGCCCTGGCGATGGCCATTTATTTCCAAGGAATGTCCGCGCAAGAGACCGCGGTCTTCGCCGAGGAAATGATGCTTTCCGGGGAGGTCGTGGATATCGCGAAAGTGACCAAGCCCAAGATCGCGAAATATTCGACGGGCGGCGTGGGCGACAAGACCTCCCTGGTGTTGCCGCCGCTTTCGGCCGCCTGCGGCGTGATCATGCCCTCGCTCAACGGCGTCGATGAAGAATTCGTCATCACCAACCTCGAAAAGCTGGGTTCGATACCGAAAATTCAGCTGGAGCAAGACCTCAAGAGCTTCGTCAAGGTGCTCAAGAATGTTGGCTGCGCGGTGATGAAGCAGCAGAAGGAAATCGCGCCGGTCGATGAAATCCTTTACAACCTCCGCAAGAACACGGCGACGATCCAGAGCATCCCGCTGATCACTGCCAGCGTGCTCGCCCGAAAGTTTTCCGAGGGCGCCGATGCGCTCGTCATCGACGTCAAGTGGGGCAACGGCTCTTTCATCAAAGACCCGGACCAGGCCAAGCAGCTCGCGCGCAACATTACCCGCGTTGGCCGCGGGATGAAGCGGCGTTGCGTGGCCCGCGTCACCGACATGAACCAGCCGCTGGGTGACTCCATTGGCTACGCCCTGGAGGTCAAAGAAGCGATCCAGCTGCTCAAAGGCGAAGGCCCCGAGGACCTAAAAGACCTCGTGCTCAAACTTGGCATGGAAGTGGTGCGCCTCGCAGGGGTGGCGGGTTCGACGCTTTCGGCGCAGCAAACGGTCGTCAAACACCTTGAAGACGGCAGCGCGTTCGAGAAATTCAAAGAGATGGTCGCCGCTCAAGGCGGTGACACCTCAGCCCTGGACAATCCGGACAAGCTGGCCACTGCCAAACACATTAAGAAACTTCCGGCTCCGAAGCGCGGCTACGTGCACACCATCAACGCCGGCATGATCGCCCGGGGTGTTCAAATCCTCGGCGAGCGCACGAAGGGCGGCCCCGATCCGGCGGTCGGCGTCAGCGAGGTCAAGAAGGTGGGCACGCAAGTCAAGCAAGGCGAGCCGCTCATGATGATCCACTACAATGACGAGGCGAAGCTCGAGTCAGCCCTGGAATACTTCAAGACAGCTTACCGCCTCGCCCCGAAACGCCCGAATCCGCCGGAGCTGTTCGTCGAGCGCGTAGCCTGATGCTCAGAGCCGCTCGCCGCTGGAAAAAGCGGCGAGCTGGCGGGAAAGCGTTTCAGACCCATTTAGCCCGGGCTTATACCATCTTACCGAATAGATCGGTAGATTGAACGCCGCGTGGCGGCTTCGGGTGCTTTTGGCGCAGAGCGGCGTTGGCGACGACGAGGCGGGGCCAACAGGCCCAGCCGTCGCCCTCGCTGCCTTGCTCTGCATCCAAAATCATCTCGATCAATTTACCGATCTATTCGGCAAGATGGTATTAAAGAACCCTGGCTCGTCGCTCAACAGCTTCGAGCTCGGGAAGAACCGGTTTCAGCATTTCGCCGAAATCAACCTTCCAGTTTCTCCCAACGAGGATTCGCTGAGTTTGGTCCAAAATTTGAGGACGAGCCCTATTTGGAGCCGACATTCTGAACGAGGCGTGAGCACAGTTCGCCGTCGCGCTGAGAACAGACGGCATGCTCGCTGACAAGGCGGAAGACTCCTCCAGGCTGGTTCGGCCAGCGATATAGCAGATGGGCATGGAAGTCGGTGCCGGTCAGCGGTACGACTTCGAAGGCCACGATGAAGAAACCCTCGTCGAGGAGATACTTCAGGCGCTGGTACATACCCATAGCCGAAATCCAATTCGCGCCATGCAAAAGGTCAATGCTCGCGGGCACTCAAGCGGTATTCAGAAAGTGCGCTTCTGTTTTTCCGCGATTCGATTAGCGAAAAAACGTGTTCATTGAGGACATACGCCGTCCTTAAGGCCGAAAACCGCATCAATTCGCGCTGGAACCCGCGGAAGGAATCAGAACTAGTGAAAAGTCCATCAGTTCACCGCCATTCTCCATCCGCAGCAGGAAGTCATTGTAGCCAGCTTGTAGCGTGACGGTTTCGAGCTCCTGGCCGAGTCTCCACGAACCGGCATCGCCCTGAGCGATTACCTCGCCATTGAGGCGCACCTCCGACCAGTCGTCGATCCCGAAGGCGATGAGCACCTCGCGGGGGCGGTCGGAAAAAACCTCGGTGTAGGCAAAATAGATGGCGTCGCGAGTCTCCTTCGGCGGGCGTACGAACAACATGTCGGACTGGACAAACTGCCACCGCAGCTCGCCATCGAGATCCAGGCGTCTGTGAGTGCGGGCTTCCTGGACGGTGCCCTGTTTACCATTCAGGTAAACGGCGTCGAGATTGACCTCGTATTCCGGTGGCAGCGGCTTGCCGCGCCGATAGGGTTCGCGAGGCCAAGGGCCGATAACGTACCATGTGTCGATATAGAGCCATCCGCTGCGCTCGGCCTCATCCGTAAAGCGGCGTCCGGGCAAGGCCTGTGCGGCGACGGCCTCGGCCCTCAAGTTCCTTTCGAGGGCCTCGGTGATGCGCAACTCGCCGCCCCCCTGAGATTGCTCCCCTGATGGGCCGGCGCTCGTTACGGCCACGCCCGCACCAGGTCGGCCAGAACTGGTCTTGCCCTGCCCGCTCGCGCCGCTTGCCAGGGCCGGTCGGCCACCGGGGCCAGCCAGCTGATCGCGGCGACTGGCCGCTTGCGCCCGCATGCTGTCCGCCTCCGCCACCGCCTGGCCCAACAGCTCCCGGTACTGGCTGAGCTCGGCAACGGTGCCAAAGCTGGCTTGCTGTAGCTGCGCGTCGAGCGGCGGGCGCTCGAGACGGGTGGACGGGACAACCGCGGTCGCTGCTTCGGCCAAGGACATGTCTTCGGCCTCAGCCAGATCAGCAGCGCGCGCAGCATCGTAGAGTTCGGCGATTTCTGCCTCGAGCGTCTCTGCGTGGGCATAGAGCTCAGGCACGTCGCGCTCTGCCAAAGGTATTTCGCGAGGAGTTTCCGGGACTTCGAGCTCCGGCGGAATCGAATCGGAATTTTCCGGGTCGCGGTTGGCCGTCGCTTCGAGCCGCTGCTCGGCGAGTTCGCGGACTTCGTCGCGCAGTCGCTCCAAATCCTGGACGCGCTCGACCATGTCGGGGCGTTCTCGCCGTTCAAATTCGTCCCGCAGGGGTTCTTGATGCTCCTCGAGAATTTCGCGCTTTTCGCGCTCCGCACGCTCGCGTTCCTCTCGCTCGCGCGAGCGCTCCTCGACGGCCTTTAATTGCTCGCGCAGTTCCTCCTCGTTATAGGTCAGTCTCGAGCTGAGCAGCGACGGGTTGGCGATCAGAATCGCCAGCATGACCACGTGCGCACCGATCGCCACGCACCAAGCCAATCGGTGTGCTGAGCTGCCTTCGTCTTCGCGCTGCCAAAAGTCGTTCATCGGTTGTAGTATTCGTCGTAGGTGCGGATTACCACGTTGGAGAGGTTGCGAAACTGCAGCAGATCCAGGACCTCGACAACCGTGGCAAATGGGGTGTTCCGGTCCGTATCGAGCCGGATTCGCCGCCCCGGGTCGTTCGAGGCGGTTACGCGGAGGTCGTAGAGCAGCTTCGTCTTAGTGGTCGGTTGCCCCTGCAAATAGAGCCGACCACCCTCGTCGATCCCGATGACCAAGGTTTCGTCGTCGGGCCGCACTTCGAGCGCCGACTCCGACTCGGGCAGGTCGACATCAATGTCGCGGTCTTCCTTTTTGAACATGGTCGACACCAGAAAGAAGATCAGCAGCAAGAAGACCGCGTCGATCATGGGAGACATATCGACCTCTGCCTTTGCCTGACTTTTGCGCATCAAGCTCATCGGGACCCTAAAAATCGCGGTTTCGCATGCGGACTGCCACGTTGTCGAAGCCCTGGATCTTAGCCACATCGAGCGCGCGGACGACGGTTTGCGTGTCTGTACCGGCGGCCACGGCAAACTGAATCGGTGTTTCCGGGCCGCTTTCAGTGGCGATTTCCTGCAACAACACCGCAAGGCTCTCCACTGGCTCGTAGCGTATCATATCGCGGCTGCGACCGCGGCTGCCGCGATAGGCTTGTCCTTCCGCGTCGAGGCCGATCGTCATCAAGGGAGCATTCGCCTCTGCGCTCAACGCCAGTTGGGAATCGGGCAGCGTCACCGGGATTACCTTTTCGGAGCGTTTGAGCATCGTAGTGACCAAAAAGAAGATCAACAGGAGGAAGACGCAGTCGATCAGCGGCGTTAGCGGCGCCGCCGCTTCCATTTTGCGTTTGCGGCGCAGGATCATGCCTCAACGGGTTCGCCCGCGGAGGCGGCGCGTTCATGTTCCTGCTTCTCCTCGAAGAAACAGCTCGTCAGGAGCGTTTCCAATTCCTGATCGAGCCGCACCGCAATCTGATGCAGGCGGTGCTTAAAGTAGTGAAACAAGGCGATCGCGGGAATCGCCAGCACCAGACCCGTGGCGGTCGTGATGAGCGCCTTTGCGATCGAGCCCGCCAGCATGGAGGCCCCGCCCTCGTCGCCGTATATGGAAACGAGCTGGAAGGCTTCGATCATCCCGATCATTGTGCCAAGAAGCCCCAGCAATGGCGCCAAGGCCGCGATCACGGAAAGCGGGAACGTCTTTTCCTCCTCGTCCATAATAGCCCGGGCACCGATGTTCTCGGCCACCGCAGACATTTTTCCGTACTCGGTATGGCGGTGGCGGAAAATCGACTCGATCACACGAGCCAGCGTACTCGGGTGGGCGCGCAACAGGTTGCGCAAGCCGTCGCCATCGCCCCGCTGAATCAGTGGAATCGCTTTTTCTGTCACGCCTGCAGGGCAGAGCCGCTTGCGCCGGATCATGAGCGCGCGTTCGACTGAAAAGGCGATCAACGCAACCGACAACAGGCCCAAAAACACCATCGTAATGCCGCCGGCCTGCATCTGCGCCCACCAGTCAACCTCGACGGTCTCCGCAGCTGCGGAAGCGCCAGGAGATGCGTCCGCCGCAGGCTGCGCAATGGCAAGCGTGGCAAAAAACAGGAACAAACCGAATCCAGATATCCGGTGGAGGGCGCGGCGACAAACGCACAGGGAGGCCATTGACAGGTCGGGGAAAAATTCAGCAGCACAAAAGCACTGCTGATTGACCTTATCAGAGACAGATACCATACGGCGTTCCCCCAATCGGGGGACGGCCCGACAATCGCTGGCGCCGCTAGCGTTGCTCCGCCTCTTCGAAGCGGATAACGACTTCGCCATCGCGGGCATAGCCGAGGCGCTCCCGGATGAGCTTTTCGCGAAAACCCGGATTGGCGAGCACCTCGTTGAGGTAGGCCGTCTGGCGGGCATGCTCCGTCTCGAGGTTTTCCAGCTGGCGCCGGTAGATCGCTTCGCGCTCAGCGAAGGCCTGATGCTTGCGAAAATCCTCCGCCCCAACCGCCAAAAGCGAGAAAAACAATGCCACAAGGCAAAGCCCCAGCCCGCCGAGCGCGAGGTGGTACGGGGTCTGGGGATGGCGAAGCCAAGCCTTCACACTTGTGAGATAAACTGCCGAGACACCGGGCGGCAACGGGAAAAATCTCGTCAGCGGGAAAAACTTTCCCTACGCAAAGCACCTCTCTCGGGTCATGTCCCGTGATTTCCGCTCGTTTATGTATCAGTCCTTTTACGGCTTACAGGAATTACCCTTCAATGTGACGCCGGACCCTCGGTTTCTGTACCTCAGTCCGACGCACCAGAACGCGCTCGCCCACCTCAAATACGGTGTCAGCGAGAAGAAGGGTTTTATCGTACTAACCGGTGAAGTGGGCTGCGGCAAGACGACCCTTTGCCGTCGCCTTTTGGACGATCTACCCGCTGACACCACCGACACCGTCCTGATCCTCAACCCGCGTATCGACGAGCAGCAGCTCATCCGGGCAATCCTGCGCGAGCTCGGCGAAAGCGTCCCGGAGAATCTCACAGATGCCACCGGGCTGCTCAACGAAGCCTTGCTGCGGCGGATCGCCAACGGGCGCGAGATCGTAATGATCATCGACGAGGCGCAAAACCTCTCCTTTGAAGTGCTGGAACAGGTTCGCCTCTTGTCGAACCTGGAAACCGATGACCAGAAGTTGCTTCAGATCATCCTGATGGGCCAACCGGAGCTGAAGGACAAGTTGCGCGAAAAGCGGCTGCGGCAGCTGCGCCAGCGCGTACTGGTCTACTATGACCTGTCAACGCTCACGCGCACAGAGGCCGCGGCCTACATCCAGCACCGGCTAACCACCGCCGGCAGCCAGGGCCGACCCCGCTTCACACCTCGCGCCCTCCGGACCATCTTCAAATACACGGGCGGCACCCCGCGCCTGATCAATAATCTGTGTGACAAGGCGCTCCTCGCCGCGTATGTTCGAAACTCCGACGAGGTTAACTTCTGGGACGTGCGACGCGCCATCAAAGACATCCGCCGTTTGTCCTAAACTTTTTTGCTGCCGATTCGGTTGCCATGTCGCTGATCAACGAAGCCCTCAAGAAGGCCAAGCGCGAGCGCGAGGAGCCCACGCGCCCGCAGGCCCCCATGTCGCCGGAGCTCGCTGGAGAGCCGGCCTCTCGCTCCGGGAGGGGCGTCCCGATCTGGGTGTGGCCGATCGCTGCGGGCACCGGCGCACTCATCGCGGTGGTGGTTCTCGCCGTGCTCCTGACGGGCGAACCCGAGCCAGCCTCGACCGTGGCCGCAACCCCGGAGCCGCTATCCGGCCGGGTTGGAACCTCCGAGTCTCCTCCGGATCCAAAACCCGACGCCCCAAGCCCTCCTCCCGAGCCCGCGCCGTCCCCCGCGGAAGATCGCCCGTCTGCACCCCCCGCCGAGCCGGTGTCAGCCGAATCACCGCACGGCGCGACCGCAGCCGTGGACGCTCCCCCAGAGCCCGCGATCGATGAGCCTGCTGGCCCGGCGGTTCAGGCCGAGCCGGAATTGCCAAGCGAGGCGAGCGGATCCGAATCGGAACCCACTGCCCCAGAGTTTGCGGCTGTGCCAGAGTCTGCAGAGTTGCCGCCGGCTCCGTCTCCTCAGCCAGCGAGGCCCGAGTCTCCTCCCCAGCCTCCGGCGGTCGAGTTCGAGCCTTCGCGAGTCGATACCTCAGCAGCTTCGCCTGAAGACGCCGTCGTACAAGTCCCTAGCCCGCCCCCTCCGCCAGCGCCGACGCCCGAGCCCGAGACGTCCGCTGTCGAGTCAGAGCCTCTACCTGCCCCGGAGGCCGTCTCCGACGCCATTTCCGAGGATCCGGCAGTTTCAGAAACGTCCTCCGAGGCACCTCCTGCGGCCTCGCCATCGCGCCAAACCGTGCTCACCGCCCAAGAGCCAGAACCACCCGAGGCCGCTCCCCTTCCACAGCCGGACGCAACGGTCGCCCCCAATCCCGCAGTGATCGACTTTTTGCAGGAATCTCTAATCACCGGTGTCCGAGTGGCGGGCGCCAACAGCCGCGTTTTGATGAATAATGTCGTTTATCGTGTCGGCTCGGTGGTGCACGATAATCCCCGCATCCGGATCAGCCAGATTCTCCCCCAAGAAATCCGCTTTATTGATGAGTCAGGAGCCGAATACCGAAAACAGTTCCAGTGAGCCCAAGAAGCGCCTGTCACTGAAGCGCAAACCGGGCAACGGCTCGGGCAATACCGGCGACCCGCCACCCGCGCCGCCCGAGGCTCCGCCACGCGGGCCCGGCGCTCCGCCTCCGGGGCCGGGGATGGCTCCGCCGCCGCCTCATGGCGAAGAAGCTCCCGCGCCGCCCCCCGGGCCCGGAAGCGCCGCTGAAGCGCCTCCGCCGCCACCACCGCCAAGGCCGGGAACCTCCACTGACGAACGCCCGCCACCCCCTCCGGCCCGCTCCGGAACGGGCGCGGATACAGCCAACCTCCGTTCAGCCCTTCGCCGGCGGATTAGCCCGCCGGAGACTTCCGGCGACGCGGCGCCACCGCCTCTGGGTAACGCTGCCCCTCCGCCACCGCCGCCCGCGATGCCTCCGGCGGAAGCGGGCTCGGAAGAGTGGGACGATCTGCCCAAGATGAACATCGCGCCCCCGGCCGATGGCTCGTCTGCACCCCCGCCCCCACCGCCGTCCGGTGCCGATCTGCCTCCGCCTCCTCCGGTTTCGCATGATGCCCCGCCACCGCCGATGCCGCCCCCCGACAAGCCTAATACGGGAGAGCCGCCTTCGGGGCTGAAACTGAAAAAACCGGCCGAAGCTGCTCTCGATCCGAGCATGATTCCGCCGCCTCCGCCGCCACCCGGCAAGGCCACGAATCCGCCCGTCGACCCGAAAAAGGGCCTGAGGCAGCAAGCCGCTCCGGCCAGCTCCTCGAGCGACGACATCGACCTGCAGCTCGAGGAGAAGAAGGACGGCAACAACACCGCCATGGTTATCTCCGTGGTTGTCCTTGCAATTCTTTTTCTCGGAGGGGGCGTCGTGCTTGTGGCGATGGGCCTCATGGGCCTTTTCAGCGCCCCAAGCGAGTCGCAGAACACCGCTGACGAAGCCGCCGCTCCGCAGCAGGCCGAGGTTGAGGCCGTTCCCCCGCCGCAGGTCGCCACCGACCCCAGCGAGCCCAGCGCCTCCACAACGACAAGGACCCCTCCCGCGGACGCGCCGGAGAGTGCCGGGCCTGACAGCGCGGATCAAACCGCCGAAGCACCGAACGCTCCATCCCGCAACACCGCCCCCAGTGACGATTCCGGCGAGGCGCAAACGGATTCCCCCGAAGACCGACAGCTCGCTCTGCAGAGCTTCGTTGAGAGCCTTCGCGACGGTGCGCCAACCGAAAGCGAACTGGAGCCACAGCCAGAAGGCGAGGCCGCAGCGAATGTCGTCGACGTCCCTGCCGACGATACCGAAGACCCCAGGGAAATCACCATCGAGGTGGATACGACGCGAGAGGACAGCCCTGCGGAGACCTCCGAAGCGCCTCGGCCGGACCCCCTCGTGCGGGAATGGCTGGCTCGCGCGCACATTGGCGGCTCCACCAGCCAGCGCATCCTCCTGGAAGGCCAGTTTTACGACCTCAACGAAGTCGTCATCGAGGACCCCGCGACGGTCCGCTGGGTCGGCCGCGACTCCCAATTGCGCGTGCTTTACTTCGAGGACGTCAACGGAATCGTCTACGAGAAGGATTACTGACCCGGCTTCGAAATCCCGCCGCGCCCCAGCTATTGTCTCGTTTCCAGGCAGAGGCCGAAGCCTCCGAAGTGCGCCGCTTGTTCGGCAAAGTTCGGGGTTGCCGCTGCCGCCTCAAGCTATTTGGGGCTCCCTTTTGACTGCGCTCAATGCTCTCCCTTCAGAGGGCGCTTCATCAGGAAGTCGAGGGCCGTCGGTGCCGGACGGCCTTCGTAGCAGATCGCGTAGAGCTGCTCGAGGATGGGAGCATCGACCCCCAGGCGGGCGCATCGCTCGTGAAAGGCCTTGATTGCAGGGTAGCCCTCGACAACGGAGCGACGATCACTGAGCAGCTCGTCCACGTGTTTGCCACGCGCCAGGGCTTCGCCAAAGCCGCGATTCCGGCTCCAGCCGCCGTGCGCCGTGGCAATGAGGTCTCCGATACCCGCCAGACCTGTAAAGGTTTCTGCCTTGCCGCCGAGCGCGGTGCCTACGCGCTGCATCTCCGCCATCACGCGTGTGAGGTACGAGGCCTTTGCGCTGTCACCGACGTCGAGGCCATCGCAGATGCCTGCCCCGATGGCATACGGGTTTTTCAGGGCGCCGCCAAGTTCGACGCCAGTGAGATCCTCACTGCGGTAAACCCGCATGCGCCCTTCGCTCAGAATTTCCTGCACTTGATCGACCAGGGACCGAACGGGTTCGCCGCCCTCCACTGCCAGGACGACCGCACACGGTTTGCCACCGGCTACTTCTTCCGCGGCAGAGGGGCCACTCAGCGTCCCGTGCGCGAGGCCTGGCAGGGCCTCGGCGACGAGCTCCCCGGGCCGCCGCAGGCTTTCCGGGTCAAGTCCCTTGCAGAGCGTCAAAACCAGCTGCAGGCGCCAGGCGGACGGGCGCGCCGCCGCCAACTGCTGCAAAGCCGCCGCAAGGCCCTTGACGGGACACGCCAGAAATACCACCTCGGCCTCCATCACCGATGGGGCCACCTCGCAGGCCAGCTGCAAATCGGTAGGGAGCGTGAACCCCGGCAGGTAGTCGGCATTTTCCCGCTGTGCGCCCATTTCGAGCGCATGCTCGTAGCGGCGGGCCACCAGCGTGGCGCGGTGTCCGGCATTTACCAGCTGAAGCGCGATAGCCGTGCCCCACGAGCCGGCTCCAAGAATCGCAAAGTGCATACGCGCAAAAACATGCGCCACGGAGCCCGCTGGCAACCGCGAAGGCACGCGGGGCAGCGATTTCTTTGTCCCGGTCAAGGCAGCCCTGCGGGGCCTTGCTCCGGGCACTGCGAAACCCGCTGCCGGAGCGCAAAACGCGGCTGACTGGTGATCCTCGCTTGCCGGAAGCGAAACCGCGGCATGTAATCCGGTTGTGTTTTGGCGGTGGTATTTTCTTTGGCTTCATCGGAGGCGGGAGCGCGCGCGCGTGCGGCGGCAGCTGGCTGGCAAATACCGGCCGCCGGAGCGCTTCAGCATCTTTTCGCGCAACGTCTTCGACCGCTCGTCCTTCGGCAAATACGACCCCAAGCCGATCTCGATCGCATGGTGGATCGTTCCCGCCCTGGCTCTGCTCGCCGGGCTGGTCTGGTTCGTGACGGTTTCCATTCGCGCGTGGGACATTTTTCAGCCCTGAGCCTCGCCGAACGCGTAGCGGCGCCTTCGTTCGCTACGCTGCAGACGTGAATTCGGTTGCCCGCGACGGCGTCACGCACTACGGGATTTCGTCATGACGCACGATGAGGCCCTCGCCATCTTTCGGGAAACTGGCGCCCTGCTCGAAGGGCACTTTCTGCTGCGCTCCGGCCTCCACAGCCGCCATTTTTTCCAGTGCGCACGGGTTTGCGAGCATCTCGACAAGGTGACCCTGATTGCCACCGCGCTGCGCGAGCAGCTGGCCGACTTGTCCTTCGAGACCGTGGTGGCGCCGGCGATAGGCGGCCTTGTCATCGGCCAGGAAGTTGCCCGCCAAGCCGGAGCACGGTTCTTGTTCGTGGAAAAGAACGCGGAAGGCTCACTGGAACTGCGCCGTGGGTTCGCGCTGAGGCCGGGCGAACGCATCCTGATCGTCGAAGATGTCATCACCCGCGGCGGGCGGGTCCAGGAGACCCTCGAAATCGTTCGGGCCCATGGAGGCGAGCCCCTGGCGGTCGCCGTGGTTGTCGACCGCAGTGAAGGCAAGGCGCGATTCGACGTTCCGCTGCGCTCGGTGCTTTCACTCAGCTTCCCGACCTACGCGCCCGATGCTCTCCCGGAGGATCTCGCCGCGACCCCGGCGGTCAAACCCGGCAGCTGAGTGGCTCGTGCCCAGCTCTTCTTGAGGTCACCGGTCCGACAGCGATGAACAGGCTTGAAGGTTTGACCTTCGCAGCAACTGCGCCAGATCAGCTTTTCACCAGCGTCTCCGAGTCGGGAACGCCCCGTATAGCCTACGCATCGCCGAGGTAGTACGCGAGTATCATAATCGAACAACCCGACGCACGCATGCCAGTCGCATGACGCCAGTCAGCAACCAAGGCAGTGTCCAGCGAGCGACAGCGCGGGTTAATACAGCGTCCGTGGCGGGCCTTCCAGCTTGGCGCTTGCACCGCCTGCGGCGGCTGGCCACACTTGCGGGTTTTGCCATGAACTCCGCCGAGCTTCGCCAGTCTTTTCTCGATTTCTTTGCGTCCAAGGGGCACACCATCGTGCGCAGCGCCTCGCTGTTGCCGACGGCTCCGAACCTGCTGTTCACCAACGCGGGGATGAACCCTTTTGTGCCGATCTTCCTCGGCGAGCAAGCCCCGAGCATGGCCAAGCAGCTCGGCGTCATTACGGACGGCATGGAGACGCGCGCGGCGGACACGCAGAAGTGCATCCGCGCCGGCGGCAAACACAACGACCTCGAAGACGTCGGCTTCGACACCTACACCACACCTGTTTCGAGATGCTCGGCAATTGGTCATTTGGTGACTACTTCAAGGCCGAGGCCATCGAGTGGGCGTGGGAGCTGTTGACCCAGGTCTGGGGTCTGCCGAAGGAACGACTGTACGCGACGGTTTACAAACCCGGCGAAGGCGATCCCGCCGACTTCGACCAAGAGGCGTACGACTACTGGAAAGCGATCTTCGAAAAAGAGGGGATGGACCCCGCTGTACATATCCTGACATCGGGCAAAAAAGACAACTTCTGGATGATGGGTGACACCGGCCCATGTGGCCCGTGTAGCGAAGTACATATCGACCTCACCCCGAACGGCGACAGCGGCGGCAAACTCGTCAATGCCGACAGCCCGTGGTGCATCGAAATCTGGAACCTCGTGTTCATGCAATTCGCCGCCGATGGCGAAGGCAATTACGCGCCACTGAAGGCCAAACACGTCGACACCGGCATGGGCTTCGAGCGCGTCGCCGGGATGATCGCCACCACCCGCGACGCCAACGGCAACCCGTTCAAAGACTTCTCAAAGCCGCAGAGTAACTACAACAGCGACCTCTTCACCGACCTGTTCGCCGCCATCACCGGGATGTGCGGCCAGCAGTACGGGTACACCATGCCCGACCCGGAGGCCACGCGCGAGAGCTTGCCGCAAGAGCAGATGCGCGACATCATCTTCCGCGTCCTCGCCGACCACATCCGCACTCTCTGCTTCGCCATCGCCGACGGCATCCTGCCCGGCAACGAAGGCCGCAACTACGTGTTGAGGCGGATTTTAAGGCGCGCCGTTATGTTCGGCAAACGGCTCGAACTCCCCAGCGGCTTCTTCGCCCGCCTGGTCGAGCCCGTCGTCGCCAAATTCGGTGACACCTTCCCCGAAGTCCGCGAAAAAGAGGAGATCGTGCGCAAGGTGATCGCGAGCGAGGAGGCAAGTTTTGAGCGTACCCTTGATCGTGGCCTCCGCCAATTCGAGAGTATCGAACAGAGAGCAAAAAACGTCGCTGGAAAACGAAGTGGGTACATTTTCTCGCCTGCGACCGAAATAGCAGGTGAGGTCCGTCAAATAGGAGTTTCCGACCAAAAAGCCGATGTTCCAATGTTTGAGATCTGGGCGGTAGACACGTTTTACAGTGAAGGCTGGTTAAAATATTCAGACGGTTTTGCGGTTATTCCAGGCGCACACGCCTTCGAGCTCTACGACACCTACGGCTTCCCATTGGACATGACCGAACTCCTCGCGCGGGAGCGGGGGTTAACGGTGGATACCGAGGGCTTCGAGCGGTGCATGGAGGAACAGCGGGCGCGGGGGCGTGCTTCCCAGCAGACGACAAAGATTACCGTGACCGAGGGCGCCAGCCAGGCGGCGCGGACGCAGTTTGCCGGCTATACGCCGGAAAACCTGACCCACTTCAACGCGACGGTACAGGACATCGTCACACAGGACGAAGTGAACTTCGTCATTTTGGACGAGACGCCGTTCTACGCCGAGATGGGTGGCCAGGTCGGTGACATTGGGGTGCTGGAGGTCGACGGTGTGGTGCTGCCGATCGTCGACACACTGAAGGACACGGCCGGCCGTTACTTGCACAAGCTCGGCGAGCCGCTGCCCGACCAGCTGCGGCCCGACGTGCCGGCGGTGGTCACGGTCGATACCGCGCGACGCACAGCAATTCAGCGCCACCACTCGGCCACCCACGTGCTCAACTGGGCACTGCGCGAAGTGCTCGGCGACCACGTGCTGCAGCGAGGCAGCTACGTCGGGCCTGACCGGCTGCGCTTCGACTTTAGCCACTTCGAGGCGGTGACGGCCGAGCAGCTCGAAACGATCGAGCGGATGTGCAATGAGCGCATCCTGGAAAACGGATACGTGCAGACTTTCGAGGTGCCCTTCGCGGAGAAGCCGCCGGAAGTCATCGCTACCTTTGGGGAAAAGTACGGCGATGTCGTCCGCGTGGTCGACATCGGTGGCTTTTCCAAAGAACTCTGCGGCGGCACCCACGTGCGCACCGCCGCCGAATGCGGGCTCTTCAAGATCGTAAGCGAGGCCTCTATTTCCGCCGGCGTCCGACGAATCGAGGCCGTCACGGGTGAGGCCGCCTACGCGCTGACCAAAGAGAATTACGAACGGCTGCACCGCCTAGCTGGCACGCTGAAGTGTAAGCCAGACGAAATCGAGATGCGCATGGAAAAGCTTGGCGAGCAGACCAAAGCGCTTGAAAAGGAACTCAAGGCCCTGCGCCAGCAGCAGGCCGCCGCTCAAGCCGAAAGCCTGCTTGCCGCCGCGGAAGCCCGCGACGGCATCAAGGTGTTGGCGGCCAAGGTGGTCGTCGCCGAGCCCGGCGATCTGAAAACCCTCGCCAACGACCTCTGCAATAAACTCGGGCCATCTGCTGTGGCTTTGGGTGCAATTTTCATGGATGACAAGGTAAGTCTATGTGCACAATGCACGACCGAGGCCGTAACCGCCGGGTACAAAGCGGGGGACCTCGTTAAGCGCATGGCCCCCATTGTTGGCGGCAAAGGCGGCGGCAAACCCAACTTCGCCATGGGGGGTGGTACGGAACCTGCGAAACTCGCCGCAGCTCTAGAAGCGGCGTTTTCAGGCTGAGGGTATCCCATCGGGGTTTTCTCGCAGTCATGAAGAGTCCAAAACCGCTACGGAGCCGAACGTTCTGCAACACACCCTGCTCACTTCCGAAAAAGCAGGAACTGCCCACCCCTATTAATCTATGAAAAACGAACTCAAAAAACTCAGTTGGACTGCGTTGATCGGCAGCCTGGTTCTCGTCGGCTTCGTCGGCTGCGATGACGACGATGATGACAACAGCAACGCCGCGCCAGCCACGATTGCTGGCACAACGTTGGACCTGAATCCAACGCTGGTTCTCGATCCTGGCGGTACCTTCACGTACGACAATGACGACGACGGTGATGATTTTCCGCTCGGCACCGAGACGGGAACCTTTACCTACTCGATCGCTGATTCCGAGAACGAAGCTGATCTTGTCCTCGTCGATGATGACAACACGACAGATCCGGACGTCAACATAACCATTCGCCTTTTCGACTTTGAGGACGGAGACGATGACGGTACTTACGACAGCTTTGGCTACGTTGCTGAAGCCGACGACGGGTCGCTGACCGTCGAAGGCAACGGCACGTTCGTCGGTGATGGCCCCGAAGCTCCCGTAGAGGAAGAGGAGGACGATGATAATGATAACGGAAACGGCAGCGGTACTGCGGCCAGCGGAGTCAGCGGTAGAACTATCACGCTTTCTCCGGATAACGGTGACGACCTCCAAGTTACCTTTATCGAGGAACCCGTAGCCACCTACGCTGAAGCACTCGATTCGTTCAACATTACGGACAACCCCGAGTTTCTCCCGGAAGATGACTATGACGATCAGTTCGAGGAGATCGATGGTCTTGACGAGCAGGGTACAAACAACCTTGGTGATATCTACGGCTACAGCGCCAGCGGCAGCACAGCTGATTTGACCTTCGCCTCCACCGACAACGGCGTTTTGGTGATCACTGACGTCGACATGGTATTCACCGACGCAAGTTCGGGCACATTCTCCGGTACCGTGGAAGGTCAGCCCGCCTCGGGAACCTTCGTTATCAACTAGTAAGCGCGAGCAATCTCGCCTTCGTAAAAACCTTGGTTTGCGCCCCCCACCCTTCTAGGGTGGGGGGTTTCTGTGTTCTAGCTTTCGTGGACCACTACCCACCCGCACCACTTCGAAGCTCACGATGCCGACTCGCCGTGGGGCTCCTCGCTGCCTCGCTGGGACTTGCTGGCTGCACCTCGACAGAGAAAAACCTGGCAGTCAAAGAGGCCCAGCTCAGCGAAGTCTACCTTCAGAAAGTCGAAGAGCTTCGGGACCTGCCCTCGCTCTCCCTTTCCTGGGACACCGCAAAAGAACTGATGCTGGCCAATAACCTGGGCCTGCGCAGCGCAAGAGTAGCGGTCGTAGATGCCGAGGAAACCCGCGAGCGCATCTTCTTGGATCTGCTGCCATCGCTACGGCTATCGGCCAGTTTGAGTGAGGCCCTGACTGAACTCGGTAGCATCGACATCAGCGATGCCCGCCTGAGCGTGTTTTCATTCATCAGTGCGCCGGGGCTAATCAGCATGCGCGTGCGCTACTACGCAGCCACCTTGAGCCTGCTGCGTGCGCGTTGGAATCTGGAGTTGCAGCGGCGGCAGGCCATTATCCAACTCCGCTCGTTGTTCATCAGCGCCGAGATCTTACGTCAACGCCGGGAAGATTTCGAAGTCAACCAGCGCTGGCAGCGCATTCAGGGCTTCGAATCAATGTTCGACTTGCAGCCAGAGCAACTCGAGCGTGAAGAGGAGATTTTTCAGCTTCAAAGGCAAGAGCTGGCCCTTCAGCAGCAAATATCGGATCTGCTGGCCGACCATTCCAAAGCCTGGCAGCTCAAAGCTTCGGATCTGCCCTTCGTTGATTACCTGGACCAACCGATCGATCTCAGCGAGCCAAGCCGGTATGCAGTCCTCCTGCGGCGGCTCCAAGCGACTGAGCTCGAGGGGGCGCGGCTGCGCAAACTGGGCGTAGTCCTCGACTACTGGCCAGATATCTCACTCAGCCTCAGTATGCCTCCTCTGTTCACATACTCCGACGGAGAGGCCCGCTCGACCTTTGCTTTGGACCGCCTCCGCGTGAATTTCAACAGCAGCGTCAATTTCGATACCCAGCTGCGCACAACTTACCGGTTGCGCAGCACCAAACGTCAGATTGAGATCATGCACCAGCGCATGCAGCAGGAGATCGCCTCAGAGATCCAGCGAATCACGCTCGCACGGGAAGAGCTAAAGCTGACCCAGCGCCGGCTTGAAACCGTTAATGTGAGGCTGGCCGCCTTGAGACAAGCACCCCCCGCCACCACCCTTGAGCAGCTCCGCGCGCAGCTGGCCAATATTCTCCTGTTGACCCAGCAAAGGGCGAACCTCAGGATGGATCTCGCCCAGATCGAGGCTTCGTTCTGGATTATCGACGAGTCTCGCTGGCCGGAACTCGATGCGCTCCCTGAAGTCGACCAGCCTCTGGACCCGCTCTTCGAGGAAGAAACGCCGCCAGACAACAAACCACCCCGGAGTGAATGAGACCGTGAGACCACGCTACATCTTTACCCTCCTCGTTTGCTTGCTCCCACTGGCCCCCGCCGTCGTAGGGACAGCCAACGCACAGGAGGACCATCCGCTCAAACTCGAAAGCTATCCGAAAACGTCCCGGGTCCTGCTGGCCAATGTCCGCGCGGAAGTAGCACCAAAACGTCAAATGCTCGTAACGGCCCCGACAACTGGCGACCTCGAGTTTTTCGTCGAGCCGAGATCACAGCATCTGGATGAGGGAACCCGGATCGCAGCGCTCAACCTTGAGCAGCTCGATCTGGAAGAACGTTTGGTCGAGATTGAGCGGCGATTGTTGCAGACCGGCGAAAGAACTTCGTGGGAAGCTGAAAAGATATCCGCCACTGAGAATAGTGAAGCGGCCCTCACGAAGGCACGTTCGGAACTCGCTCTGGTACACCAGCTGCAGGCGAACCCGGAGATGGCAACCGCCTTCTTCCGGCGCTCGGGCGAAACCGAAACGGAGGCTGATCAACTACCGATGATGGAACAACGGCTGGAAACGCGCATCAAGGCGCTGGAGGAGCATTTGAAATTCCTGCGGGACGACGAACTGCTTGGCATGGAGTGGCAGGAGCGCGAACTGCGGCTTAAACAGAAGGAGCTGAGGCTGGAGACCCAAAAAGCGGCTTCGGAACTCGTGATGCCCTTCAATGGTTTCCTGGAGTTAATGATTGACCTCGACCCCGACGAAAAGACCGTACCGGTGGCCGGAGGCAAGGACCTATTCCGCATTCGGGACTTAACGTCCGTCTTCGTCCACCTTCCCGCGTCCAATCCCGAGTGGCGCTTCCTCGATACGGCGCGCCTGCACGTCGAGATTGGCTCGGGAAGCAATCTGGTTCGGGCCGAGTTTTCTAATGAGCGAGTGGATGGAAGGATAGGCGAAACGGAAAAAATCTTCACCTTCCGTGTTACTTTTAACGAGGAGAGCGCACACCGGTATATCGGTGGGACAGTCACCGCAGACCTCTTAATGGATCTTGATGGGATTGGGCGTTCCGTACCAAAACTCGACTTGATCCGCTCGTACCCGGAAGCCTTCAGCGAGGGAGGATATGAGAGCGCCGTGACCGCGGCTTTCCCCGGTCACCGTGTCATGGCTATCGGGCGGGATACGGTGGTCGTGGCAAGCGAGCCCACAGAGTAGATGGAGCCGTCACCGTCGGAGCCGAGCATTCGCTGCGAAGGCGTTTCCTTCGCCTATGGCTCAACTCGGGTGCTGGATGGCTTCAGCTATGAATTTCGGCCCGGCATCTCGCTGTTGCATGGCTTCTCAGGCTGTGGCAAGACAACCCTGCTGAAACTCATCGCAGGCTACTTGAGGCCGAAAAGTGGCAAAATTCTGCTCCCGGGCCGGCAGCGTCCTACCTCCCTGCGCTACCAGCGGGAAGATTTGGGCTTTGTCTTTCAGAACCTCAACCTGTTGCCATTGGCCTCGGTACGGCGGAACCTCGACATCGTGGCCCACCTGGCAGGCATGCCGCGACGGGAAGCTCGGGAGCGGGCTGATCAGTTGCTGCACCGGCTGGGCCTGACCGATCTCGCCCGGCGGCGCCCACAATCTCTTTCCGGAGGCCAGCAGCAACGCGCCGCCTTGGCTCGCGCCCTCATCAAAGGGCCGAAAGTGCTTTTGCTCGACGAGCCGACCTCCGGTCTCGACAACCTCAACACGCGCGTCATCCTGCGCCTGCTGCGCGAAGGCTTGCCGGAAGACTGCTGCTGCCTCATCAGCACGCACGACGAGCGGCTGACTGAACTGACCGATGAGATCGTGGATTTTAATCGCTTCCTACCAGTTGAGGGACATCTGGCAGCGCTGGCTTGAGACGCCCGCTGCCGTTCTGGCCCGGTTGGTGGTCGCCATCTCCCTGAGCATCGCCCTGCTGTTGCTGCATGCGGCCTTCACCCTTATGGCGCTGTCGCTAGAAGAGCGTATTGAACGACTCGGGGTGAACACGATCATCGTTCGGGCAACATACGGCAGCGACGACGCCGAAAGCGCCCGCGCACCGCTCGGCGATCTGCTGCTGCCGCTGCGCCATGAGGGCCAGTACCTTTTCTTCCGCGCTCCCTTTGCGCGTGCCCAACTCGATGTCGGAGGCGAGGCGCAGGTCCTTGTTTACGAGGATCGGTACCGCCCATCGGTCAACGAATTTGTAGGTGCGAACATGACCGCTGGCACGCTGCTGGCGCATCCCGAGCTACCGCCCGGGATCCGGCTTTCGGTAGATCTCGAAGAAGGGCTGCAGTTTGAAGCCTGGACGGTTCGCCTGCCTTCAACTCTGGAGCGGCTGACTTCCCGCGATGCCCTGCTGCTTGTACCGGGCGATCAACAGCACCCGCTACTGCAACGGGGCTTTCGCGAGATCATCTATTTCGCAGCGGATGACCCGGACCTCATCCCCGAGCTCGAAAGCCTGCTCGGCCCGCTCCTTCGTGCGGAACGCTTCGACAACTTCAACGTTCAGAGCGCGGGTGAATGGCTTGACGAATTGCGCGAGTTACGGGAACAACAAGCGACTGGCAGCCGTTTCGCGGCACTCTTCTGCGGTGGGCTCCTCGTGTTGGTCTTCAGTTCCATTTCGCTGCTGGAGTACCGGCAGAACGCCTTTATCGCAGCATTGATTCGCAGCTTTGGAATTCCCGCCTGGCTGCTTTCGGCACGCTACTTTTTGGAGGCCACGTTGCTGTGCGCGATGGCCGGTACGGCAGCCCACCTGATCGTCCGTGCGCTTCATGTCGAGCTGTTCTCCCTGTTCGGCGCCAACCGTCGCTGGCTCAACCTCGACGAGATCAACCCCTACGCGCTTTCGGACACTCCGGAACTGACTCTCGCGCTTGCTGCAGGTGCAACCCTGAGCATTCTGCCGATCGTGATTGCCTCGCGGCGGCAGGTTGGGCGTATCCTTGGCTGAGCTCTCCATGTTTATGAGCGCGAATGGTCCTCGCCACGGGCGTCTCGATCGCCACCGATGGCTCTCCTTCAGCTTGGGTTGCGGGGCTCTCCTTTACCTGAGCCTCTATGTGACGGCTGCTTTCGTTGCCTACCTGCCGGTCTGGCATACGGCCAGCCTGCACCTCCATGAGCGCGACAACCGCTTCCCGGAGGAGATCATGCACGAGCGGATTGACCAGTTACAGCGCTTCTACCGGCACCAGGCTCCACTGGAGCCGCAGCGGTCATGGACCGCCAAGGAGACCCGGCACCTGACCGAAGTCCGCGGCTTGCTCGACGGTTGTTTCTGGCTGGCGTGCGCCGCCCTGCCCGTCAGCGTGTTTGCCCTGCGCCGCCACCGCTGGCGATCACTGGCGCAGGTAAACGGCGTCGCCCTGCTTTTCCTGGCGGCGATCCTGCCGTTTTTCGGAGTCTTTTGGTCCGATATCTTTCATTCGTTGCTGTTCGACAACGAAGACTGGAAGAATAACCGCACCGACATTTCCTGGCACATCATGCCTCCGATGTACTTCCGGTGGACGTTTGCACTCATGCTGGTTGTGGCGCTCTCCCTGCACGGCCTGCTGTGGTGGACGGGAAAACGGAGAGAGCCCGGAACGCCCGAGACAGCCACGTAACAAGGTGGTGACAATGCAGCTTCCGGCTCGTCACCGGGAAACCCGTGATCCAAGATGCAGGCCATGAGATCCGGTCATTTTGCCCTGTTTACACCCCTCGTTCTCGCCTGCCTTGCCTTCGCTCAGGAGACTGCCACCGGGTTCGTCTACCACGACGCCAATGGTGACGGCAGCCGCAACTCGGAGGAAGCAGGCGTGCCGGACGTGCTTGTCTCCAATGGCAGCGAGGTGGTCCGCACCGACGCCCAGGGGCGCTACGAACTTCCGGTGACAGACGACACCGCGCTGTTCGTGATCAAACCCGCAGGGTGGATGGTGCCGCTCAACGAGGTGAACCTTCCGCAGTTCTACTATCTGCACAAACCGGAGGGATCCCCGGAGCTGGAGTACGCCGGTGTCGAACCGACCGGCCCGCTGCCGGATTCCGTCGATTTCGCGCTCCTGCGGAAAGAAGATGAGGACACCTTCCGGATGCTTTTGATCGGCGATCCGCAGCCCTACAATCAGCAGCAGGTCGATTACTTCATCGAAGACATCGTCGAGGACGCCATGCAGATCGAGGATATCGCCTTCGGCATGACCCTTGGTGACATTGTTGGAGATGACCTGACCCTGTTTTCTCCCCTCAATCGAGGCATCGCGCGGCTCGGTGTGCCGTGGTGGAACGTGTACGGCAACCACGACATGAACTTCGATGCGCCCACGGATGAACTCGCCGACGAGACCTACGAACGCGTCTTCGGCCCTGCAACTTACGCCTTTCAGTGGGGCGAAGTCTGGTTCATCGTGCTCGACAACGTCATTTATCCCACCCCGCCCGAGCTGAAGCGCAAGTACGTGGGCGGCGTGACCGAGCAGCAATTCGCCTTTCTGGAAAATCTGCTGGCGGAGATCCCGACCGACGACCTCGTCGTCTTCGCGCAGCATATCCCGCTATTCGTCGAGGAGGCCTTTGGCGAGACCTATCGCCTGGAGGACCGCGAGCGCCTCTTAAGTCTGTTCGAAAACCATCCGCGTACCCTGAGCGTGTCGGGGCATACGCATTACGTGCGGCAGGAGGAGTTCGACGCCGAAGACGGCTGGCCGCACCCGCAACCGCACGTGCACCTGCACTACAATGCCGGGGCAGGCGCCGGGAGCTGGTGGAGCGGCCCGCCCAACGAACATGGCATCCCGATGACCACGATGCGCGACGGTACCCCCAACGGCTACAGTATTCTGGAATTCGACGGTACCGACTGGATGCCGTTCTGGAAAAGCGCCGGTAAATCGATCGAAAAACAAATGCACCTGTTCGTGCCCGAAGTCGTCCCCGGTTCCGCGGGCTACCCGCAGGAATTTTTTGTCAACTTCTACCTTGGCAAGGAAGGTGACGCTGTCCGCTACCGGATAGGCGATGGCGACTGGCGCGAGGCGCGTTTTCGCGTTCGGCCCGATCCCGCCTACATGCAGCTATGGCTCGAACACAACTATAACGAGGGGCTCCCTGATGGCCCCCCGCTACCAGCCCCCGAGCCCAGCCATCACCTGTGGAGCGCTCGCCTGCCGGGTGGGCTCGAACCCGGCAAGCACACGCTGACCGTGGAGGCCACCGACAGCTGGGGACGTACCTTTACGGAAACAGCCGAGTTTCGCGTGAAATAACTGTCAAGCGCAGCCACTCAGGGGAACGCCATCGAATCCCGTCGATTGCGTTCCGTTCGAGCCGCCAGTCGACACCCGGAGCCCCGGGGACAAAGGTTAACGGCCTCCCAAAAAACGGGCGGCGCTCTCGCGAAGGCGAGCCTCGATTCCCGGCAGCGCCGGAACCGCCTCTTCGCCCTCACCGTGCATAACCGCTTCGCATTGGCGGTCCACCACCTGCGCTGCCTCCTGGATTGCCGCAACGGCTTCGACATGCGCAAGCGCTTCGCTCGCGGGGAAGAGTTCGACTCCGCCTCCCGCGGCGGCACGAACTACCGCCTCGAACATTGCTTGCCGTGCGCCTTCTTGATCCGGACGCGAAGGCACGGGCAAAGATTCGCCATCGACGACAATTTCCGCACTGTCGGGATGAATTCCCCATTTAGCATGGCCACGCTCGCAAACGATCTCGATCTGCGGTCCCGCATGCTCGGCAGTGGCATGAGTAACGCCGTAAAAGATTTCGCTTCCCGTATCTGTTTTTAACGACGCCAGTACCGTATCGAAGGTTTCGATCGCATGCGCGCGGGCCAGTTCCGCCTTCGCCGAGATCACTCGGGCGCAGCGCCCCGGCGCGGGGCCGCTGAAGAGCAGCGCGAGGTTGAGGTAGTGCGCCAGGGCATTGTTGGCCGGGCTGTCGTTGACGACGCCAGACCCATCTTGCAACCGCCCCGCCCAACCATTCCTCAGAAAGTAGGCGCGTTGACGCGGCCACAGCGCCCAGACTGAAACCTTTTGTACCTTGCCGAGCCCGCAACCGTGAATTGCCGTGACGATCGCCTGCGTTAGCTCCGACCAAACTGCCTGGAATCCGACGCACACAAAGCGCCCGGCGGCTTCACCGGCCGCGATAATCGCGCGGGCATCGTCAGGACAGCCCGCCAAGGGCTTCTCGACGAAGACGTTTGCCCCCGCCCGCAAGGCCGCTTCAGTCATGGGTCGGTGGGTGCTGATAGCAGTCGGAATGCAGCACAGTTCGAGTCGGCCCGCATGGGCGGCGAGCATGGCGCTGTAATCGTCGAAGATGCCAACCTCATGCGCGCGCAGCCAGGCCATTTGCTCCGGCGCAGCCTCGGGGTTGATGACGGTGGCAGCCGTCAGGCGTGCCTTGCCGGCCGCCTGCGCCTGCTGCAGGTGCTCAAGGTGGACCTTACCGTACCCGGTGACGCCGATCAGCGCGACGCGGGGAGGACTCGAGTCAGACTTATCCATGTTTACATGATGCGGTTCAAATACCTTTGCAGGGCGTCGCGGTTGTGCCGCCGCACCCATCTCTCCAGTGGTCCCACCTGGCCCTGCCGCAGCAGCTGAAGAAACTCGCGGTGCTGCCGGTTGGCTTCACCGATGTCTTCGATGTCCGTCTGCGTAAATCGCAGGCGCCGCAGGCGTTGCCACTCCTCCCCTGCCCGAACCAGCGCTTCCTCGATGCGGGGCAGGTCGGCAAGTCGAGGAAGTGCTTCGTGAAAGCGCCGGTTCAGGGCCATCCACTCGACTGGGTCGCGGGTCTCGTCCATCTGTTTCGCCAGATCGTCCAGCGCGTCATGGTCAGACGCCGCCAAACGTTTGACCCCGAGTCGCGCGGACGCCACTTCCAGGTGCTCCAGCAGCGCAAAAATCTCCTCGATCGCCTGTAGCGGCACATCTGCCACCACCGCGCCCGCATGCGGGCGGCTGGCGATCAGGCCCTCCCGCTCCAATTGGCTCAGAGCTTCCCGTACCGGGATGGCGCTCATGCCAAGGTCTTCGGCCAGACGGCTGATCACCAGGCGCGCCCCGGGGCGCAGCTCGCCCTCGAGGATGCCCCGCCGCACTGCCCGGTAGGCCAGTTGCTGCTTTGTCAAAATCTGCGCTTCGCTTGCTCGCGTCATTCCTCGCTGACGAACAGCAAAAGCTTGACGCGCCCGAAAGGCAATCATATATAATATGCAAAATGATCGCCCTCGACCGCGCTCCGGACTTCCCTGCTCTTGCCGCTCCCCTCGAACGCACCTTCGCCCTCGCCGGCCAAAAAGTTGCCCTGCTCGACAGTCACTACGATGACGCGCAGGGGTCGCCCGTTTACACGGTAAAAGGCAAGTACACCACCCGAGGCTGGACGGAGTGGACGGAAGGCTTCCGCTATGGGATCGCGATCTTGCACTACGATGCCACTGGCGACGAGGGCAGCCTCGTCTCCGGGCGCGAGCACACGCTGCACCGCATGGCCACGCACGTCAGCCACATCGGGGTCCACGACCACGGGTTCAACAATCTGTCGACCTATGGCAACCTGCGCCGCCTGATTCGCGAGGGACGTTTGCCGGATGACGACTGGGAGCGCCACTTCAATGAGCTCGCACTGAAAGTTTCCGGCGCTGTGCAGGCCGCCCGCTGGACCCGGCACGAAGGCGGCGGGTTTATTCACTCTTTCAACGGACCGCATTCGCTCTTTGTCGACACGATCCGCTCCTGCCGCATCCTGATGGTCGCGCACCGCCTCGGCCATGTGCTCATGGGCGAAGGAGACGCACGGATCAGCCTGCTGGACCGCGCGCTGCAGCACATGGAGTCGACTGCCCGCTTCAACGTGTACTATGGCGAGAACCGCGACCGCTACGATGTGCGGGGCCGCACTGCTCATGAGGCTATCTTCAACACCATCAGCGGTGCCTTTCGCTGCCCCAATGCCCAACAGGGCTACAGCGGTTTCACGACATGGACCCGCGGCCAGGCGTGGGCAATCCTGGGGTTCGCCGAAGAGCTCGAACTGCTCAGCGCGATGGACGAACACGAGTTTGAAGATTTCGGCGGAAAACAAAAATGGCTCGAGCTCGCCGAAACCGCTGCGCTAGCGACGGCGGATAACTTTATCGAGAATACCCCCGCAGATGGTATCAGCTACTGGGACCAGGGAGCGCCTCGCCTGCACCTGATGGGCGACTACCGCAACCAACCGGCCGACCCGTTCAACGATTACGAACCCGTCGACAGTACCGCCTCGGCCATCACCGCTCAGGGGCTTTTTCGGCTCGCCAATTACCTGCGCGCCAAAGGCGAAACCACAGCAGCGGACCGCTACGAAGCCGCAGGACTTGTCACCGCGCAAAGTCTCTTCTCAGAGACCTACCTTTCCAGCGACCCGGAGCACCAGGGCCTGCTGCTGCACTCGATCTACCACGAGCCCAACGGCTGGGACCACGCACCGGAACCGGACAAGGCCGCGCGGGGCGAGTCCTCGATGTGGGGCGACTACCACCTGATGGAACTGGCGGTCTACTTGCAACGCCGCCTCTCCGGAGCACCCTACCTAACCTTCTTTGCGTAATGAAATCTCAATTACATCCAGGGCTGGTTTCGATCACATTTCGCCAGCTCTCAGCCGGTGAGGTTGTCGACCTCGCCCGTCAGGCCGGCCTTGCCGGCATCGAGTGGGGCGGGGATGTGCACGTTCCCCACGGTGACCTGAACAGCGCCCGGGAGGTGGCCCAGCGAACGGCCGATGCCGGGCTGAACACCAGCGCCTACGGCAGCTACTATCGGGGGCCACAAAGCGAAAAGAACGGGCCACCCTTCGAAACCGTCCTCGAGACCGCCGTGGCCCTGGACGCGCCCATGATACGCGTATGGCCGGGGCACCTCGGCTCCGCGGAGGCCGCGCAGGAAGGCATGCGTCCCGCCATTGTTAAGCAATTGCACCGCGTCTGCGAGCTTGCCGCTGAGGCAAAGATCGGCATTGGCCTCGAGTTTCACCAGAATACTCTGACGGACACCAACGCCTCCGCGGCAGAACTGGTCCGCGAGATCGACCACCCAAACCTTACCCTGTTCTGGCAGCCGATCAACGGGGCCGCCGCACAGCACTGCCTGGAGGGGCTGCACCGTCTGCTACCGCATATCAGCAACCTCCACGTCTTCCATTGGACCTTCGATGCGGATGGCCAGCGAACCGTCCACCCGCTTGCGGACGGCACATCGGCGTGGTCTCAGTATCTCGCCGAAGTCCGCACGCACGGTGGCGACCGCACGCGATCCGCCTCACTGGAATTTGTCCGCGACAACGATCCGCAACAGTTTCTCCTCGACGCCGCTACCCTGAAAACCTGGCTGTCCCATGCCTGACCTCGAACGTTGCGCAATCCATACGATCACCACCAAGCCGTGGGATCTCGGGACTGCCTGCGCGAAGTACTCGGCGGCTGGGGTTACCGGTGTGGGGCTCTGGCGGCAGTGGCTCGACGGGCGCCCGCTCGCCGAATCGCGCCGTATGCTCGATGATCATGGCTTGCGCGCGGTCTCGTTTGTTCGCGGAGGTTTTTTCCCGGCGAAATCCGAGGCCGAGCGCCTCGCTGCCATTGATGACAACCGTCGCTGCCTCGACGAAGCGGCGGCTCTCGAGGCACCGCAGGTTGTGCTCGTTTGCGGCGCTATCCCCGGCATGCCGCTCGAGAAGGCCCGCCAACATATCGCCGACGGTATTGCGGCCTGTCTCGATCACGCTGCACAGGTGGGCGTTAAACTGGCGATCGAACCGCTGCACCCAATGTATGCCGACAGTCGCAGCGCGGTGAACACCCTCGCGCAGGCCAACGACATCATCGACGAGCTCGGCGCGGAGTGGCTCGGTATCGCCCTGGATGTCTACCACGTGTGGTGGGACCCGGCATTGAGATCCGAAATTGCGCGGGCTGGCCAACGCATCATCGGCTTCCACGTCTGCGACTGGTTAACGCCAACCACGGATCTTCTAAACGATCGCGGCCTTATGGGCGAAGGCTGTATCGATATCGCGGGCATCCGCAAAGACGTCGAAAAGGCTGGCTTCATCGGTCCCATCGAAGTCGAAATCTTCTCAATTCGCCATTGGGCCCGAAACCAGGATGAATGGTTGGCGGAGATCCTCCAAGCGTGGACAAAAGCGAGCTAAGGGGGTCCGCCGATCCTCCGCCGTAGCTATAGCATCCCACATGACCGAAAGATCCAGGATACGGCGGCAAAGCGTTTTCAACTCTCATCAACAACCCTTCCGATGAAAACCTCACATATTGGAATTATCATGAACGGCGTCACCGGGCGCATGGGGACGCGGCAGCATTTGCTGCGCTCGGTCGATGCCATAATTAAACAGGGCGGGATAAAGGTCAGCGCGGACCATGTCATTATGCCCAAAGCGGTTCTCGTTGGTCGTAACGAAAATAAATTGCGCCACCTTGCCGAGATTTCCGACGTCAAAGACTGGACCACCGATCTTGACAGCGTTCTGGGCGATTCCAGCTATCAGCTCTATTTTGACGCGCAAAGCACCCAGCGCCGTGCGGACGCGGTTCGAAAGGCGGTAGCTGCCGGCAAACATATCTATTGCGAAAAACCTTCAGGCGTATCCACCGATGAGGCGCTGGAGTTGTACCGAATTTGCCGCGACGCCAAGGTCAAAAACGGTGTGGTTCACGACAAGTTGTATCTTCCCGGCCTGATCAAGCTGCGGCGCCTGATGGAATGCGGCTTCTTCGGCGAAATCCTCAGTGTTCGCGGCGAGTTCGGTTACTGGGTATTCGAAGGCCACAGCATCCCCGCGCAACGGCCATCCTGGAACTACCGAAAAGAGGACGGCGGCGGCATCGCCGTCGATATGCTCTGCCACTGGCGCTATGTTATCGACAACCTTTTCGGCCCGGTCAAGGCGCTCAACTGCACCGTCGCCACCCACATCCCCGAACGTGTCGACGAAGACGGCAAACCCTACACCTGCACCGCCGACGATAGCGCCTATTCCACCTTCGAACTCAGCAATGGGGTGATCTGCCATTTCAACAGTTCGTGGAACGTGCGGGTGCGCCGCGACGACTTGCTGACGATGCAGGTTGACGGTACACGCGGCACGGCCGTCGCCGGTTTGCGCGAAGTGCACATTCAACACTACGGCAACACACCAAAACCTGTCTGGAATCCGGACGAGCCACAGCCAATCGACTTTTATGCCGATTGGAGCAAAGTCCCCGATCAAGAAGACATCGACAACGGATTCAAGGCCCAATGGGAAGCGTTTATCCGCCACGTCGTGCTCGACGAACCGTACGAATATGATCTGCTGCGCGGCGCGCAAGGAGTACAGCTTGCCGAACTTGGCCTGCAATCGAGCAAAGAACGCAGGTGGCTGGACGTCCCTGAGCTCGAAGCTTAGCGTTGCGTGTGATCGTCGCTGACGTGCCTTCGTCCATGAGTTTTCCTGAAAACGCCTGGGATTCGGAGTCGATAAGGTTGTAATCAAAAGAACAGTAAGGTACAAACAGGGCTTATTATAACGTTAGCAGATCGGGACCGTGAAGAAACCCGTAAGCTAGATCGTACTCGCTTTATCGAATGACAACAGGGAAGACAGGCCCGACACATGACAAAGGAAAATCAGAAAGAATCGAAAGTCGCCCTCGTCACTGGCGGATCGCGCGGAATCGGGTTTGGCTGTGCCGAAGCCCTGGCAGCAGAGGGTTTCGACCTGGTCATTAACGGGATGCGCGACGAATCAGCGGTCCCGGAGCCGTTGTCCGCGTTGCGGGCTTTCGGCGTCTCGGTTGCCTATGCGCAGGGCGATATCGGCACCGCCGAAGGCCGCTCGAATGTCCTGCGCGTAACCCGAGAGCTTTTCGGGCGGTTAAACGTTTTGGTCAATAATGCCGGTGTGGCACCTAACGAGCGTCTTGATCTTTTGGAGACGAACGCAGAGAGCTACCAGCGCTTGATGCGGATCAATTGCGAAGGTCCCTTTTTCCTCACCCAGGCGGTGGCCAATTGGATGCTAGAGCAGCGGGCGGCCGATCCGAGCTTCGCAAGCTGCATCATCAATATCAACAGCATCTCGGCGACCGTCGCCTCCGTTAATCGCGGCGAATATTGCGTCAGCAAAGCCGGTCTGGCGATGGTCACGCAATTGTTCGCGGCACGTTTGGGCGAACACAACATCCCGGTGTACGAGGTGCGCCCCGGCATCACGCGGACCGATATGACCAGCGGTGTTACCGAAAAATATGACCGGCTCATCGCCGAGGGGCTTTGCGTGACGCAGCGCTGGGGCGAGCCGGAAGACACCGGCAAGGCCGTCGCCGCACTCGCCAGAGGCGACTTCCCCTACTCCACCGGTCAAGTGATCATAGTCGACGGCGGGCTGACGCTCCCGCGCCTTTAAGCTGACCATCAATCGCAGGTTGAAGGCGGCGGTGCGGGACCGAACAAAGCCACACCAGTCATCGGGGAGTGCGACCTTCCACCGCTTGCACAATGAGCTCGGTACTAAGGCGCGACTCCAGCAACACCGATCCGCCCTCGCGCCCGATGAAGAGCGTGTCGACGAGGGCATTGGCAAGGGAGGCGTCGCCCCGAGCTTCGAGATGGTTGCGCAGGAGCAGCAGCGCGCTTTGCGAAAGCAGCGTGATGCTGTCGAGATCGCGGGTTTGGGTCGGGGTAAGCCGCAAGCGCACGAGCCAGTCGTCGCCCTTTGTCACCGTTAGCAGGGCGTCGTCGAGCATTCCGCCGAACATCCCGGCCTCCGCGGCACTGAGGGAGAGCAGCTGCGCAGCGGCCAGCGGGCGCCCTTCACGCAGCTCCGCGAGCTGCCCTGCGCGCGGGTGCTCTGTTTTGGCCTGAAAGCGGGCGAGAAGCTCACGCACACTCGCCGGGCCGCCGACAAGCAGTTGTCCACCCTCGACGAGTGCCCCGGCGGTTTGCTGCTGCGTGGTAGCATCGGTGTAAAGGAAGGCCAGCTCGGAGCCGGGGAGTGTCGCCCGCTCAATGCCGGAGAGATGCTCGAGGCGCGCATCGATGTTGCGCTTGGTCAGCGTGTCGCCACTGAGCACGATCACGCTCCGGGCACCCGGCAGCGCGAGGAACTCCACGTGCTCAACATCTTCGATTGCGAAACCCGCGTAATGCGAAGACAGCAGCGAGAGGAGGTTGAGCAGGAACGTGGATTCGGCGTTGGGGTCGTCGATGGTAGCCTGCACCGCTGGCAGATCCCGCATCGCGGCGAGGTCGAGGTAGACGGCAGCTTGCGCCTCCGGCGGAGCGTAGCGCGAGAAATTTTCTCGGGCCGAAAGAGTCAGCGCGAGGAAGGCGCAAAGGGTGAATGTCAGGTATTTCATAAAGACAACAGCCCGCACTCAGACCCCGTCGATGGCAAGCGGTGCCGCCCTTTTTTCCTCGGCGTCCCCGCTCTTTCGTTGCTTTCTCACTTCAAACTCATTGACATCAAGGACATGCGCTTCGTCTGCCGAGTTTTTGCTGCGTGGCTTTTCGCCGTCACCCTTGCACCGCAGGTGCCGCTGTGCGCCGCGCCCCTCACCGGCATTTCTCCGCCTCCGGGTTCGCTTCTGACGCTGCGCTTCGCCGACCTGCCGCCGACCCTGCAGGCGCAAGCGGACGGCAGCGACGCTGAACCCCGCGCAACATTGTTCTTTCCGGAAAATTACACCTTCGAGCGGGATTTTCCGCTGTTTATCTGGAACGGCGGCGGTACAGGCGGTGATGGGAGCAACCTTGGCTGGCCCCGCTTTATGACGGGCGAACGCGACTTTGTCATCCTAAGTGTGCCCTTGTGGAAGGCCGAATTCCAGCCAAGCGACTTCACCGGCGACCCCGATGTCGAAGGCGACGAAAACTGGGGGGCAATCGTGCTTAGGGATGCCGATGCCGCCGTGAATTGGTGCGCCTTGCGGCAAGTTCTCGACGAGGTGTTTGCCAGCGTTCCGAATCTCGACCGCTCAAAGGTGTTTATTGGCGGCTTTTCCAACGGGGCGCACCTTGCGGCGATTCTCCTGAACGATCCGGCCATCCCGCTGACGGATGTCGCACAAGGATTTGTTCTAGCCGAGGGTGGAGACCGTTTGCGGCGCTTCGCAGCGCTGGGCGGTCGGCCAGCACTCGTGATGCAGGGGGGCGAATCCCATGGCGGGCAGTGGATGGATGGCCTGCGCGATGGCTTGGAAGACGCCGGCGCCGACGTAACCTACGTGAAAATGGAGGGCGCAGGTCACGCCATTCCGGAAAACTACGCCAGGCAGGTCGGCGTGTGGCTGCGAAAGCAGGCGGGCCCCGAGACAGAAAAGTAGGCCAGCCGCGTCACGGCCTCAGCACCGTGCCCTTGGCTAAATTCGTTTGCTGCCGACAGGCGGCACGCTCAGCATGACCGCTTGCGCGTTCGCCCATGGTATCGCTTCCACTGATTCTCAACGCCCTGCTCCCAATCGTCGGCCTGCTGGCCGCCGGGTGGTTTTTCCGGCAGCGCGGCTGGCTGACTCCGGCCAGCGAAAGCGGGCTGATGCAGTTGACGGTGCGCCTGTTTTTTCCGGCGCTGATCTTTCGGCACGTGCTCGACAACGAAGCGCTGGGCGAACCGCTCGTGCTGTTCGAAGCGGTTGGGACCGGCGTTTTGTCCATTGCCCTTGGGATGGTCATCAGCCTGCTGATGGCTCCCCTCTTTGGTATCCGTGAGGGGCGTGCACGGCGGACGTTCGCGGTGGTTGCCGGGGTTTTCAACTATGGGTATCTGGCGCTGCCGCTGGCGCGCGACCTTTACGGCAGCGAAACCGTCGGCGTGATGCTGGCAGTGAACGCAGGCGTCGAGGCCCCTATCTGGAGTTTGGGACTTCTACTGCTGTACGGGAAGTTTTCGCCGGACTCTTGGAAACGTGCCCTCAGCCCGCCCCTGCTGGCCCTGCTGATCGCCGCACCGCTGAACCTGATGGGCGGCAAGGCGTGGATGCCCGTGTTCTTCCTGAATTTCCTCGACTGGGCGGGACCCTGCGCCATCCCCATGGGCATCCTGCTGACTGGCAGTACCTTCCGCACCCTTTACGAAGAGCACGGGCGCAGCGTGATGGCCGACCTGCGGCCCATGTGGGCGGGCTACGCCCTTCGTCTGGGCCTGTTGCCGGCTCTGATGGTGCTGGCGGCGGTTCTGCTGCCGCTGTCGGTCCACGTCCAGCGCGTGCTGCTTATCCATGCGGCGATGCCCTGCGGTATTTTTCCGGTTGTACTGGCGCGGCATTACGGCGGCGACGCCCCCAAGGCCTTTCTCGTGGTGGGCTCGACCTGCCTCGCGGGAATCGTCACCCTCCCCCTGTGGCTGCAGCTCGGGGCCTGGTTGCTCGCGAGGTAGAGGCACGCCACCGCCGCGGATTTCCCAAAATTCTGGTGGGCCGCGATCCTGCTCCCCGTCAATTGCGCCCGAGAGCCTTTTCCGCTTGCCGCAGGCGTAACTCGCGGAAAACGCTGGCCGCTTATGGAAAAACTTGCGCTGCTTTCCGTCAGTGACAAATCCGGGGTGGTCGACTTTGCGCGGACGCTGGTCGAAACGCATGGGTTCAAGCTTTTGAGCACGGGTGGCACCGCCCGCGCGCTCACCGAGGCCAGCCTGCCAGTTACGGAAGTTTCCGACCACACCGGCTTTCCCGAAATGATGGAGGGGCGCGTGAAGACCCTGCACCCGAAAATCCACGGCGGCCTGCTGGCCAAGCGCGACGACCTTTCGCACCTGGACGCTGCCCGCGCGCACGGCATCGGCCTGATCGAGCTGGTGTGCGTGAACCTGTACCCCTTCGAGCAGACGGTTGCCAAACCCGACTGCACCTTTGCCGATGCCATCGAAAACATCGACATCGGGGGGCCCTCGATGCTGCGCAGTGCGGCAAAAAACCACACCGCAGTGACTGTCGTGACGGACCCGGCCGACTACCCGCGCGTGCTCGAAGCCATGGTCGCCGGCAATGCGGAGCTGCAGCCGCTAAGGCAGGAGCTGGCGATGAAGGTCTTTCAGCGCACCGCCGCCTACGACGCTGCCATCAGCGCCTACCTGGAGCGCCAGCAGGACCCGATTGCGGCAACCGGGTTTCCTCAGAATTTCACCCTCACCCTGCCCCGTGCGCAAAGCCTGCGCTACGGCGAGAACCCGCACCAGGGCGCCGCCCTCTACGGGAGGTTTCACGAGTGTTTCGAGCAACTGCAGGGCAAGGAGCTCAGCTACAACAACCTGATCGACATCTCAGCCGCCGCCTACCTCATCGGCGAATTTGAGAAGCCCACCGTGGCGATCCTCAAGCATACCAACCCTTGCGGCGTCGCCAGCAGCCTCGACGGTCTGGCCGCGGCTTGGGACCAGGCCTTCGAGACCGACAAGACGAGCCCTTTCGGCGGCATCATCGTCATGAACCAGACGATGGACGCGGAACTCGCTGAGCGTATCCGCGAGATCTTTTGCGAGGTCATCATCGCTCCCGGCTACACCGAGGAGGCACGCGCAATCTTTGGTAAAAAGAAGAGCCTGCGCCTGATGCAGGTGCAAGATTTTTTCCGCGCTGAAACGTTGCGCGAGATCAAGAGCGTCGTCGGCGGAGTGCTCGTGCAGGACCGCGATCAGAAGCGCGTCAAGCGTCACGATCTCAAGGTCGTCACCGAGCGCCAGCCCACCGACGAAGAGTGGGCGGCGATGGAGTTCGGCTGGCGCGTGGTTAAGCACGTCAAGAGCAACGCAATCGTCTATGCCGCCGCCGAGCGCACCATCGGTGTCGGCGCGGGCCAGATGAGCCGGGTCGACAGCTCCAAAGTGGCCATTCGCAAGGCGGCCGAAGCTGGCTTGAGCCTCCACGGAAGCGTGGTTTGCAGCGACGCCTTCTTCCCCTTTCCCGACGGGCTCGTTGCCGCCGCCGAAGCTGGTGCCACTGCTGCGATTCAACCCGGCGGCTCCGTCCGCGACGAAGAAGTCATCGCGGCTGCCAACGAGCGGGGCGTCGCGATGGTATTCACGGGCGTACGGCACTTTAGGCACTGAAGTCGTCGACGCCAGAATTCGGACGCGGGCTCGCAGAGCGCGCTCAGCCTGCCCGCCGAGCTTTGAGTTTCGGATTCTTCGGAAGAAAGATACTTGAGGCCGACGCCGGTGCGATCAGTGCTCGTTATCGCAGACGGAGCACTGGATGACGCGTGGAGCCTTTTCTAAAGTAGCCTGTTTTCCCGGCGAGTGTTTCCCGGCCGGAGCTGCCAGCGAGGCTGAGGCTGGGCTGGAGGCGCTGGTGCTGGTGCCGACAGGATTTTGGGTCAGCTCGAAGAAGACACGACCGCTATCTGTGTTGGGTTCGGTGAACGTCTGGACGTGGCCGGTGCCGGACCCTTCCTGAGCCTGCGAGCCGCCTTGAGGCTGTCTGAGGCTTAAAAGGTCGTCGCTGCGGGTCAGCGTATACTCAAAAAAGGATACGGAATTCCACTGTAGCATTACGCTGGTGCCGACCGAAGGCATGATCGCAAAGCGAGGATTGGGAGACAGTTCCCAACCGATATCGACGAGGGCGGCCAGGTCGAGGTCCGTAGCGACATCGAAATTCGTACCTGTGTCAGTCGATGTCGGGTTCATTAGGGCTGGACGGCTGGCGCCGTGCGGCGCCCCGAACGAGCCGTACTGGGTGCTGTTCAAGTCCGCGTAATGCCCGCCGGCTTCCGTGACGATCACACCGGGTTCGTCCTCGTAAATGACCTGCCGCACTTGAAGCTCAGGAGCCGTGCCACGGTTGCTGCGCACCACATTGGCTCCACGGAAGACAAAGATTTCGTTGTCGACTTGATTGTCCCAGGAGTCAGCCGTGCCCACGCCAAGCACGTGGGCCATTTCATGAAGCGCCACTGAGATGAATTCATTTCCGGGGGCATTTGCGTCTCTGGAGAAATTCCACAGGCGAGGACTGCCATCGATAACGCTATCGAAAGCAATCGACCCACCCCAAGGCGCGAAGTCGGTGCGAAGCGAAGCAGGATCGATCGCTGCCGCAGTGCTGCCCCGCCCGACGATTCGCTCGAAAAAGTCCGGAAACCCGGAGGCGGAAAAGCCCCCCGGTCCTGCTACGCCGGTCGTATTGAAGGAGAGGTCGCGAGCACCGACGTACACGATGATCGTATTTGCGGGA
>JBHJGW010000331.1:0-4251 GCA_050331415.1 Opitutales bacterium | reverse complement strand
TGAAACGGCCCGACGCACTCACCCTGATCGCTCGCTATTTTGAGGCGGACGCCGAACTCGATCACCTGCAAATGAAGGTCGCCGACTGGCCGTCCCAGCAGGCAATATGGGGCGTGCATGCCTTCTCCAGTCGAGCAAACTGGAACATCAGGAGCAATCTTTTCGTGGATCCGCCCCCAATTATCCCCGGCAATAGGTTGTTGTTAGAGGAAGCTCCGGCGCCATTTGTTTCGCATTGCGAAAACCCCAGCCCGCGGCAGGCCTGGGCGTTAGGCGTACATCGCGCCAGCAAAGCGCTGCAGAAGGGCCAGAAGTGGGGGTATTTCGACCGGGCCAATTCGCTCTTTCAGTGGCACTACCTGTGTCATGTCTGGAGGCATTATAAAACAACGCAAGACAGTCGTTGCGGCCTCACTATTCAGGCCGCAGAGGCTGTCCTCCGAAATTTAACAGATCACCATGCCTATGACGGAAAAGGAAGCCTGAGAGACATGCCGGAAAATCTTGATGAACGGGCCCTGCAACCTTGGCGCAGGCCACTTTATAACAACTGGCGGTATGCCAGCCGCGTAGCGTTCCCCTTCCTTGTTTCGGTAACCTGCGGCGTTCTACGACGGATCACTCGCGCCAAGCGCTAAAGTCGATATCGAGTAACTCTTCCAGCTTGGCTGTCTCCGGTTCGTAGAGTTCCAGCAAAGCTGCCCGGACTTCCGGCAAGGGCCCACGCTTATATTCTTCGCGTCCAGAAAATTTCTGCTCCAGCCCAAGGGACTTCCACGCACCCGGGACGATTCGTCTCGCCGCGCGGTCAACCACAGATCTCACCCAACTCCACGAATCTCTTTTAAAGCCCGCCTCGTTGACCTTTTTGCCTTCAACCGTCGGTGTAAAATTGGAATCGACGCCGACGAACTCAAGCGCCTCGCGCAAATATTCACGCGGGTTCGATTCAAGCAACTCGAATCGCTGCACGAGAATTTGTTCTCGATTAAAAACTTGAAGATAACGCTCAAGGTGGCGTGCATAAAACCCCGTCTCTATCCAGCTAGCATAAAGATCGTAATTCCGAGAAGAGTCAGATAATTCAAAAGAGTAGCTTTCCTTCTTCTTTTCGTGCCAGTAGTGCGAAAATGCCCGATCCACCGGGTGCCTCAGGGTAAGGAGAATTTTAGCCGAAGGGTTCTCCCGATGGATTCGCGCTGGAGCCAGCGGGCAACGGATATAAGAGTACGTGGGGTCAAACAACTTCTGCTCCGGTGTGGCGTCGCGGAAGAATTCCTCATACCAACCCCGACCTCGATGATACATCATATCCATAAAGTGGATTGAATCCCGTGGCGGGCAGGCGATCTCCGGGTGCTCGTTGAACGCCTTGTAAAGCCAAGTCGTCCCACTTTTCTGAGGTCCGATATGGAAGATTTCGACAGGTTTCATGAAGGATGCGGAAATGGGGTTGTAACGCGGCGAAAATCAAGGGGCACTTTGCTCGAAAAGGACCATTCGTCGAGGATTATAGATCGGCCCCCTGAGGCAGCGTTGGCTCAGGCCGCTCCCAGACTTCCCGCGCGACCCACAAAATCTTCTTGATGATGGGCTGGCGGGACAAGCCCAGAAACGCCAAGCCGTACGTCAGAAAATAGGCGGCGGCCACACTCCCCCCCGTGAGGAGGCTGGATCCTACCGTGGCAGAATCTATCGCCGACCGGATCCATTGGAGCCCCCCCCACGCACTCAAGCTCGCTAAACCGGCGGGCAGGAATACCGGCCAAAGCGCGCCGATATAAGCGCTCCAGTTCAACTCTAGAAGGCGCAATGCAAAACCGACCACGCAGATGTAATAAATAGTAAGGGCGCCCAAAACAGCCCCGGCAATGCCCGTCAGCCCAAAACTGCTCGCCGAGAATGCTCCCACAGCAACAAGCACCGCGAGGAGCACGTTAAGCAGCGCAACGGAATAGACCCGCCCTTCAGACTTGGGCACCGGCATCGCCGCCCTTAAGTTTATGCGGAAAAAAGCCCCGAAGGCAAAGATCTCCACGAGCGGCACCACCGGGCCCCACTGCTGACCGAGGGCCACGTGCACGATCTCGTCCGCCAACAGCAAAGCCAACCCTACGATGGGCAACGCCAGGGTGGCGGCAAAAGCCTGCGACAAAAGAAATGGCTGGCGCCGTTCCGCCCCCGCTGCCTTGTTTCGGCGCAGCTTGGAAAAGCCGCTGAACAACGCCAGATTGAACGCGGAGCCAAAAATCTCGTTTGCCATGTCCAACAGGGCAAAACCGCGTGTGTAGTAGCCAAGCGCGGTCGGCCCGAGGGTCGCGGCCACAATCAAGTTGTCCACTCGCTGAGAGAGATTGCCCATCAGGTTGGCCAGGAAAATTCCGCCCCCAAAGTTAACCAATCGAGCGCATTCGTCACGCTGTATCCGCAACGTAGGGCGGACGGGTCGCGACGCAAGAAGGATGAATGCCTGTAAAGCGGAGCTGGCCAGAGTGCCAAGGATCAAGGCCCAGTAGGACCAGCCCAGCAGTGCAAGCGTCAGCGAAACAGCAACGTTCACCAGGGTGAAGGAGCTAAGCTCGGCGATGGCAATTCGCTTGAAGCGCATCTCTCGTCGAAGCAGACTCCTGCTCGGATTAGTTGCTGCCGAGAGAAGGAACGTCAGCAGCATCACTTGCATAATTTCCACCAGCTCGGGGACGTTCATCAACTCGGCCAGCAAGGGAGCCGCAAAATAGATGACAAGCGACATCACGAATGCCAGACCCAGCATCAGTGTCAGCGCCGTCCGCTCGGTTTGGCGAGTGAGAACCTCGGCCTGAATCAGGGCATCACCGAGCCCGAAGAGCACGACCGAAAGGGATATTCTCAGAATGACCTGAGCGGCGGCCACGATGCCAAACGCCTCGGGCGTCAGCAACCGGGCGAGGGTCAGGATCAGCACGAGATTAACGATTTGCGCGCCCCCCTGGCCCGCGAAGGCCCAAAGTCCGGCCCGCACCATCATAAATGCCTCCCTCCAGCCCCTAGGCCGCCCTGCCCAAAAGCGGCATCAGCAGCGCAAACGTCAGTCAAGCGCATCCGGGAGCAAGGATCGAACATACCGGAAAATCTGCGATTTCTTGTGCTTTGGTCAAAGCCCAATCGCAAGGCTCAAAAAGGTCAAAATGGCGAGTCGCAACCCCCTTGACCCCTCCGTGGCCGATATACAAACTCGTCGCCCATGCCCGAGCTTTCGATCGTCACCGTCTGCTATAACGACTCGGAAGGCTTGAACCACACCCTGGAGTCCTGCCTGGCGATTCGGGAATTGGCGGGCTTGTCGTTCGAGCACATCGTCGTGGACTCATCGCCCGCAGCCCATGCTCCGGTCTTGAGCGACCCGCGCTTTACTCATGTAAAAACAATCCCGCAAGTGCCGCCGCAAGGCATTTACCCGGCGATCAACCTCGGGTGTGAAGCGGCAAAAGGCACATGGCAATGGCACCTGAACGCGGGCGACGCCCTGCGCGACGCCCAAGCCCTGCGCAACGCCCTTACCTGCCATCCCGAGACCGACCTGGTCTTCACCCCGGTCTTCCAGGGACTGAAGGCCGAGGACTGGCTGGTTACGCCCATCGACCTGAAATTTCGGCACAACCTTCTCGGCATCAACAAAGTCCAGCACCAGGGCTGCCTCATTAAAACCAAGAGCTTTCGCCAGCTAGGAGGCTTCGATACGACCTACCGTATCGCCGCCGACTACGATTTCTTTGTTCGGGTTGAAAACTCGGACCTAACAACCGTTTGCCACCAAAGGCCCTTCGCTTGGTTTGCCTTCGGCGGAGCCAGCCAAAAACGCGTCTTCGAGGGGCTTCGCGAGACTCGCCAAATCGCTCGAAAGCTCTCGCTTTGCACAGACGAGCGCCTGCGAGCCAGCCTCATCTACTGGAGCCACCACATCGGCTTCGCCCTGCTGAGCGGCACCTTTCGCCACCCGCGGTTGCACGCGCGGGTTCGCCAAATCGCCAACGGCGCGAAGCGCCTGATATTTGGAGCAAAGAGGGGTAGCCGTCATTTGCGTGCTCTTTGAGGTGCGAGGCTTTTTTGGACCGCCTTGGGTTAAGCAAATGTCCGGGAATATAAACGCGCCTAATACCACTTCGCTGAATTAGGCGGTATTTTGGATTTCTAGGTAGCGTTTGCTTGAAGGTGTTGCCAGCCGTTGCCGACGAGGCTGAGGACGCGTTGGGCTCGGGTCCACCAGCCCTC
>JBHJGW010000330.1:0-4192 GCA_050331415.1 Opitutales bacterium | reverse complement strand
CAGCGCGGCCTGCACAGAGTCGGCCACGCCGCGACGCCGCTCCGGGCTCAGGCGTTTTTTTCCAAAGCAATCTTCAGCGCCTGGTTGCGCAAAAGCTCGTCGGCCAGGAGCTTCTTCAGCTCCGTGTTCTCCTTCTCCAGGTCGCGCAAACGCTGCGCCTCCTTCACGTCCATCTGCCCGTACTTTGCCTTCCAACGGTGGAAGGTCGGCGAGCTGATGTTGTGGCGGCGGCAGGCCTCTTCGACCTTAAGCCCCTCGCTCTCGCGAAGGATCCGGATGCTCTGCTCCGTACTGTGGCGTGTCTTTTTCATGCTCGATGATCTTTCCTTCATTGCCGGAAAAATCTCTCATAAGCAATGGGCCAGGTCAGCGGGGTCCAGGCAACATTGAGCTCTAATGATCCTGCTATCGATGGTGAGACGATTAATTTTAATAATCACCATTCTCGATCCATCAATCTTTCCTTTTCACAGCCCGGGCAAGTGACCCCCGGTGCTTCAGTTCCCGGAGCGGTCGGCAATCAGGTTTCGGTTTCGACGATCCCGGGACCGCCTGCTTTTGCTTTGGGTGCCTGCGCCTTGCTCATGCTCCCGGACCGGGTGTCAAATCTCGTCGAAAAGGAGCATCTGCGCGGACTTCGGCGCGTGCCCGTTGAGCTGGATCGGCGCGGGTTCGGATTGCGGCTCGGGCGGCGGGGTGGCCACGGGCTGGCTCACGTCCTTCTCTGGCAGATCCGCGAGGAAGGGGAACGGGCGCACCAGCCAAGGAGCGAAGCAGTAGCCGTTCACCAGGCAGGCCTTCAGGACGGTCGGGTTGATGTCCTGCGCGTAGAGCCGGTAGGAGTAGTTGCTCGCGTGGAGGATCATCCGACCGGTCCCCACGCAGGGATCCATGACCGTCTTCAGGCGGCAGTCTTCGTCGCCGCTCATCATCATGCGGACCATCATCTCGACCACCGTCTCCGGCGTTGGGAAGAATCCCGCGCCGCGCCCGTGGCGATTCTCCGCCATCAAGTCCCCGAACACATCGCCCGGCCAGGCGATCATCGCTTCGAAGCAGAAGACTTGCCAGAGGCGACTGAAGGCTCCCGGTGCGGGTTCCTCCGGAGGCCTCGGCTGGCGGCGATCCCCGAATCCGTAGAGCAGCCAGTCCAGATAGTAGTCGAAGAGCCGCCAGCTATCCCAGTCCTGCCATCCGCCGTAGCGAGCGATGCTGTCGAGCGCCTTTTCGTGCATTTTCCGCACCTGCGGGTTGCCCGCCCCGCCGAACTCGATGGGCGGGATCGGCTCGTCGAGCACCTGCCCGGCTTCCATCGTCCGCATCCAGTGATCCCACCGGCCCCAGCAGTGGCCTTCGACTTCCAGGAGGATCGGCAGGAGCCAGCCATGGCCGGGGTCATCGACGGTGATCTTCGGGTCGGCCTTCTTCGGCCAGTTCGCCGTCTCAGTGATGGTGCGCCGCAGGACGCTCCGAAAGTGCTGATGGTAGCTCATCGGGCGTCGAGGTAGGTTTCGAGGTCAGCGAGCGCGGCGCGGACGTTGCCTCCGCAGCCGACGGCGATCATCGAGGCGACCTGCTCCGGGACCTCCCACCGCTCCATCAAAAAGCCCCGGATCTCTTCGGATGCCGGGGCTTCAAGTTGGATCGCCTGGAAGCGGGTCTGGAACCTTTCGGTGAGCTGACCCAAGTCGAGGTTGCTCGTCCCGATGAAGGCCCTGCCGGGTGGCAGCTTGTCCAGGTAACTCAGCAGGAGGTCCTGCCCATCCCGCGAACATCGGTCCAGTTCGTTGACGATCTTGACGGTCCAGTCGCTGAACAGGTTGCCGAACGCCAGCTCCCGCATCCAGCCCTTCACCGTTTCGACGGTGACGAGCTTCCCGTTGGACTCCTCGACGCTCCAGGGCGAGGCGGTCAGCTCGGCGGCGAGCAGTTCGGCGATGGTCGTCTTGCCAACGCCCGGACGTTTACATTGGGCTCGAATGTGCAGACTTGAGGGGCGAGAAGGCTGCTCAACTGGGTGCGGTTGTGGTACGATCAGACTAAAATGCTTGTCGAGCCGTCGCAACCTTTCGTATCCTCGCCACAAATGACATTGTCGCTCGTGAATTACCTCCGACTGTTTACTTGGCTCTCGCTTACCCTATTGCTAGTAGGTAAATCGGTTACCGCCCAAGTCAATGAGAACCGATTGGGAAACGTCGGCTTTGATGCTGTTCGAGCCACGGTTATGGCAGAGAATTTATACCGGCATGGGCGGGGTGATCCTTCCGGTTATGAAGAAGCTCGCTCGCTGTTTCAAGTCGGCGCTTTGGCGGGTATTCCCGAGGCTCAATTCTATTTCGCGCGGATGAACCAATACGGACACGGGGGACCTCAAGACTTTTCGAACGCGTGGGAATTCTACCGACTGGCAGCACAAAATGGTGATCGTAGAGCTTGGAACAACCTCGGATTTATGCTGGAAAATGGGCAGGGACGAGAGATCAACCAAACAGCGGCTCACGAGCATTATTTGGAATCAGCTTATCGGGGAATGCCGGGGGGCATGTATAATGTCGCTCAAAATTTACGCGTAGGGGATGGTGTTGATTCACCGAACTGGGAAGCAGCTGCAAGATGGTATCGCCTTTGCATTGAAGCCTATCCGAGATACGCGAAGGCTTGGAATAACCTCGGGATAATCCTTTGGGAGGGAGGCCACGGGCTTCAGAGCGATCCTTTAGCGGCAATCGATTGTTTCGTTCGCGCTGACATCTTGGGAAATCCCCACGGGGCTTACAACTTGGGACGACGATACCGTGATGGAATTGGCGATTTTCCGCCAAATCCCCAATTAGCAGAGGAAGCATTTGTGAGGGCAGCGAGAAGGGGGCATGCTGATGGCTGGGATGCCGCTGGAGACCTCTATTTTTATCCGCGAGAATCAATGACATCGGAACGTGCTTCGCGTGCACTCCGCTACTATCTGTCTTCGGATGAGACGGGTTCTGATGAATCCGTTGCGGAGATCGCTTACCTCTATCGATTCGGTCCTGAAAATGTTCGCCATCCCGAGGCGGCTATCCCTTTCTTAACACGTTACGCTGAAGAGCAGCGAAACGGCTGGGCTTACCGGGTTCTAGGTCAATGCTACTGGGATGGGGTCGGCGTTGAGACCGACAAGGCGCAAGCTTTGAAACATTACCGCGAGGGAGCCGAACTCGGGGATGGAAAGAGTGCGCTTCGCCTCGGAGCTGCGCTGGTTCGTGGAAACGGCGCTGAGCGAGATTTCGAAGAAGCCCGTCATTGGCTTGAGGTGGCCCTGGATGATGAGCAAATGGCCGCAGTCGATGACTTGGGTTTCCTCTACGAAAATGGCAAAGGCGTTGAGAGAGATTTGGACCGTGCTGCCGATTACTACCGTAGAGGAGTTGAGCATGACTTCACCTACAGCTTAGTCAGCCTTGGCGTGCTGCACGTAAAGGACCAGATCACGGATGCAGATCTTGCTTATGGTGTTACACTCATTGAACGCGCTGCAAATGCTGGTGACGAAGACGCAATCAGGTGGATGGCACGGGTGTATCGTGAGGGCTTGGGAGGTAGAACACCCAACGAAAGAGTAGCCAACGAATGGGATGCCAAGCTGACCGAATAGGGCCGACGGACGCCGCCCATCTGGTGCACCAACTCCGGCGATTGGGGCGATGTCGATGAGGAGGACTGGAAGCGCAACGAGTCCGCTCTGGAAGAAGGATCGCGGCTGTTCTCGGTCTACGCTCTGGAGGTCGGCACCATCTGGATTATCACCGAGGCGGACCGCTCTTCGACCTGCGTTCTGCTGCCCTCCGACTACTGACCTCGGAGGGCGCTCAACCGCTGATTTTGTGGGAAGTGCGAAACGAGGGATGTCTCTCAAACTGACCGGTCTGATGATAGACCCATTGGTCATCAACGACTTAGAATAGATTTCCTAGTCCAGGTTGTCCTCGGCAGGGGCGGGGCCATGAGTGTCATCGGTGGTTTGGATCGGGTCTACTGAGTGCGGTCCTGTCAACCGCTCGCAATCCTCGCCCACGTTGGCGGCCACGTCCCGCTCGCTCGATGTCGTTTGAGTCGCATCCAGTCGTGTCCCGTCGATTAGTGGCGCCACGAGTCGACGCAAGGCAACAGAAAACCCCACAAAACCCTAAAACCTCCACAAAAGCCACGC
>JBHJGW010000329.1:0-4074 GCA_050331415.1 Opitutales bacterium | reverse complement strand
AAATCGATGGCCGCGCGCTGACCGAGGCCAGCGGCGGGATCAACCTCGACCGCTGCGCCCGTTTACGTGACCTGGGTCTCGACTTCGTCTCGACCGGCGCCACCGTCCACCAGGCCAGGTGGGTTGATATCGGGCTCGACTGGCGCTCGTGACACCCGGATCAGAGCCAGCGCTGCACCGCAGGGACCGCGTCAGGGAGGCGAGAGCAAAGGCCACGGAACCTCATTTCGAGTCCTCACCTCGAGAAGCTCCGGGCAGCGAGAGCGTGGGAAACACGCGCCTGAGTGAGGTGCCTCTGCTTGTCTTTCGCACTTGGCAAGCCGTCTCGGGCATGGGTAGGTTGGCGTAATGGCGATTGTGAGCAAACTTCTCCACACGCGGATGCGCGTCGACGACCTCGAACGTACCGTAAAGTTCTACCAGGATGTGCTCGGCCTCGAAGTCAGAGACCGCAAAGAAAGCCCTCGCGGCAGCAAGCTGGCTTTTGTGAAGGCGCCCAACAGCGATGAGGAAATCGAGATCACGTACTATCCGCAGAGCGGTCCCGTGCAGGTGCAACCGGACCTGGTGCACCTCGCCTTTCAGGTGGAAAATATGGAAGCCTTTGGCAAGCACCTCGAGAGCCTCGGCTTGAGCTTCAGCGACGGCCCTGAAACGACCTCCAGCGGCTCCGTCATTGCGTTTATCGACGCTCCGGAAGGCTACGAAATCGAGCTTATTCAGCGACCGTCGTAAGGGCGTAGCCCGTGCGGACGGCCTCGAAAAGGTACTGCTGGGCCAGCCCGGCCCCAGCCCCGAAATGTACTCGGGCGAAATGGGCTACCTTTTCCGGGGGCCAGTCGCTAAGCCCGTAGTAGCGGGCGACGGTCTGCAGAATCCATGTGTCGACCGGAAAGGCTTCGAGGTAACCCGCGCCGAACAGGCACACGCAGTCGGCGATTTTTGGGCCTACGCCGGGGAGCCGTATGAGCCATTCTCGAGCCTTTTCATAGCCCAGGTTTCCGAGGTGCGTTTCCCAATCCGCCGGCTCGCGGGCCAGAGCTGCGGCGGCTTCGGCCACGTAGCGGGCGCGGTAGCCGAGGCCGAGGGAGCGCAACTGCGACTCCGGAACGCTCGCCAGAGCTTTCCAGTCAGGCAATTGCCCCTTGCCCGGCCCCAGCTCACGGGCCAGCGCACTGGAGAGCTCACGGATTTGCGCGATCCGCTTCGTGGAGCTGCAGAGGTAGTTCAACAGCGTTTCCCCCACCGGCTGATGCAGGATCCGCAAACCAAGGCCAATTCGGCGCGCCTCAGCCAGCGCAGCGTCACTGCGCCATGGCAAAGCGTGGTCGACAGCGGCAAAATCCACATTCGCGGCAAAATAATCAGCCACTGCTCGGCATAATTCCGAGGCGTCTGACGCAGCTTCTTGGGCGGCGAACCACAACCGCCCATCGTCCCCGCGTCGCACGATAACGCGGTTGGCAAGCCACTGCCCGAAATAGTGCCCTTGAGCGGTTTCGGTCCAGCGAAAGCATTGGCCGCCGAGAAGCGTCCAGTGCAACGCGGCTTCCGTCGGAAAGAAGACGGGCGGCTCGACGGGCCGCCACGAAAACGCGGCATCATCCATGCCCCCAAGCGGCCTCAGGCGGACTGGCGAACCGCCTTTTCCCGCTGCCGTTTGCGCAATCGGACGCGTTCCCGTCGCCGCGCGAGCTCGCGCATATCGATGGCGATATCGTCTTTCTCAAAGATTTCCTGACCGAGCAAGTGTTCCATCATGTCCTCCATCGTCACGACCCCGCACACACTTCCAAACTCGTCCACGACAACCGCCAGCTGCTGGTGGCTGCGGAGGAACTGCTGCAGGGCGTGAATGCCGGAAGCATGCTCGGGGAGGAAGGTCACGGGCTGCATCAGCTCGCGCAAGGGAAGATTTTCGCGGCCCTCGGCCATTGCTTTGAGCAGCTCCCGCCGCCGCACCAGACCAACCACCTTGTCGATCGATTCTTCGTAAACGGGCAACCGCGCAAAGGGGATATTGTTCGAGCGCTCGAAGACGCTCGCAACCGTTTCCTCAGCGTCGACCGCCTCGACCACTGTCCGTGGCGTCATGATCTCGTGGACGCGTAAGTCGTCGAGGCTCAATGCGTTGGTAATGATGGCCATCTCCGCGGAAGTCAGGTTGCCCTCTTCAGCGCTCCGCTCGGCGAGCAGCTTGATCTCCTGCTCATCGCCGCTATCGGCCCCGGAGGCCTTCGAGCCCAGGGCGAACCGCACCATGCCCCCGGCAAGCTTCGACACCGGCCCGGTGATCCAGCGAACCCCCGCCAGCGGATACACCAGCAAGGGCTGGAGTGACGGGCGGTAAAGAACGCCGATGTTTTTCGGCAGAATCTCGGAAAGGACCAAAATCCCCAAGGTCATCGAAAGCGGGACAACCCACTGGACGACAACCGGTTGCGATTCCCCCCACAGGCTGTAGGCCAGCACGCCGACGAGCGTCGCGCCCAGGGTGTTGGCAACCGTGTTGAGCGTCAGAATCGCTGAGGTGGTCCCTTCGATATCCTCTTTATACCGCTCGAGCAACAGCCCGCGTGGCGGCAGGCGCTGCTTCAGGGCCTCGATTTCGGCAGTACTCGTGCTGAGGATCATCGCCTCCAGCATCGAGCAGAAGGCCGAAACACCGAGCGTGAACGCGACCGCCAGCATAAATAGAGCCAAGGGGTCCATGCTAACAGGAATTCCCTCCCGTGCGTTCGATAAGAAAAAGCGCCAGAATCTTCATGGTAGTGGAGCGCCCCCGCCGCCCTTGGATCGGACGGGCAAAAGCCTCCCGGATAGCTTGGTTCAATCAGAGGCATCCGGACAAATGGTGTCAACGCCAGAAACGCCATGCGTGCAAGCTCAAGACCAAGTGATAAACGAAGGCACCGACCAGTGGATTTGTGAAAAGGTTCCTGTAAATTGCTTGACCTTCCTAATTCCCGTTCCCTCAATGACCTCAGCGTGCGTGATCATGAACTTTCGTAACTCTCTGCCCCTCCTTATCCTCGCGCTGGTCAGCTTGACCGGCTGCACCTACTTCGAGAACGGCGTCCCTCAGGACGTCGAAGTCACATCCTTCCCGTCGGGTGCGAATGTGATGAAAGACGGCACAAAAGTCGGGGTGACACCGACAATCGTCCCAATGCAACGCAAGTTGACGCATAACATCCTGTTAACTCAGGAAGGTTATTACGACCATCAGCAATCGATCTTCCCGATCCGCAACGAAGCGGGTCATGCGCTGATCCAGTTCGGCCTCCTTGAAGACTTCGGCTACTACTTCGACCTGGTACCCAATCCAGTTGAAGTGCAGATGCTTCCGAAAATCATTCCGCTGTCTCGCGGCCCGGACCCGTATAGCGAGATGCTGGATAAAGTCTCCACGATTGACCAGCGCCGCGAACGGGGCGAACTCGGCCCGGTCGAACACCGGTACATCATCGAGAAGATCATCGACTTCTACTCCGAGTAACGTCGTCCGAAGTTCTCAGAAGAACTTCCAAAAGCCGCGCAGTTGCGCGGCTTTTTCTTTGGTCTGCGACCAAAGACAAGGATAGAACGGTTTCCGAGACCGGGGCTGCTGTCGAACGGATCTGAGCTCAGGTCAGCTCATCGACGACGCGCCCGACAGCCTCGAGATTCTCACGGGTGTTCTCGTGATACTCGCGGGAGATAACCACACCCTCGGCACCAGCATCGAACGCCGCACGGGTAACGATCGCGACCCCTTCAGCCTCGTAGTCGTACGGATACCGGAATTTTTCCTCGTTCGGCACATCGAAGCCCACACCTGCGTAGACGCGTTTGCCGAAGCCTGCCTTGCAGCGCTTGACCTCGCGTGCGACATAGTCCGCGCCGAAACCCCAGGCACCCTGCTCGTTTTGCGCCGACATGTTGTCCCACGTGGGCATCTGGGCGGGATCGTAGCCCATGATGCGGTAGTAGGCGCGCACGCGCTCTTCGGGTGTGAAATCGCCGAAAACGCTGGTTCCCGTACCCCGCAGCTCCCACTGACGGAAGCGCCAGCCGGCCGAGTCGTGGTAGACG
>JBHJGW010000328.1:0-2073 GCA_050331415.1 Opitutales bacterium | reverse complement strand
GGCTTCCGGCAACGGAATGATCTGCTGAACATCGATGAAACAACGCTCTGCCTCGCGATAGGGCTTGAGCCGAATGCAGCTGATGTCGATATCGCGATCCCGCAGCCAGAGCACGGCGGTCGTCAGCTCCACGCCAAAATCTTCCGAAACAAGGAGGATGCGGACATCGGGAGCAAAGTCGTCTTCGCCCACTTCCTCCCATTGGAGAAACTCAAGAATCCGGTCTCGCGCTTTCGCCGGATCCGAGCCCATGCGCTCCAGAAAATCGGCGTGAATGCTGACGGCGCGGTCAAACGTCATCGTCGAAACCATCGCGGCGTAGCGAATCGCCTGCAGCTCCATGTGGCCGCCGTCGTGCGTCCGCTTGAGTTCGATGACGACCAGGTTTACTTGGGCATCAATGGCCAGCAAATCAATGCGGCGGCGACTATCTTCCCAATCGCCAAACTCCTCCGCCAGTACATACAGGTCATCGGCGATGACGTCGATTTGGGTCCGCAGCAAACGCTGCAAGTCACCCCGCTCGCGCACCTGAAGTTCGCTGAACGAAGCCGGGGTAACCTCGCGAAAAGCATCACTCGTCATCTCGTAAAGGGCCATTATCGAGAGACTGTAAAGCACGGAGGGCTCGTTCGTAAAGGACGACCGGTAGAGCGTGCCTGACAAAATTGCAGGAAGCCCTCGCTCCCGCCAAGGACGCCCCGCGCCATTCCCGGCGGCCGGAGCCTGGTGGCGCTGAGCTCAAGGGTTTTTCCGCCTTGCCTCCGTCGGGTGGGGCGGTTTGGGTCGTGGCATCGTCTCTTAACTTGTTTCCCTTGACAATGGCCGACTATATTCCTCCGTCCGGTACCGCAGGGCACGTGGTTGAAAGGCTCACGCCCTTACGCCCCCGGTGGTCGCTATTCCGCTCGGTGCGGCTAGGGCAGCGACCAACGGGAGCGATAAGGCAGCGCCCCATGACCCGATCCAAACGTTCCGTTTGGCCCAAGGGCGTGGCCGGGCGCGAGGTGTGGGTCAAAGTCGGCAGCCCGGCTCCCGCCGACGCCTCCGAGCTGCACTTCCTCGGCACCGACACCCGCACCCCCTACCTCGCCGAATACCACGGCGAAGACGCCAACCAAATCGCTCTCGACTGGCTCCGCTGGGTCAACACCCGAGGCGAACACGGCCCCCGGAGCGAATGCGTCGAGGCTACCGTGCAGGGGTGAAAATTTCATCGAGAGTTATGAAAATCAAATCTCTGCTCGTTAGTAACTTTCGTGGTTACGATCGCGAAGTTAAAGTGGGTTTTAAAGACCTTTCTGTTTTGGTGGGTAAGAACGATATCGGAAAGTCGACCCTCCTCGAAGCCCTAGACTGCTTTTTCAATGAAGGTAAAGGCTGCGTAAAGATCGATAGGGATGACATTAACAAACAACGCGCAAGCTCCGGTGAATTTGAGATCATGATTGCTATTGAATTTGAAGACCTTCCGGAATCTATCGTAATCGATGCAACTAATTCAACAACGTTAAGAGGTGAACACCTCCTTACCACCGATGGCACGCTTCTAGTTGTAAAACGTTTTCCCAATGCAGGGAAAGAGAGGGTTTTCATACGAGCGAACCATCCTACCGCTCCAATTTGCAAAGATTTGCTCCAAAAGAAAAAAGAGCAACTCCAGAGGCTGCTTGATGAAAATGCAATTCAATGCTCCAATCGCAACAAGAACGCTGAAATGCGGGCGGCGATTTGGGGCAGTCAGTCTGATTTGCAGGAACAAACGATCGAAATCGAAATTTCGAAAATCGACGCGAAGGCAATTTGGGAACAGATTAAAAAGTACATGCCGCACTTTTCACTGTTTCAATCAGACCGTAAAAATAGTGATGGCGACAACGAGGTCCAGGACCCAATGAAGTATGCCATTAAAGAAATTCTGGACGATTCGGATATCAGAACAAAGCTTGATGATGTAGCTGAGAAGGTTAAGGAACGCTTGGGCGAGGTGTCAGCGAGAACTCTTGAAAAGCTTAGGGAGATGAACCCCGATGTCGCTAGCTCACTCAACCCGAAGATCCCCGAGCCTGCTAG
>JBHJGW010000327.1:0-2028 GCA_050331415.1 Opitutales bacterium | reverse complement strand
GGTGGTAAACCTCGTAGCTGTTGTACCCGGCATCGACGAAGACCAAACTGTCGTGGACCCGGAAACGCGCCTGCAACTCTTCGACCTCCTCCCAGGTGAGCGCCTTCGCGCATCATACCAGGCGGGAGGAGCCCTCTGCCGTCCACGAGCGGACGACCGACCAGAAGTGATCAAGCTGGACGTCGATGGTCAGAAACCGCAGCGGGACCACGCCCTCTTCCGGCGGGAAGGGTGCGGCCAGGAGGCGACCCCGGGCGTCGAGGGCGGCTTCCTCTTCCCAGAGTTCGCCCATGGCATAACCGCTCGGCGTGATCTCCACCCGGAAATCTTCGTCGAAGTCGCGCCAGGGGATCGCCAAGCGTTTCTGGTAGAACTGTTGGAGGAGGCTGGTGTCGCCCCGACGGGCAGCGAGCTTGGCGCGCAGATAGAGCTCCGCGAGCTTCCCCCAGGACATCGAGGCGAGGCTGTTCCAGTGAAAACCGACATTCTCGCTGGCGGCATTCGGGTTCTGGGGAACGAACTCACCCTCGGCGTTCAGCTTGCGCCGGTTCTCGTCGGTGTCTGCGATCTCGTGCTGGCACTCCGGGCAGCGTAGACGGGTGGTCGCGCGCACCCGCTGGAAATTGTACTGGTCCTCGGCGTCCTTGCAGTCGTCGGCCCACTCTACGTTTTCCCACCGGTAGGGTTGCCTCGCGCCGCAAGCCGGACACGGGAACGTCCAATCCCGCATGTCGGTGGTCTCGTACTTGGCGTGCAGGTCGTCGCCTTCGACCCCGGCCTGGCTCATCCACAGGCACTTGCCCAGCCAGCCGAAGGCGGTCACGCGCGCCTCCGCTTCGGCCATGTGCCCCGTCGGCCAGTTCCAGCATTCGTCGCCAATGATCCAGCGGATCGAGCGGCGCTGGAGGTTCGTCTTGTTGTGCGCTCCCGCGAACCACAGCGTCATCCCGTTGGCGAAATGGATCGTCAGGTTGCGCTTTTTGTGGCGGTTGGCCGGGAAGAGTTCGCGGACGGGCTCGCAGGCCTCGAACAGCTTCTGCAGGCGCGATTCGGACTGGTCCTTGGCGTCCTCGTCCGTCTCGTTGAGCCAGAGCGTCGGCCCCGGAAGATTCGCGATGATGTAGCAAAGGGTGAGCTCGGCGGCGGTGGTCTTCGAGGCCTGGACCGCCGCGATGATGCAGACGGTCTTCACCTTCGGCTCGATCATCGCCTCCATCACCGGCTTCAGCCACGGCGAGTTGTCCGATCGGAACCGACCGGGTATCGGCGAGTACGGGATCGTTTCAACGTGCTCCTCCGCCCAGCGCCAGGGCGCGCGGCGGTCCGGGGGTCGCCAAGCGGCGGCAAAGATGGAACGGAGGACGCTCACGCCGGATGCGTGGCGTCAACGAAAGCTTGAGCTTGGTGCCGCGAACCGGCAAGCTATGCTCATGACTTATCAGGGCAGGATCACGATCGAGCCGGGGAAATGCGGCGGACGACCCTGCATCCGCAATATGCGCATCACCGTTTACGATGTGCTGAGCTATCTTGCTTCGGGCATGACCACCGAAGAGGTGCTGAACGACTTTCCGTATCTCGAAGCCGAGGACATCAAGGCGTGCCTCGTCTACGCCGCTGACCGCGAGCGAACGCAATTGCTCGCCTCGGCATGAAGCTGCTGTTCAGTGATTCAGCCGAAGGCTCGCCGCTGGTCTTGCTTGGCGTGTAAAACGCGCAGAATCTCCGGAACGCCATCAGCGGCCATGCGATAGTAGGCTCCATGCAAGCGAGCCGGGTGTAGTTGTCGGCGTATTCCTTCACGCCGGAACTTCATCCGTCTGCCTTTCATGGGATTCGATGCGATCTCTTCAAAGAGCTGAAAGAGTTCGTTGATATACTTGTCGCGCTGCGCCTCGCCCCAAGTCTCGCGGGTATAGCGTGCAATTTCGACCATGTCGGCGTCAGCTTCACGGGTGAGCCGGTAGTTCGCCATTATTGACCGGCGCGACGAATCACCGACTGCGGGCTTGAATCAACGAAGTCACC
>JBHJGW010000326.1:0-4061 GCA_050331415.1 Opitutales bacterium | reverse complement strand
TGCGCGATGATCGGGCAGTCGGTAATCAACGTCAAAAGCGGCGGCCGCGGGCGACTGTCGACCTTTTCCGCCGGCATCATTCTGCTGATCCTTATCCTCGTGCTCGACCGCTGGGTGGCGCAGATCCCGATGGCCGCGCTGGTCGCGGTGATGATCATGGTGGCGGTCGGGACCTTCAGCTGGCAGTCGATCAAAAATCTCCGCGTGCACCACCTGACCTCCAGCATCGTGATGGTCAGTACCGTGGCAACCGTCGTGTACACGCATAACCTCGCTATCGGCGTGGGCGTCGGGGTGCTCCTCAGCGCGCTCTTTTTCGCCTACAAGGTATCGCGACTGCTCACGATCAGCTCGGAGGTCACCAGCGAACCCGGCGCGGAGGCTACCGTGCGCGTTTACCGCGTGACCGGCCAATTGTTCTTTGTTTCGGCGAGTACCTTCGCGGAAGCCTTTGACTTCACCGAGGTGCTCGACAAGGTCGTCATCGATGTGAGTCACGCGCACTTTTGGGACCTTTCCGCCGTACACGCGCTTGACCGCGTGGTGATCAAATTCCGGCGCGAAGGTACGGATGTCGAGATCGTCGGCATGAACGAAGCCAGTCAAACGCTCGTGCTGCAAGTCGGCAAACACGACAAACCCGGAGCCACCGAAGAAACGGGCCACTAAAGGCCGCAAGAGCGCCCTTAAGGTCCTGCTCGTGCCTCAATCCTGACCGCTCACAATTCATCCCTGACCAAGATGCCAACCATTCTCGCTTGTACTGACGGTTCGAAATACGCCGAAAGCATCTACGATCACACGGCTTGGGCGGCCAAGCGCATGGGGGCCTCGGTGACGGTTTTGCACATGCTCGACCCCCATCACGAAAAGCCCATCCGCTCCGACAACACCGGCGCGATCGGCCTCGGGGTGAAGTCGCACCTGCTCGACGAAATCGTGGCGCTCGAAGGCGAAGCGGCCCGCATCGCACAGAGGCGCGGTCGCGCGCTGCTGGAGGTGGCAAGGGCGCACCTGGCGGAGGCCGGTGTCGGGGAGATCCGCACAGAGCAGCGCCACGGGGCGCTGCCCGACCTCATCGAACAGCTCGAAGCCGACGCCGATCTCGTTGTACTCGGCAAACGGGGGGAAAGCGCGGAATTCGACAGTCCACATTTAGGAAAGAACCTCGAACGCGTTGTCCGCGGCTGCCATCACCCGGTGCTGCTGGCACCGCGTGCGGCCAAGCCCATCAAAAGCTTTCTGCTCGCTTTCGATGGTGAAGCCAACGCTCAGAAGGCCGTTGCCTACGCCTGCGACAATCCGCTGCTCAAGGGCCTCCAGTGTCGCCTGGTGCATGTCGGCGTCCCGCACGCCAAAGAGCAGGCTAAACTCGATGACGCGGCGCAGCGGCTGCGCGCTGCCGGTTACGAGCCGATTGTGGAAACCCCGCATGGGAAGCCCTCCGAGGTTATCAGCGAGAAGGTGGAAGAAGCGTCGATCGACTTCCTAGTGATGGGCGCCTACAAGCACGCCCATTGGCAGCACTACCTCGTCGGCAGCACCACAACGGACCTCATTCGTCGCTGTAAACAAGTGCCGGTGCTGCTGTTCCGCTAAAGCGCCGTCGACACCGCGAAAGCAGGGTAGGGCAGGCAGTCGAGCTCGCGCTTCGCCGGTGGAAAAAGTTGCAGCGAATGCGAAAACCGCGCGAGGGCCTTTTGGCACTTGGCATCCCTGCTTCTTCGCTGGGCTATAATACCACCTTACCGAATAGATCGGTAGGTTTGGATTGCCGCGTGGCGGCTTCGGATGCTTTTGGCGCAGAGCGGCGTTCGCGACGACGCGGCGGGCCTAAAGGCCCAGCCGTCGCCCTCGCTGCCTGGCTCTGCATCCAAAATCATCTCGATCAATTTACCGACCTCTCCGGCAAGATGGTATAAATCCGCCATCGCTTTATAAATCGAAAAAGCTCGCCAAAAGGCCACCGGAGTTTCTTAGAACCGCAGGCAATGGCATCCGAAACGGCAGGACCCCTGTTGAACTTCTGGCAACGGCGCCTGGTTGCCGCCGCCGTGACGATTGCCAGTGTGGCGGTGGTGCTGCTCGGCATTTACGGCGTCTTTTTGTTGCTGAAGACGTTTATCGACAGCTTCCGGGACGTGCTGTTGCCCCTGGCTGTGGCGACTATTTTAGCGACCTTGCTGCGCCCGGGCGTCGCCCTAGCAGAGGCGCGGCTGAAGCTCTCGCGCGGCCAAGCCGTCGCCGCTGTCTTTCTGTTGATTCTGGTCGCAATGGCGGGGCTCATGTGGGTTGTCGTTCCGGCAATGATTACCGCAGTGGTGCAGCTGTTTGGCGTCCTGCAAGAGGAGATCAAAGAGCTGATCGCCTGGGCCGAAAAGAATTATCCGCAGTTCGCCGCCTGGGCCAAAGAGAACGACATCCGCAGTGTTGCTGGCGATATGATCGGCTGGGGCTCGGAAGCCCTGCAGGAAATCGGTGGACAATTGCGCGATGTTGGCGGTGGCCTCGCGAGCTTTTTCGGCAGTGCCGCCATGTGGCTGGTCACGCCGATCTACCTCGCCATTCTGCTCTACACGCAGCCCAAGCAGTTCGATCGGCTGCGTCGCGAGGTGACATTCATACCGCTGCGCTACCGCGACGACCTGCTGTTTCTGGTTAAGCAGTTCAACGACATCCTTTTCGCCTTCTTTCGAGGGCAGTTCACGATCGCGTTCCTGACCGGCATCATCCTGGCAGTCGGATTTCAGCTCATCGGGATGAAGGCCGGGCTGCTCGTGGGCTTTATCGCCGGGATGTCCAATCTGATCCCCTATTTGGGAACGACCGCCGGGGTGCTGACGCTGCTGCCGTACGCATACTTCCAGGAAGGCGGAGGGCTGGGTCTGCTTATCCTGACGATCATTGTTTTCGCCGGCACGCAGTTCTTTCAGGACTACGTTATGACTCCGCGCATCATGGGCGAGCGTACGGGGCTTGGGCCAATGACTATCATTTTCGGAATTTTCTTTTGGGGTGTCGCCCTCGACGGCCTACTAGGCGTGTTACTAGCAATCCCCCTGACAGCCTTCTTTATTGTGTTTTGGCGCCTGGCGCGGGAGCGCTACCTGCCCGACTTCACTCGACAGCGCGCGGAGGGGCCTCCCGCTTGCGGCAACGAAACCCCAACCTGACGGAGTGAGGCGCGCCGGATCGCTGCCACGCTTGGGAAACGCTGACACGCGCCCTGCAAATCGGGGTGCTCGATGCGCGCCTAGGCACCCGGGCGCCGAGCTGACACCGCGGTGGCGGGGGTGTTTACGGGCATGCGCTGCGACGTCAAATTGGGATTTCCCGCTCGCCAAACGCTGGGAACGTGTCATGCTGCAGCGCTTTTGTCCAAACCAGCATCCACATGAGCGCCACCGCTACACCTGTTTCCGCCGCGGAGAAGATCCGCAATATCGCCATCATCGCCCACGTTGACCACGGCAAAACGACGCTTGTCGACTGCCTGTTGCGCCAGTCGGGAACATTTCGGGAAAACCAGGAGCTTGCCGAACGCGCGATGGACTCGATGGACCTCGAGCGAGAAAAGGGCATTACGATCAAAGCCAAGAACACGGCGATCAAATGGCGCGATTACACGATCAACATCGTCGACACCCCTGGCCACGCCGATTTTGGCGCCGAGGTCGAACGCGTCATGAAAATGGTCGACGGCGTCTTGCTGCTGACGGACGCGGTCGGCGGTCCACAAGCGCAAACCCGCTGGGTGCTGCGCAAAGCGCTGGCCAACGGCCTCAAGACCATTTGCGTGATCAACAAGGTCGACCGCGACACCGCCCGGCCGGGGTGGGTGCACGACAAGGTGCTGGAGCTCTTCCTCGACTTGGAAGCCGACGAAGACCAGTTTAACGCGCCGTTCCTTTACGCCTCGGCCAAGAATGGCTGGGCTGACCGCGAGCCTGATGGCGCCCGCGCAAACATGGACTGCGTCTTCGAGCCGATCGTCGAGCGCATCCCGCCGCCGCCCGTGGTCGAGGGCGCCTTCAAGATGCTTGTTTCCAATTTCGACTGGC
>JBHJGW010000325.1:0-6639 GCA_050331415.1 Opitutales bacterium | reverse complement strand
CCGGCTCCCAAAGGCTGAGGAACAGTTCCTCGGTGCTGGCGAGGGCTTGCTGCTTGGCCTCCTTATCCTCTTCATTGCGGGGCTTGAGGGTGCGCCCCCACCGCCCAAGAACAGTGCCCTGGGGCTGGAAGTCTTTGGCGGCCTCGGCGCGCACATCGGCGCGTTGGAGCTGCCCCTGCTCGTCGCGGTAGAGAAAGCAGGTGAGGCGCTCGCCTTCCGCAAGCGCCTCTCCGGTGGCCGCGCAAGTGCGCGACAGGGGCTGAATCTGCCAATCCGTCACGATGACAGTCTTTCAACAAGCCGACGGTGATTCAAGCGGCATTCCCTGCCGGAATCCGGTGGCGTCGACGGCATCTTTGTTCCTCGCGGGCTTTTCGCTTGAGCCCTCCGGCGGCGGCTCAAGACTGCGCATGCGTGGCTGCCACTCCACAAAATACCGGCCGGATCTTTGCCATCGGCGATGTGCATGGCTGCATCGAGGAGCTTCAGGCCCTCTGGGCACGGCTCAACCCGACCCCTGCGGACCGCTTCATTTTTCTGGGCGACCTGGTCAACCGCGGCCCGGACTCGCATGCGGTGGTGCGTTTTGTCCGTTCGCTGCGCAACACTCGCTGCCTGCTGGGCAACCACGAGCAACGCCTGCTGCAGTTCCGGCGGTCCGGAGAGATCAGCCTGCTGAAAGACTACGACTGGGAGACCCTCCGCGGACTTGACGAGGAGGATTGGCTGTTCCTGGAGAACCTCGACGTCTCGCTGGAGATCCCCCGGCTGCACACCGCATTCGTCCACGGCGGGCTGCTGCCCGCGCAACCCTGGCACGAGCAGGGGCCCGAGATTGTGTGCCACATCCAGGCCTACGATCCCCGGACAGGCGTCTGGGGGCGCCGCAAGGACCTCGACGACGCTGCGAGCTGGCAGAACCACTGGGAAGGGCCGCCCTTCATCATCTGCGGGCATACGCCCCGGCCGGAAGTCTTTCGCCGCCCCTGGAGCATCTGCATCGACACCGGCTGCGTGTACGGCGGCAAATTGACCGCTATCGAGGTGGAGACCCTCGAAATCATTCAGCAACCCGCCGCCCGCAACTACGCGGGCAAGGAACTGAAAGACGGCTGAAGCCGACCGCAACGAGGGCTTGTCCCGGCAGGCGCCGCTCAGTTTCTTGCATCGGAATGACCCCACACCAGATCAAGCGGAAGCGATAAGGAATGGCGGGAGCAGACGGCTAGTGAACCCGGACGAGGGGCGAGACTTGCGCGGGCCAATACCTGCCGCCCAAAGCATTGTGCAGTTTTTATGCACGTTCATATATTGTGCAAAATATCTGCACAATTGACATAAGTGCATTTGTACTGCACAGTTGCGCCGTGTTCATTTTGATGGCAGATGTGATCGGCAGCCGCGAGCTGAATGGCGAAGCCTTGTCCGCCGCACTTGGGGGGCTGGTGTCGCACGCCAACAAACAGCACCGCAAGGTGATCGCCTCGCCGCTGACCGTAACGCTCGGCGACGAATTCCAAGGCGTCGTCAAGACGCTGCCGGGCAGCGTCGAGCTGCTCCACGGGCTCGAAGCGCAGCGCCGCGCGCAGGCTGCGGACTTGCCCTTCGCGCTGCGTTACGTGCTGCACGAAGGGACGATCGACAGCCCGATCAATTCCCGACGCGCCCATGGAATGGTGGGGCCCGGGCTGACGCGTGCGCGCGAACTCCTCAGCGACAAGTTTCGCGGCAAACCGAAATACACCATTGAAGTCGACCCTCCGGAGCTCTCTGCGGCGCTCGGCGAAGCCTTCCTTGCCCTGGAGGCCGTCGAAAGCCGCTGGAGCGCCGACGACTACCCCCTGGTGGCCGCGCTGCTCGCTTCAGACGACGATGAGGCGGTCGCCGGGCAGTTCAAGCGCCACCGCACAAGTGTCGCCCGCCGTCGGGAGACGCTGCAAATCTCCGCTTTTCAGGCCTTGCATTCGCTTCAACTTCGGTTATCCCGTACGGAGCAGCACGCATGGAAGCAGCCTTAGCAGCGTTTACCTGGCAGGAGTGGTTGACTTTCGTCCTGATCGCCGGAGGGATCTTCGGTTTGGGCGAGGCGACCCTTGCCCGGACCGTCTTCGCCAGGATTCGCGAAACCTATGGCATGACCAATCGAGCCGAAGCGACCGCTGCCCAGCGCAAAGGTTTGCTTGAGCGCACGCTGCTGTACCTCGGCCTGCTGATGGGCTATCCAGTGGTGGTGGTCGCCTTCGGCGCGCTGAAGCTCGGCACCCGCTGGGTCGCCCCGGAAGCGGCCAAGCAGATCGTCAGCAACAATTTCTTCCTGGTCGGCAATTTCTGGTCGCTGCTGCTGGTGTTTGTTTACCTGGGGATCGTCCGCGCATTGGTATTCCTCACCCTGATCGATCCCCACTCTCCGCTTCGCATTTGAGCGCCGGCGGATACGCCCGCTGGCAATTGGTGATGCCCCGGAGTCATTTCGTTTGCGTCGGACTGCCCAATGCTCCCGAAGCTATCGCAAGATCAAGCCAACCGACGGTCCGCAAGCAGAAGCTGGAGAGCCGTCAAAGCGGATTTTCGCGCGGCATACGGTCCGGGGTCCGGGAAACGGATTCTGCGGGGCGTGGCCATTGTGGGGAGCATCGCCCTCTTGTTCATGATCGTCGTGCCGATTCTACTGATTTGGCAGGGTGGGCCGATCTGGCTTTCCCGCCTGTCGTTTGTGGCAGGCTACGGGAGCGTGTTCGTCACGTCGCAAAAGCTGACTCCCCGCGAACTTCGGCGGCGGTTCGTCGGCCCCGCGTCCCGGGCGTATCGCTTTTGTCTCACCACCGTATTCGTCGCTGCCCTTGCGACCCTGTTTGTCCTCCTGCAGCTTCGGCTGCACGTACTTCTCCTCGCGCCAATCAGCCTTGCCGTAGCGGGGGTCGGGTTCATGGCCCGGTGGGAAAAGTCCGGCAAAGTGAAGGTTGTACAGCCGCAAGCCTTGTCTGAAGATAGCGATAATGGCGAGTGAGCCGCAGGAAATCCATGTGCAAGGGGCACGGGTGCATAACCTCCGTAACCTGGAGCTGCGGCTGCCGCGCAACAAGCTTGTGGTCATCACCGGCGTCAGCGGCAGCGGGAAATCCTCGCTGGCTTTTGACACCATCTACGCCGAGGGGCACCGCAAGTTCATGGAAAGCCTGTCGACGCGCGCCCGCGCCTCGATGGAGCAGATGGCCAAGCCGGACGTCGATTTCATCCACGGCCTAAGCCCGGTCATCGCAATCGAGCAGCGCACGGGCGCCAGCGCAAACCCGCGCAGCACCGTGGCGACCGTCACTGAAATCGCCGATTATGCCCGCCTGCTGTGGACGGTGGCCGGGGAGCAACGCGACCCGGTCGACGGCGCGCCCATTACGCAGCGGAGCTTCGACGACTGCGTCGCCGAAGTGTTGCGACAACCGGAGGGCAGCCGTGCGATGTTGCTCGCGCCGTGGATTATCGCGCGAGCCGCGGTGCTGCGGGAGGAGTTGCCCCGCATTCGGCAACGAGGGTACCAGCGCGTGCGCCTGCGCGAGGAGATTTACGAATTGCGCAGTGACGACGATCTGCCGCCGCTGCCAAAGGGGCGCGACGAAGCCGCGCTCGATGTCGTCGTCGACCGGATTGTCCTGCGCGAAGATCAGCGCAGCCGCCTTGCGGACAGTCTTGAGCTCGCCTTCAAGGAAGGCGGTGAGCGCGCGCTGGTGCTGGTTCAGGCAGACCGTGATGGGCCCTGGAAAGAGCTTTCGCTAAGCCAGCAGCTCGCGGGCAGCCGCAGCGGCATCGTTTACGAGCCGCTGACGCCTCGCCATTTCTCCTGGAACCACGCAGAGGGCGCCTGCCCGACCTGCGGAGGCCTGGGGCAGACCCTACAGTTTGTGGACGAACTGGTTGTCCCGGACCCGACACTGTCCGTGAAAGCCGGCGCACTCAAACCTTGGCGCTTGGGCTCGAAAGCGATGATCATCAAGCGCAACGCCATTCTGAAACAGCTGGCGGAGCAGCTCCCGTTCGATCCAACCACGCCGTGGCAGGACCTCCCGGAGGAAACCCGCCGCGCGATCCTGCACGGAACGGGCGAGCGTGAATTCCGCTTCAAGCTCAACCGCGGCAAAGCCGAGCCCGAGCCGCAGACGTTTTCCGGCGTCCTGGCCGACCTCGCGGAGACGCGGCGCGGCACGACATCGGATGGCCTGCGCGCGCGGCTGATGGCCTATCAGGTCGCAAGCCGCTGCGAGGATTGTCAGGGCGCCAGGCTGCATGCCCGGGCACGCCACGTTTTCATCGATGGCGTCAGCTTCCCCGAATTCCTCGCGTACGATGTCGCCGCCGGGCTACGGTTCATACGGCAGCTTCAAGCCACCGGATGAGAAACGGAATCATCTCCGTTCCGCAGCCGGAATTTCAACTTAATCGGCGGCGTCTTCGATGCCTTCACCGGCTTCTTCGACGTCTTCACCGAAACCTTCGGTGGTGTTACAGCCGACCGCGAGAACGGTGACGAGGGCGAGAACGGCTCCAGAGATGAGTGAACGGAGGATGTTGTCGTTAGTCATGATAGGTTATTTTCAGGTTTGGTTTAATCGGCGCCGAGATTTTCGGCGGTTTCATCGATATCTTCCCCGACCCCTTCGACGGTGTTACAACCGCTCAGGGCGGCGGCACCCGCAACAATGCTGAGGCCAAGAAAAACACGGAAAAGCTTCTGAAACATAGTGGTCTGCGGAAAACAGCTGGCGTGCCAAATCGGGCCAACAGATACCAGAGCAGGCGGATTCATCGACTGCGAAGCTTCCCTTCATCGAATAATTGCGGCAGAAAGACCGACTCGCTCGCTCCCCACCTTTCGAGGGCCATCGACCTGTGGCTTAATGCAACCCTCTGGGAGCGGCTCAAAGGCATTCTGCATCCATAAACCCCGTACGAAAGGGTCCAAAGGCACCCAGAAGTTGCCCAAAGGGCGCGGGAGGGCCCGCCATTGGCGAAAGATCGCTCCGATCGCGAACCGGTGGCTTGCATTTAGCTATCCGTCGATTTCATGAGCGAGCCCGCCAAGCCCCGCCTTTCCACCGAAGCCCTGGTGACCGCTACGCTGTTCCTGATGGCGGCGGTGATTATCCTTTGGTTCGGGTACAACGCCATGCGCGCGTTCTTGCTCCTGTTCGCCGGAACGGTGCTTGCGACACTGATTTGCGGCCTGACCAGTGCCCTGGGGAAATTCTCGCCGCTTCCCCGCCGGGCCAATTTTACCCTGGTCGTCGTGCTGCTGATCGGCGGCTTCGTGGGGGCGGCCTACTTTTTCGGGCCGGTAGTCGTGGACGAAATCCGGAAGGTCGTTGGTCAGATCCCTGCCGCACTGGACGAGTTGCAGCAGTCCCGCTTTGGACCCCTCATTTTTCAGGAGGCGCCAGAATCAGCGGAAAACTCCGAAGATGCGCCCATCGGTTCCGGGCTCGCGATCGGCGAGCGCATTGTCGACCAGGTTATGGCGCAAGCGGCGGGCTGGGCCATGGCGGCGCTCAATGTGGTCACCGCGCTGGTGCTCATCACCTTTGTTGCGCTGTTTCTTTCGTCGAGCCCGGAATACTACCGCCGGGGCATCATTTCGATTTTTCCGATGTACAAACGCGAAGCGGCCTACAGCGTCGTCGATGCTACCGGTCGTGCTTTGAAGAGCTGGCTGGTCGGGCAGGCGTTCGCAATGACCCTGATCGCCATTCTGACCTCGATCGCGCTGTTCATCATCGACCTGCCCTACGCGCTGACCCTTGGTATCCTCGCTGGCGTATTTCAGTTCATCCCGTACTTTGGGCCCACGCTCTTTCTCGTCCCCGGGCTCGCGGTTGGCCTGGCAGAGGGGCCGGACAAGGCGCTCGCCGTATTCGTGGTCTATTCGATCATCCAACTTGTCGAGGGCAACGTCATCACGCCTCTGGTACTCAAGAAGGAAGCCTACCTGCCGCCCGTGATTTCGCTGCTGGCAACAGTTGCCGCGGGGCTCGTCTTCGGCATCGTCGGCGTGATCCTCGCCTCGCCGCTCGCGGTCGTTCTGCTGGCGATTTACCAGAAAGCCTACCAGCAGGAATACATCGGCGACCGCCAAGCCATTGTTCCCGGCGAACAGCACTGAGCGCCTTCAGCCAACCCGCACACACTGCGCCGTTTCTTTGACACTCAGGTTTGGCCCGGTCTCGTGGACCTGCCAAAGATGTAATTTGCGCGCGTGGGAATAGCGCAGCAGCCAGACCCGCAGACCCGTAAAACGGCGCCAGACTAAGTGGATTCGAGCGAGGAGTTGTCGATGCCGGCACAGCGATTCCGCGAGATGCGCCTCGGCGCGAGGAGGTCGGCAATCGTCGACTCGCGGAAACTTGCCTCGATCTGCGCGGTGGCATCGTCTATGCGCTGGTGCAGCGGACAGAGCCGACAACCGTGCTCGGCCAATCCGAGCGGACAATGGCGGATGCGCTGAAGGGGATCGACTGCGTTGACGACCTCCAGAACACTGAGGGTGGCTGGGTCGCGCACAAGCGTGTAGCCGCCGGCGCTGCCGCGCTGAGTCGTGAGCACCTCTGCCTTGGCCAAAGCCTGCAGCACTTTCACAAGATAGCAGGGGCTTGG
>JBHJGW010000324.1:0-6006 GCA_050331415.1 Opitutales bacterium | reverse complement strand
CGAAAGCTTCTAACGCTTCTTCATACTGCTTAGGAGTTCCGTTTCGGCATTTCGGACGCTTACTCTCAAGCCTCTCATAGATCTCGACTGTTTCGGCGAGGTTTTTCATAGCCCGAGACTCCATTTCGAGCGCTTCAGCATCCATTTTCCTAACCTTTGCCCGTTCGCCTGAAAGGCGCATATCTGCCCATTCGTTTCCAAGGCGAAGCTTATTCGTTATCCAATTAGCTGTTGACGATGCCCATTGGCGCCACACTGGAAGGCGGTCCTCGCCGGGGGACATTGGGCGCGCGCTATACCTTTCAATAGCCACGCGATCCGTTTCTTCTGGGTGGTCTAACATGCCTCAACCTCCCTTATTTCTATTGATGCACCTTTGTCAAAAACCAAGCCGCTACCCCCTGCGAGCCGATAGAGCTGCGAAAGGTCGGAGAGTAGCTCTGCAATGACTTCTGGGGGCGCGCTGCCCGGCTCTACTAAAAAATCAAGAGGCCCATAGGGGGCCGCTTGCAATTCAGGCTCTAAAAGTTGAGGCAACCCGAGCGCTTCGCAGAGCACATTGCGCAATTCAACTGTCGTTACTGGCTTTTTGATATATGCGTTCATTCCAACATCTTGCCAACTCTTGTCGGAATGAATATCTAATGCCGTCACCGCGATAAGCGGTAGCGCTGAATTTTCCGGGCCGGCTGCTCCAGCTCTTATCTTGAGCGCTGCTTCATACCCATCCGTCACGGGCATCGAAATATCGACAAATGCCAAGTCATAGTCGCTTTTCTTCAATGCATCTATCAAGCGTTCGCCGTCCGAAACTAGGTCGACGTCAAAGCCGATCGCTCGAATGACACTTTTGAATACCTTTGCGTTTACAGGGTTGTCCTCGGCGTAAATCAATCGTAACGGGGGCAATTGTTTGCTCATGCCTTTCTAGGGTTTGGCAATTCGGATACGCGTCAATCACAAAGCACGCGGCCAAGCTCTAACGCTATAACATCGGTCGGGCATCTAAAGGAAGCTGGAAGCAGTTTCCAATCCCACCCCTGCCTGCGTGGAGATTGAGAAGGTCTTTCGGAGGTGCGCACGCAGAGCGGCGACTACCGCGAGGGCGATCTCGGCGAGGCGATCCATCCGCATCTGCGCGAAGCGGCGCGCTTGCTCGCCGAGCACGCCGAGGGGCGCAAGACGGTGGTTTTTCTGCCGCTGATCGCCACCAGCGAAGCCTTCGTGGAAGCTTGCCGGGAGATCGGGTTGCGCGCCGTGCATGTCGACGGCAAGCGACGGGAGGGTCTGCGCGCCTACGAGCGCGGCGAGGCCGACATCATCGCCAACGCGTCTTTGTTGACGACCGGCTGGGACCACCCGGCGACCGACTGCGTCTTCATCCTGCGCCCGACCAAGAGCCTCTCGCTCTTTCAGCAAATGGTGGGACGCGGCACGCGGATCGCGCCGGGCAAGGAGAACCTGCTCCTGCTCGATCCGCTCTTCCTGATCGACGACCACGCCCTGATTAAACCGGCGCGGCTGATCGCCCCCTCGAAGGAGTCGGCGGAAGCCTTGCAGGTGAAGCTGGGAGCGGGCGGCGAAGTCGATCTCCTCGAAGCGGAAGAAGAGGTCGTGCGCGACCGCGAAGCCTCACTGGTCCGGAAGGTCAAGGAGCGGGCGAAGCGACGCGCCTGGACGATCGACGCGGTGGAGTTCTGCCTGAGCCTGCATGCCATCAATGCGGCCGACTACGAGCCGGAGCTCGACTGGGAAGCGCAGCCGCCGAGCGACCGCCAGCTCGAGGCGCTGCGGAAGGCCGGAATCGATCCAGATACCATCAGCTGCCGGGGGCACGCCTCCCGCGTCCTGGACTTGCTCTTCACGCGCCGGGCACACTCCCTGGCCTCGCCCAAGCAGGTCCACTGGCTGCGCAAGATGGGGCATCCGAAGCCGGAGATGGCCACCTTCGAGGAGGCCTCCACCTGGCTCAATGACCGCTTCGAAAGGAGGGCCGTCTGATGCCCCTGAAATACATCAGCAAGGGCAGCGAAGCGCCCGACTTCCAACGCATCGCCCAGGAGGTGCTGGGGCCCGTGGACTGGCAGGATGCCCATCATGGCTTCTGCCGGTGCCCCGGAGCGGATCGCCACCAGAAGCCGACCCGCGAGCGGGACTGCAAGGTCTTTCTCGATGCCGAGCAAGGCCACGCGCCCACCGTCTTCTGCTTCCACGAGAGTTGCCGGGCAGAGATCGAGGCGGCGAATCACCGCCTCCGCTCAACGATTGGCAAGGCCAGCTACCGCCAGCATGGCGGAGCCCTGCCGCCTCTTAGCAGTTCCAAGCCGAAGCTGCCTGCGGGCGATCCCTTCGAGGTCTTCCTGCGGGCCTGCTTCGGGGCCGACGACATCGTCTCCATCGCTCCCGGTACCATTCCCGAGGGCGAGACGCGTGCGGTTCCCGAGCACGGCGGCGTCAACATCCTCACCCGCGACCAGTGGATCGAGCGCGCCAAAGCCAAAGGCGGTGTCGCGCGGCTGTTCAGCGGGCGCGACGGGCTGTTTGTCCGAATCAACCCGCTCACCCCACAGGCCAAGGGCTCCGACAAGGACGTGGCCACCTACCGGCTTACGCTAATCGAAAGCGACTTGGGCAAAGGCGCCGTGAGCACTCCCGAAGAGCTCGGGTGCGTGCTGCTGGACGTCTGTGAGGCGCTCATTCAGGCAATGCGTAATCGCAAGATCATGGTCTTTAGCGATTGATACGGTAGCTCCTCAATCGTAGGATATGACATTCATTCGTTTCTGCTGCTTTAATAAACCCGATGACTTACTTTAGACACTCTCCCCTGACGCTGCTATTTCTTTGCTGTAGCAGCCTCTTACCTCTGAACTGTCATGCCGACTATGAGGCATGGCTTATCGAGCTTGAGGATGTGCTTGCTGCTGAAAACATCGTGGATGCAGAGCGCCTCCTCAAAGAGATTCCGCCTGCGGTGCGGACTGATCCCTCAGCCCTGCTCGATTCAGTTAGGCCTCACAGGCTGGTTTACCTGGAAGCGTATTATGGCTCGTTGGGAGGTAAAAAGCCTCCGATCAGGGCTCTCGTTGAGCCACTACTGGATAGGATCGTGGGCTCAAGCACGCCCAAAGATGGTTTGCGTAAGGCTGCTTACCATGCAGGGCCGAACTCGGCTATTGGCGTAGAGGCAGGGAATTATGGACGTATCGGAGTACAAGATCAGGCGTTGGTTAGCTTGGGCTCACCGGGAGAGGTCATGTTCGAGAGAATCACAACGTCCGGTCGTGCTCTCATCGCTGGAATTTCCATCAACCCTCAGCCTTCGAAGTTTCCGGTCGTTGCCTGCTCTGTTGGTCGGGGTCAGGCCGTTTTAGTGGGATGTACAATTCAGTCGCGTGACGGAAAGGCAACTGGATTTTCAACCCGAAAGGGCTCACCCAGAATTGCCCATTGTGTTACCATTAACTGCTCCCCCGGCTTCATTTCATGGAGTCGTTCGGGCATGCTTGTGAGGGACTCTTCAGCCAAATCGGGTGGGGGACGTGGCTTTGTGTCAGCTTTCCGTGGTATCATGGTCGCTGAAAAATGCCATGCCGAAGGAAACCTAAATTCTGGTTTTAATTCAATTGGGGATTCTGAAATGAAGCTCAAACAATGTGTAGCTCTCAAAAACAAAGGTTATGGATACGTCGCCAGTTCGCGTTCGCGAATGGTAGTAGAGGACAGTTTCGCGCCCCAGAACGGACGCCACGGATTTAGCAGTGTGGGATACGCTCAGATGATACTCGATAGATGCACTGCAGAGAAAAACGGAGAAAACGGGTTCACGGCTCTTGGCTTCGCTAGCCTAGTAGCAACAGACTGCCGCGCAGCGAGCAATGCTGGGAGCGGCTTTGGTAGCTACATCGCTGCGGAAATGGTACTTTTTAAATGCAAGGCAAATTTCAACGAAGAGGCAGGCTACAAGGCAGACAAGTCGCGCGCCTCTAATCATGCTTACGCCGCCATATTGATCAGGACCAGCGACTGCGAGGTAGTAATGCAAGATATGGATAGAGCCTTTGTTGGTGACATCATGCAACGCTAGAATGGCGCATCTTCTACTCTCAAATGATGATCCCTAGTTGACGCACGTCTCCCAATGTCGAGTCACTGGGACAGGTACTTGCGGAGGCTTGGCGAACGCTGGATAGGCTTGGGAGTGACCGCAGGAGCATGTGGTGACCATTCCTTACTCGCCGATGCCCGGGCATATAGACAGCCAGACCACGCCGTGAACGCTTGCCAACGAGGGCTGCCGATTTCAGTCTTGAGGCATGCAATTATCGTTGAGGCCGGACCTGGAGCAGCGCGTTAGTCAATAGCTCGCAGCGGGCGTGGACGCGAACCATTTGATGGAAACCGCGCTTGAAGCGCTCGCGGAGGACGAGGCTCTCGAAGCCGCCGTTGAGTTCGGCTGGCAGCAGGCGGAAGCGGGTGACTTCGTTGATTCAAGCCCGCAGTCGGTGATTCGTCGGGCTGATCAATAATGGCGAACTACCGGCTCACCCGCGAAGCTGACGCCGACCTGGTCGAAATTGCGCGCTATACCCGCGAGACTTGGGGCGAGGCGCAGCGCGACAAGTATATCAACGAACTCTTTCAGCTCTTTGAAGAGATCGCATCGACTCCATGCTCGGCAGACGGATGAAGTTCCGGCGTGGAGGGATATGCCGACAACTACACCCGGCTCGCTTGCATGAAGCCTACTATCGCATGGGCGCTGATGGCGTCTCGGAGATTTTGCGCGTTTTACACGCCAAGCAAGACCAGCGGCGAGCACTCGGCTGAACGCTTCCGTTGACGCCACGCATCCTGCGTGGGCGTCGCTGGCCTGGGGCGTGAGCTACCTCGGCTTGTCGATGACCGAGATCGCCAAGCGCTACGCGCTTACCAAGCAGGCCCTTTCGAAGATGGTGATGGGCTTCCAGGAGGAGTTCCAATTGCCGCCCACCCGAGCCCAGAAGCAGTTGACAGCGCGTGAAGCGTATGCCGCAAGAGCCATCCGCGTCCACAATCGCCCTCGCGCCCAGCACTGAGGTCACGCCGCTCGGGCTGAAACTGCCCGAGCAAATGTCCTTGGAGGAGTGGGAAGTCCTCGGCGCTCACCTGCGCACCATCACCGATGGCGTGCAGTGGGCGATCGGAGACTGGCTGGTCTATGGCGAAGGCCGCGACGGCTGGGGCCAGATGTACGACCGCGCCGAAGCCATCCTCGGCATTGCCAACGGCACCCTCCGCAAGTACGCCCAGGCCAGCGCCCGTTGGCATCCATGCCGCCGGCGGTACAATCTCAGCTGGTCGCACCACTACGAGCTCTGCGCCCTGGAGGACAACGAGCAGGAACAGTGGGCCGAAGCTGCCGAAGAGCACCAGCTTCCCAAGCACCGCCTGCGCCGCTCCATCGCTGCCGGTCGCGTCCTGACCCCCGAGGAGAGCGCCCGCTCGGGGAAGCGAGGCCTGCCCACCTTCGCCTACTTCGTGAAGGAAATCGTGAAGCTCGAACGCAAGTACGACGACGAGTCCACCTGGGATAAGGCCACCGTCGACGTTCTCGAAGCAGAGCTACGCGACCTCGAACCCGTCGTGCGAGTGGCCGACCGTCTCAAGCAGATGATCGCCCAGCGCAAGGCAAGTTGACAACGCACCCCTGGCAGATGGAACCGATTGAGCAGCGAGTGGCGGTTGTACCGCCTGGAGGTACAAACGGCGGTCGAGGGACCAGGGGGGATAGTTTCGGGGTCCCGTCCCAGAAAGCGCTCGGCGGGGTCCGCGCTCAGCGCGCTCCGTTTTAATGAGACCGGGATTTTCTCAAGTTCCACTTTTGGCGAGTTGCCCTTGAGCCTCGCCACCTACGAAGCCCGCATCAGCAGCGGGCTTTTTCGTTGCTCGGCATCAGATGCCGCTACCGTGGAGGCATGTTGCAAGTTCCGGGCGTTGACAGCACGATAAGCTCGTGGAACCACA
>JBHJGW010000323.1:0-11811 GCA_050331415.1 Opitutales bacterium | reverse complement strand
GGAAAGCTGATGACTTGGATTCGAAACTGGTAACAGTTATCTTATGTCCAGCCATCGACGGCGAGTCCTTTTAACCTTCTTTTTACCCCCGACATACCCGTATCGTCCGCCTTGCCGCCCGTGCCGGAGTGCGGGGGCGGCAACCCTTTGTCCTCCAGATAACCTCCGAATCCGAATATATGATTGACTCTCTTTGCATTGACCGCGACCCCCGCCATCGGCGATGGTACCTCGAAGATTCGTCCTCTGGCCGCTGGCTTTTCAGCGATGCGTCCTACGACACCGTTTTTCGCAAAGCCTGCGAGCTCGCGCGCGAATTCGACGCTGTCGTTTTCACCATCGACGAAATCGGCGGCATCAACCGCGTGCCTGCTTGGCGCCTGCTGCACGAGGACGACTTGGTGACGGACTCGCCACAGAACTTGGAAACTCCGGAGCCGCAAATTGCCTGACGTATCGGGACCGATTGGCAAGGTGCCCGAAAAATACCAGAGGACCGGAGTTCGAACTTTTCATCAATTATTCAAGGGTCTCAATTTCAGCAACTTGGAGATTGCAGGTGAAAGTTGGCACGAGGAATTCATCGAGGAAGGCGTTCACGAAACGACCTAACCTTCAAACCTCCTTCACCGCCACCCTCACGTAACCGCCATGATTGAAACACTCTGGGTAACTAAAGTTCACACCGGCTGGGCCGTCCAAAACGCGCGCACCGAAAAGATTATCACGTTCAACTCCGACCGCGAACACGCCCTTGAAAGCGCCGCTATGCTTGCCAGCGAGCTCGAGGCTGAGGTCGTGATCCAAAACGAAGACGGGACGATTGACTACGCCTACGGCTTCCACGAAGCCAGCGAGCATGTCGAGCCGATCGCAGCGTGATCTTCGCGATCCGCTACCGCTTTTGACCAAGCGAACGCCCAAAACGGCGTTCGCTTTTTCGTTCTTGAGCCAAAATCCCCTCGCGCTCCTTTGGTCCAGCGTTTTGTCGAGTCGTTTGGCGCTGCGCTCGTTTTGGGAAAACTTTCCTTGTCTTGCGGAACGGGGTTTGGCGGAATCGCGGTTCGTCGGTGCCTCCAGGTTTAACGGGTGCAGGCAAAAGCGATCATGAACATTTTCCCAGCCATCGACATTAAAGACGGCGCGGCGGTACGCCTGCTACAGGGGCAGGCCGACCAGAGCACCGAGTATTTCAAGGATCCTCTGGAGCCCGCCAAGCGCTTCCGGGAGGCTGGTGCCACCTGGGTGCATGTGGTCGACCTCGACGGTGCCTTCACCGGCAAAAGTCGCAACCTCGCCCACGTAGAACGCATTGCCGCTACCGGGCTCAAGGTTCAGATGGGCGGAGGCGTCCGTTCCAACGCGGACATCGCCCGGCTGCTTAATGCGGGCGTCAAACGGTTCGTGGTCGGAAGCAAGGCATGCGAGTCGATGGAGTTTGTCGAGCAGATCGCCGAGCAGTGGCCGGAGCAGGCAGCTGTCGGCATCGATGCCCGCGACGGTATGGCGGCGATTCACGGCTGGGTCGACGTTACCGAAATTTCCGCGCTCAAACTCGCTCGCCAGGTCGCCAAGGCCGGCATCGGCACAGTTATCTACACGGACATTTCGACCGACGGCATGCTCACCGGGCCGAACTTCGATGCCCAAGCCGAGATGCTCAAAACCGTCGCGCCCGAAGGTACCAGGGTCATCGCCAGCGGTGGCGTTTCCGCTCCGGAGGACATGGTGCGTTTTCGCGAGCTGGCCGCCGAACATGCCAACCTCGAAGGCGTTATCATTGGCAAAGCCATCTATGAGGGCAGGGTGGATGTCGCGAGCTTGTTCGGCTGAGGACTGCTGATTTGAGACAAGGCTGGCTCCTCCCGTTTAGAGGGGTGCTGCTCAAAACTTCACCTCGACTTTTTCCCGCCCTTGCCCAAGCATCTGCACCATGTCGAGCAAAGCCGCAGCCGTTCGCGACCGCCTGACGAAGATCGCACGCTCGCAGCCCAAAGTGTCCTTCGCGGAATTCCAGGCGCAACTGCGCAAGTTCGAGCGCTACTTGCCCACGGCTTCGGGGCGGACGAGCCGCCGCAGACCTTAGCTGTTGCTCAAGGGGGCGAGGTGACCGTTTTCTTTCGGGGAGACCGGGTTGTTAAAGTGACCCACGAGGGCGCTTGGGGCCTCTTTCCCCGCTTCGAGCGAACTCGGGACGGCACCCCCTTTTTCTGCCCCGCCGGTCGCACGGCGTCCGCACGTTACCTCGCACGCATTCGGCTGCAACAGCAATACCTCGGAGATGACACCCGTTTTGAGGGAATCCTGCAAGACGGGCGGTTGGTGACCTCGCAACCGCTCATCGTGGGAGACCCCGCGACCCTGGCGCAAATTGGCGACCTGCTGAAATCGCTCGATTTTATGTCTTTCCCCGGCCCTCAGCATCATTGGTTTCACGAAGAGGGCGTTATCCTGATGGACGCTCATGAGGGCAACTTTATCGCCACCCCTTCCGGAGAGATTGTCCCGATCGATACCGCAATGGCCATGCTGACGGGGCGTCAGTTGGCTGTTGCTCGGCAGATCGTGCCCTAACAGAATCGGCTTCTCCGAGCCCATCCTGTTGTCGCCAGCTGATTTCCGCCTCGACCCCGCCTCGTCCGTCGGGCACCGGTGAAGGTTTACGCCGATGAAGATCGACCTCGTCACACTTTTTCCAGAGATGGCCGAAGGCTATCTCGGCGCTTCGATGCTCGGGCGTGCCCGCAAAGGCGGTCTGCTGGAAACGCAGGTTCTCGACTTGCGTGCCCACGGCATCGGGCGTCACCAGATTGTAGATGACCGGCCTTTCGGCGGCGGCGCGGGAATGCTGCTGATGCCCGATCCACTGTTCTCCGCTATCGAGGCTGTCGAGTCGCCGGACTCCCTCCATATCTACCTCGCCCCTGACGGCGAGGTGCTCACGACCGAGCTGGCGCGGGAGTTGAGTGTGCAGAAGCATCTCGTACTGGTCAGCGGGCACTACGAAGGAATCGACGAACGCGTGCGGTCCGAAAAGATCCACCGCGAGATTTCGATAGGCGACTATGTGCTGACCAACGGCACCCTGCCGGCCCTGGTTTTGATCGACTGCCTCGCGCGGCAAATTCCGGGCGTTTTGGGTGAAGAAAAATCCTTGACGCAGGATTCCTTCTCCGATTCACTCCTCAGCTTCCCTCAATACACCCGGCCTGCCGACTTCCGCGGACTGCCCGTCCCGGAGGTTTTGCTTTCCGGAGACCATGGGGCGATTGAGCGCTGGCGGCGCGAGCAACAACTGCACCGCACCCGTCAGCGCCGACCCGACCTTCTCGCTCAAGATTTCCAATTTTCAACCGACGCAGACCATGGAAGCGCTCCTTCGTGAGATCACCCAAGACCAAATCCAGCCCGACCGCGACCACTTCAAGGTGGGCGATGGCGTGAAGGTGTCCGTTCGCGTGCGCGAAGGTAACAAGGAGCGCGTCCAGGTGTTCTCCGGCATTGTGATCGCCCGCAAGGGCGGCGGCATCAACGAGACCTTTACGGTTCGCCGAGTTGCCCAGGGTGAGGGCGTTGAGCGCGTCTTCCCGGTGCACAGCCCCAATATCGAGAAGATTGAGGTCGACCGCGAGTCCATCACCATGCGCGCCCGCATCTACTATATGCGCAACCGTGTCGGCAAGCAGGCCAACAAGGTGAAGGAAAAGCGCGTTTATGAGGCGCTCAAGGCCGCGCAGGCCGGCAAGGTTGGTTCTGGCAAGAAATAGCCCCGACTTCCGACCCGCCGCCGTAATCAACTTCAGCAAGGACGATCCCAGCCATGGCAACGACCAAACTTTACCTTCTCCAGCCCATCGAAAACCTCGGTCACGAGGGCGACCTTGTCTCCGTCAAGGCGGGCTACGCACGCAATTTCCTGCTGCCGAGAAAGATGGCCATGCCGGTCAACCGCGGCAACCAGAAGTACATCGAAAGTTTGCAGAAGCGCAAAGAGGAGCGCCTCCGTCAGGAACGCGAGTATGCCGATGCATTGCTCGCCAAGCTTGAGGGCGTTTCGATCGCGATCAGCGTCAAGACCGGTGAAGGTGGCCGTATGTACGGCTCCGTGACCGCCAATGACCTGCTCGACCGGCTCAAAGAAGAGGGTATCGAGCTCGATAAAAAGCAGCTCAATCTCTACACCCCGGTCAAGAGCCTCGGCAAACATACGACCCGGATCAAGCTCAACAGCGAGTCGAACTACGACCTCGAGTGGGAGGTCGTTTCTGAAAACCCGATCGACACCGGAGCCGCCGAAGAGGACGAGTACGATCCCGACGAAGAGGAAGACATTCCCGTTCAAGCAAAGGTCTGAGCTTGCCCATGTTTCTCAGCGTCTGCCGCCTCGATCTTCGGGGCGGCTTTTTTTGCGCCCGGAAATCGGGCGTGAATACCGGTTTATGGTAGCGCGAGGCGGCGTCTAGCCTAGAGCCGACTGAGCAGCTCAGCCTTCTTCGTTTCAAACTCCTGCTGCGACAGCACGCCATTCTGGTGCAACTGGCCGAGTTGCTCGATGCTCTTGAAAATTTCGCCGCTGCCCTGAGCGTGTTGCGCGGGCGCTGAGGGCTGCGGTGCCGGTACCTGCACGGAAGCCTGCGGGGCAGGCTGAGTTCCCGCCCCGGAAATCAGCGGCAGATTCAGCGTGTCGACCGTGCCGTACTGGCTGGTGAACGTCACGGAGCTTCCCCCGGCTTGTTGCTGCGAAACGCCGCCGATCTGATGGTCGAGGGTGTCGAAGACGCTTACATTCCCGTTGATCTCGAGCGCCAGCCGCCGACAGTGGGGGAACACCGCGTAGCGCACGTTGTTCTGCGCGCCGCTGCTGCTGGGCTGTCCGAGCTCCGAGGGCCACCAGGCACCGCCCATCATCCCAAAGCCACCGGAACCCTGTTGCTGAAAGCTTCCGCCCCCTTGCTGCTGGAAGCTGCCCGAAGCGGGTCGGGCGGGTTGTGGTTGAAAAACATTCTGCGAGGCAATCAGATTGCTGAGTTCCTGGCAGAGATTGCTCACCGTGCCCTGCAGGCCGTAATTGAACATATCCCCCACCATGGTCATGCCGCCCTGCATCCACTGGCCCCCGCCGCCAAGCTCGGGGATGTTGAATTGCGCCATGGTGCCCCCGCCGTTTACCACCGCCTGCAACATGGCGTGCACAGCGTCGGTACTGAGGCCGTAGCGCGCGGCTATTTCGTTTATTGCCTGTTGGCCTGCGGAGGTAAGAGGGCGGTGCATCTCTTCGGTTTATACCGCTCGCGCGAGAACGCGTCAACTGCCAATCGCGCGGGTTCTGTTCGAAGCGCGAGCTCAGCGTCCTGTGCAATGCGTCAGGCCCGCGTTGACAGGCGGGGTGTCCACGCAGTATCATAGCAAATTCATGGGTTCGCAGACGGAAAAACTCCACAAAAACGAAGGTCTTAAAGAGCAGAGCGCGTACTTGCGCGGTACGATTCTCGAGGGCCTCGCCAACCAGGCGCACGGTGACATCAGCGCCGACGACCAGCAGCTGACCAAGTTTCACGGCATCTATCAGCAGGATGACCGCGACGTTCGCAGCGAGCGTCGCAAGCAGAAGCTCGACAAGGCCTATTCTTTCATGGTGCGTGTTCGCGTGCCCGGTGGCGTTTGCTCACCCGAGCAGTGGCTTCAGATGGACGCCATTGCCGACAATTTTGGCGGCGGTCGCCTCAAGTTGACCACGCGGCAGGCGTTCCAGCTCCACGGGGTGATCAAGAGCAACCTCAAGCAGACGATACGCGATATCAACCAGGCCTGCATGGACACCATTGCGGCTTGCGGCGACGTCAACCGCAACGTCATGTGCAACGTCAACCCGTACGAGTCGGCAGTGCATGCCGAGACGCTTGCGGTTGCCGACCAGATCAACGCACACCTGACCCCGCGCACGGGTGCCTACGCCGAAATCTGGCTCGACGGCGAGAAGGTCGAAACCTCCGAAGCGCTCAAAACGCCGACACAGCCGCTCAATGCTGCGACTGGCGACGAGATGGAGCCCATCTACGGCAAGACCTACCTCCCGCGGAAATTCAAAACCGTTGTCGCGATCCCGCCATACAACGATGTCGACGTTTTCGCGCACGATCTTGGTTACATTGCCATTGTAGAAGACGGAAAACTCGCAGGCTTCAACGTCACCGTGGGCGGTGGCATGGGCATGACTCATGGCAACAAGGCTACCTTTCCGCGCACCGCTGATGTGGCTGGCTTTATCGCGCCGGAGGATGCGGTGCGCGTGGCCGAGGCGGTCGTTACTACCCAGCGCGATTTCGGTAACCGCGAAGACCGCAAGAATGCGCGCCTGAAGTACACGATTGAGCGCATGGGCATCGAGGCCTTCAAGGCGGAGGTCGAGAAACGCTCGGGGGTAAGCTTCGAGCCCGCACGGCCTTTCGAGTTCACCAGCCAGAGCGATCGTTACGGGTGGACAGAAGGGGCCGACGGCCGCTTCCACTGCCAGCTCTTTATCCAGAACGGCGTTGTACTGAACAATGGCGTTGGGCGCGTCAAAGACGGATTGCGAGAGATTGCGAAAATTCACGACGGCGATTTCCGCCTGACCGGCAACCAAAACCTGCTCATTGGGCGTGTCTCATCGGAAAACAAGCCGAAGATCGAGGCTCTCCTCGCCGAGTACGGGCTCGACAGCTGGCGGAAGATCAGTGGCTTGCGCCGTAACGCTATGGCCTGTGTCGCGCTACCGACATGCGGCCTTGCTCTGGCCGAAAGTCAGCGCTACTTGCCCGACCTCGTCGCCAAAATCGAGGACATCCTCGGCGAGCACGGCCTAACCAATGAAGATATTGTCATCCGCATGACCGGCTGCCCCAACGGCTGCGCACGACCCTACCTCGCAGAAATTGGTCTGGTGGGCAAGGCTCCCGGTAAGTACAATCTGTACCTCGGGGCCGCCTTCGACGGCAGCCGCCTCAATAAGCTCTACAAGGAGTCCCTCAAGGAAAACGAAATCCTTGCTGAGCTGCGGCAAATCATCGGGCGCTACGCTCAGGAACGCACTACGGGAGAGCATTTCGGCGATTTCTGTATCCGTAGTGGATTCGTGGCTCCTGTAAACGCCGCAGCCTCCGACTGGTGGGCCTGACGAAAGATCCGAGTCACAGCTCGATTACCGGCGCCAGTGCTGCTCGGAAGCCAACGTCTTCCCGGGTGGCGGTCGGCACGAGATTATCTTCGCGAACGGCTGCCCGCGCATCTTTGGCAAACGAGCGCCAGCTCCCGCCACGGAGCGGGTGTCGGGAAGAAGGCGTACGCTGCACCCAGTCGCGTTCGAAGCCGCCCGGAAGCCGAGAATTGTAGTAGTCGAGCGTCCACTCGGCCATGTTGCCGTGCACGTCGTAAAGACCGTAGGCATTCGGATCGAAGGAACCAACTGGCACGGAGCTGCCGGGGCCCACGGTTTCGGCAGTGATTTCTCCACCGAGCTCGCGTGGGTAGCGCCCGACAAACGCACCTTTGGCGGGGGTCGCCGTCTCACCCCAGTGAAACGGAGTCGTGGTTCCGCCTCGCGCTGCATACTCCCATTCAGCCTCCGTAGGCAATCGGTACTCGTAGCCTTCGGGTAAACGCCCCGCGCTGGCTTCCCGCTCGGTCAGTCGCTCGCAAAATGCCCTCGCTTGTTCGTAGGTCACGCTATCGACGGGATGCCGGTCGCTCGAGCCCGCCCGCGAGGGGTTCGAGCCCATGACCCGCTCGTAGAGCGCCTGGGTTACCTCGTGCACCCCCATCCAGTACCCCTGCGAGAAATCGACGACTGTGCGAGGCCCTTCGACGGGCAACCGCGAGTTCTCCTCTGGCGGACTGCCCATGCTGAAGCGCTCCACCGGTATCCAGGCCAGCAGCAAGGGCAGGCCGGGGACGGCGTAGTTTTCGCCGGGTTGTGGAGGGGGAAAGGGCCGGAATCGGATGTCCAAAGTCAGTTCTTCGCCAGGCTCCGGATTGATGTCGCGGACCACGTCGAGATGCCCAGGAGCCGACAAGCGCAATTGCTGAGCCCTCCGAGCGGCGATCGCGAACTGGCGCTGGTCGCCGAGCGCCATCCGGGAACCGTCGGGCAACAACAGGGTTACCGGGAGGCCCGCTGGCTGGATGTCGAGGGTGATCGTGGCAGGGCGCAGGGAAAGGTCGGCGCGCAAGCGCACCCTTGACTTCGGAGTCGCCTCGAACGACCGCTCGAATGGCGTCCAACGCGGGTGTTCCAGGCGCAGGGTAACGTTGCCCGCTGGCACGGCGTCGAGCTTGGCGAGGTCGGGGTCTGAGGGAGCGAGGCTCGTGCTGAACTCGCCGGGAGCCGCCGGGTTGTCGCTCGTTACCATCAAGCTGGCTTCGGCGAGGTCAGCCGCGGAGGGTTCTTCGCCGTTGATCGTGATCTCCGGCACCACCTGGAAAGTCGCGACTTCCAGTTCGCCATAATCGAGCCACGTCCGTACCCCCGGTTCCAGGCTTACTGCGCGGCTTTCCGGCAGGTAACCCGGCTTGCGCAGCGTCAGGACGAACTCCTCGTTCGCGCGAAGTTCGTCCACCGTAAAGTTTGTCACGCCAATGCGCTCACCATCCAGTTCGATAATGGCACCCTGGGGCTCCGAGCGAACGCGGAGGGTCCCGGGAAGCGGCTCCAGTGGCATCTCAAATTGGTTGTTGTCCCCTGTCAGGTTAGCTGCGTCGAGGCGGTGGTCCCGGTGGTTCTCCAGCGTGGCCACCAAGGTGTAGGTTCCTTCCTTCAGTGCCTCGTCTGCGACCAGCACTCCCTCAGCATCGGCCACTCCCACAGGGATGGGCTCGCCTTCTTCGTCGATGGCGGCAACGAGTGCGCCCGGCTTCGTCTCGATGCGAAGTGGAGCAAATGCCTCCTGCAGCGTGATGCTGCGGGTCTGCAGGCGCCCGGTACCTCGCAGTTGGACGGTTTCATCGCGATAGCCCGGCTTGCGAAGCACGATCTCGTGCGCACCCTCGGCGACCCGCAGGTCGACGTTGTTCCCCTGAACCACGAAGGCTGAGTCGGACGGTGGAATGACCTGGAACAGGCCTGGCGTGACTTCGAGGCGCCAGTTCGGCTCGAGGTCGTTGCCGGCGCGCCGGATGACCCGCGGAGCTTCTTCCTCCGTCTGAGTGGCCAGCGAAACCACTGCGCTCATCGCGCCAAAAACCAGAGCCAGACAGGCGGCCAGGCCACCGAGGCGGATCATGCCGGAAGTCTTCTGGCCTTGCTGGGTGATGACCAAGGGCAGGGGAATGAAGCTCAGGTGCTTGTTGATACCGGCCCAGAGGCCGGAATCGAGGGCCGCAACGGCCTGCTTGCCGCCCGCCACCTTCAGGTGATCAATCCGCTCGAGGTCCTCGAGGATTTGGGTCGCGTCCTGATATCGCTTTTTGGGGGATGGCTCCAGGCATTTGGCCACGATCAGATCCCACCCCGGAGCGATCTCCGGGCGCAGGGTGGAGGGTGGCGTGCCATCGCGATCGGGCTTGCGCCCGGTCAGCATCCAGTAGGCGAGAACGCCGACGGCGTAAAAGTCGGCAGTTTCGGAAAGCGTGTCGCCGCGCTTTGCCTCGGGCGGCTGAACGTCCTGAGTGCCAACGCGAACTTGCCCCGGATCGAGCAGGAGCGGAGGCAGGGCGGCGTTTGCGGCGGTGCGGAACTCGTCGGGACCCAAGATATCGGCCAGGCCGAAGCCGCTGATCAGCACCCGACCTTCCGGTGTCCTCAGGATATTCGCCGGGTTGAGGTTGTGGTGCTGGATCCCCTGGCCGTGCGCGTACTGCAGCGTGGAAACGACACGCTCCAGGACTCCCTTAACATCGGAGGCTGCAAGGGCGAAGACTTTGGTCCCCTTGATCTCGCTGCCCTCGGTTTCGAAGAAGTCGGCCAGGTTGACGGCGGTTACACCTTCGCACACAAGTGCAAGGCGACCCTTAATCTGCAGGGTTTCTTTCGGCGAAAGGATATCCGGGTGGGCCAGCGAAATGAGCCGCTCGCGGTTGCTCTGGAATCGTTCGGCAAACTCGGTTGAATCGCTCAAGGCGGGCGGTAGCACCAGCAGCGTTCGCTCCGTGCGCTCGCGCGCTTTGCGCACCCGGTAAAGCGAGCCCAGTAAATCGTAGGAAAGGCACTTGAGGATCTGGTAATCGCCAAATTTTTCGCCGGGCGTCAGGATCTCGAGACGCCGAGCGGCGGCCGCCGGATCGGTTTCCGCAACGGCTGGCGGTGTGGCCGGGCCCTTGCCGAGGGCAGGGCCGGGGGCAGCCTCCCGGTCTTTCTTGGGCGGCGGCGTGCGGTCCTTGGCCTTTGGCCGCTTCTGTACCAGGCTTTTCTTTTTCGCGGCGCGCTCGGCTTCTTTTTGCGCCAGTTCTTCCTCGGCCTTTCTCATCGCCTCGCGCTCATGGGGCAAAGGCGGCGGCAGCGGTTCGTTAGGGTCGAGAGCCATGGGTCAGGTGCACAGAATCGATGGACGAAAAAGACGCGCGGTTTAAGGTTCCAAGCTTTCCGGCGCCCCCGGGGCCTTCCCGGCCACCTTGTGGTAGCGCCCGGTCAGACGATCGCGTTCGTATTTGGTAAAACCCGCTTTTTCAACGTTTTTCGTTTCCAGCAGTGACTTCGTTCGGCCCGGAGTGTACTTCGACGCCAGGTGAGGCGCGGTCAGGACTTTGCGTACGGGCTGCCCCGTCAGCGGGTGATGGGTCAGGGCGGGTTCGGTCATGGGCTGCTCCACTTCGAAACGCTCGCCGGCGGATCCATCGTTCCGGACAATTTCGTAAAGGTAAATCGGCATGTCGGATGATCTTAACAGGCGCAGGCGCTGCATCAAGCCGGCAAGGGAGGAACCCGCCGTTTACGCCCGAGAGGCTAAGGACATCTGCGCATCAAATAAGTTCGTTGCTTGCGCTAAGCGTTGAAGGGCTGCTAATGTCATCAGATGCTCGATGTTGGGGCGCTAACCACTGCGGGAGCGGCTTTTGCCGCAGGGCTTGCGACGGGCGTGCATTGCGTGGCGATGTGCGGACCGGTCGGCTGCGCAGTACTCGGAGGAGCGGGGCAGACCCGTCAGAACCTCGTCGCGGGCTTCGGAGCCTACCATGCGGGTCGGATTGGCGGCTACGCCCTTTGGGGCGCCCTGGCCGGGGCAATCGGCTCGCGTGCTCTCTCCGGTCTTGGGCAGGGGCCGGCGCTGATCGCCCCGTGGTTGCTCGTGGGGGTCATCATTGCGGCGGTGCTCAGGTGGGATCGCCTTTTGCCCAAGTTTGGCGCGACCGGCCGGTGGTATTTGCGGGCGACGCGGCGCGTCCAGCGCTGGCCCGCGGGCTGGCGAGGGCTGGGGCTTGGCCTTGCAACCCCTCTGCTGCCCTGTGGCCCGCTCTACCTGCTGCTGACGGCGGCGCTTTTCACCGCGAGCGCGGGGCGGGGGGCCCTCTTCGGCGCGGCGTTCGCCGCCGGAACGATTCCCCTCTTGGCTTTGGGACAGACGGCCTTTTTGACCCTGGGCAAACGCCTGCCGCCCACGGTCCTGCGGGGAGTCCAAATCGGAATTGCCGGTCTCGCCGTAGCGCTCATCATCTGGAGGACGCTTGCCACCGGCCCGGCCGGTTCCGGCATCTGCGCGTTGTAGGAAGCCCCGAAGGCGAGTCGCGTGCGGTTTGTATTAAAAAGGGGGTAGGGGGCGTTTTTGCTTTAAACCCGCACGAGGCAACCCCGGCATCTATGCGAAGGCCAATAAAGTTGTGAGAATAGATGATCACGAAATG
>JBHJGW010000322.1:0-4000 GCA_050331415.1 Opitutales bacterium | reverse complement strand
GCATCTCAGGCCGACTGAGCTTCGAGCGCGTGGTGTTTCGAGTCCTCCAAAACGGCCATGACTTGCTCGCGGCTCACCGACGGGAAACCTTCCAGGAAATCCTGCACACTCTCCCCGGCCTGCAGCGCATCGAACAGGTTCCTCACGGGCACGCGGGTGCCGGTGAAGCAGAGTTCTCCGCTCATCACCTCGGGGTCACGGCTGCAAATCCACGATGTCATCTTACCGGTAGCCTTACCGCGACCTGAGCGAATGGCAAGCGCTTCTCGTGCAAGGTCCGATGTCGCCCCGGCGGCAGGTACTGATGTCCGCCGGGCACACGCCCTCGGCGAGGGCAGTCGTCAGCGCAGCTTTGATGGGCTCAGGCACACGGCGATCATCGCCGGTGGCGGGGCTGCGGGGGATCCGGTGGTTTCACCGGCTGTTTTGGATTTTAACGCGGAGGCGCGGGAAGGTATAGAAAGGTTGACCCAAAGGGCCGATTATAGGGAATATGCGAGAGGATGACTGAAGAAGCGTTCATCACCTTGTCCAAACAAGTCCTAAGCGAGTGGGGGTTAACCGAATCAGGTAAAGCCGACCACGGACGAAACGTTTTCGTCTTCGAAGATAGGGCTAGTCAAAAGCACTATACAGTAGCCCTTCGTTTCAGGAATATCCCGGATTCCGAGTCGAACGATCAGGTCTTCAAAGACACTGAAATTTCTGCTCTTCGACAGAAATCAAAACTTCCGCTTATTTATTGCTACGCCTGCTACCACGGACGTGATGACAAAGCCAGGGTCTTTGCATTCCATCCAGACAGATCGAAACAGATACCCACCTTTAACGATAAGCCGAAATACGGGTTCAACTTTAAGGTATTGCAGATGGCACCAGCGAATACCCGTGACTATATTCTTCGAGTTTTCACAGAACCGAACGAGTCAATACCCGTTCAAATCGGTTTAAAAGATGTTTCGGGCGGTGGTTTTGGCAATGCGGAATCAAACAAGGCTATCGAGAAAGCTGCCGTGAGCGCAGCTATCAAGTACCTATCAACCCACGGGTGGAGGGTTTCTTCAGTCGAAACCGAAAATCGCGGTTATGATCTTGAATGTTGTCGTCAAGACGAAACGTTGCATATTGAAGTAAAAGGTGTGGCAGGTGCCGAGCCATCCTTATTCATTACCCGTAATGAGTGGTCACGTGCCAAGACCGATCCTAGCTTTGGTTTGATTGTGGTGGTTCACGCGCTTAAGCAGTCCCGAAAGGTGCTCTACTATAGCAGTGATCAATTTCTTCGTGACTTCGAAGTCGTGCCCGTTGTTTTCCGGGCACGTTTGAAGGGGTAGTCACCCTCTCCGCCGCACTTCAATGCGACAGTCGCAGTTGTGGTGGAGGGGTGGCGGGGTTCTCCAGCCGGTGCCGTACTTGGTGCCGTTGAAGGGGCGGCAGACGGGGCAGTCGCCGGAAGTCCAGACGAGTTCCTCGGTGGCTGGGGTGATCGATTCCAGCAGGCGATTGAGTTCGGTGCGGGCGGCGGCTTGGCGGCGGTTGAGGCTTTCAGTGGACTCCGAAGCCGCTTGGGTGGCTTCGGGAAATCCAAAATCTGAAATCCTAAATCCTAAAGGCTTGGTGCAGCTGCATTCGTGCGCGCTGGCCCGGGTGGGCTCCTCCTCCGCTGGCGTGGCTTCCCTGCCCGGCTTGCCTGGAGGCTGCGCGCTGCCTTCCGCTTCTGGGCGGTGGTTGCGTTGCATCGCCACTTCACGGCGGTCGCTGAGGTATGGGGGGAGCGGGTCGAAGAGGTCTTCTTCGGGGCCCGGGGCTGGGACTTTGTGGCGGTCGTAGAGCCATTGCTTGCTGACGGGCAGGCCCATCTCCTGGAACAGAAGTTTGTCGCGCTCGGCGGTTTGGTGGTCCTTGCCGGGGCGGTCGAGTTCGACTTCGAGGAAGGGTACCTCGTCGGGCGTGCCCCAGTTGAGCGCCACAATGCTCGGGATCAGCTGGTTGTTGAGCACGTCGACGACGTAGCTGGCGTAGTTTTCATAAAGGTCCAGCTCGACTTCGCGGTGGACGTTGCCGAGGGCGTAGCTGCCGTTGCGCGCGCCCTCCTCGCTGGTGAGGGTTTGGCCGAGGAACAGCAGGTCGCAGGCGCGGTCGGCGAGGAACATCAGGCGCTCGGTGGGCTCAGCGGTGCCGGCAACGCCGGGGGTGTTACCATTGAGGATCTGCAAGTCGGTGCCCTGCGGAAAGGCGCCCCAGGCGGCGGTGCCCATGTTGCGCAGCATGTCGCTAATCTGGTCGATCTGCTGCTGCGGCGCGGCGGGGTCGTAGGTGGCCCAGCGGACCGGCAGGCCAAACAGCTCCGCCTTGGCGGTCATCCACTCCCAGCCCAGCATGCGGCCCAGCCAGAGGTGCGCGAGCGAGCGCAGCTGCGCCGTCTCGGCCAGGTGGCCGGACTTCGCCCGGTAAACGCCGACGAGGAACTTGTGCGGAAACTCGGCGAAGCGGCGCGGCGCGTGCGGGTTGCGGTCGGGAAACAGGCGCAACGCTCCAGGGTCGGAACGCGGGCCGAGCTGGCGGGCCTGCTCAAACCCGAGGCAGGTCCACGGGACGCGGCGGGTGCCGACGGGCAGGTAGCGGCCATCCTCGACGGTCCAGTCAATCTCCAGCACGGCGACGCCGCGGGCAACGGCGTCGAGCAGCTCGTAAATGGTCGCGTGGAAGTTGTGCTGGCCCTCCCAGGTTGCCGCGCGCTGGTTGTGCAAGACGTGCTCGACAAACGCCGCCTTCTCCAGCGCCGAGGCCAACGGCTTCCGGCCCTTCTCCGTCCACGGCTGAAGGTCGAACGGCAGCTTGCAAACGGCCTGCTTGAGCTTGTTGAGGTTCCCCCGCAGGCGGTCCCAAGTGTCCTCCATCGCGTTGAACAACTCGTTCTGCAACAGCAAGTTGCCCCGCGCGCCCTCTTCGAGGAGCCAGCCCAAGGTATCCGGCTCGAAGTCAACCGGGATCGGGCTCAACTGGTGATCCCGCACATGCGGACGAATGATCGAGCGACGGACAGCAGACATCGCCCGCGATTCTGACGCCCCGGGCCAGCACCGTGGAGAGGGGAATTTAACTGGGTTTCACCTGCGCATCTACCCATGAAGCCGTGGAACTACTCAGAATGCTGAAAAAGCTGCCTTATCGACGAGACGTTAAGTCGCTTTGTTTGCTCAAGCCAGAGGTTTTCGAGAAAAGCTATCCGCTCATCGTCAACGATGATTTCGTCAACCCCAGCTTCTTTCTCAGGGTTTCTGCAGATCAGGACAGGATCGAGAGCTTGAGACCCTGAATAATCTTCATGAAACAAAAAACCACACTTGTAACCGCTGAATCCCGGGGCGAAGAGTGGGAATACGTTTACACCAGGCTGTTCACGATATTTTTCAATCAGAATGATCAATCTATGCCCACGCACTGCGCCCCGTAAGGTATATCTTTCAGGCTCACCGCTGTCCGGGTTTTCTATCTCAACGCTAGCCAATAGCTGACCGGGTATACGAATCGTACTAAAATCGACTTTAACATACCTCCAGAAAACAGGTCGCTTTTCCGATCGCGTGCGGTAATAGAAGTGATATACTGAGCGAAAGTCTTCAATTTCGCTTTCAACAGAGGAAAACTTTGATGATAAGGAGCCGCGAATCGTTTCATCTATTTCTCGACCATATCGCAAATCCTTCCACCAGTTGCTGACAGCAGCAAAGCCAGCCCCAATGACAGCACCTCCGAGTGCAAGCGCGAAATCCATTGAATGTGCACTTCCAATGAACGTCACCAAAAGCCCGACAGCCAGAAGAAGGCCGGCAACAGCTAAGCTAGGAAGTTCGTGTTTGTAATTATCCTGAGTTTTCATTGCAACAGCATCAGCCTTGATCAGCAGATTGAATGCCTGGTAACGACTGAACGCCCTATTACGCCCACGCAACCCGAAACCGCGTCGCCAGCGTCCTTCCCTTGCGCCGGTCGCGCC
>JBHJGW010000321.1:0-2536 GCA_050331415.1 Opitutales bacterium | reverse complement strand
GCTCGCGCGGCCGTCGGCGGCGCGGAGGAGGGGTTCGAGGTAGGCGAGCGCGAAGGGGCCGTGCTGTTCGAGGAGCGCAAGGGCCTCTGCCGCCCAACTGTGTTCGATGGGCTTGATGCAGTCGAGGTCGAGGCGCGTGGGTGGCTCCGGGGAGTCAAGGCCGGGGAGGTGCAGCGGCGGGGTGTCGGGCGCGGGGACTTCATCGTCGTGCCAGACGCCGCGGGCGAAGAGCCTTCCCCGTCGGGCTTGTTTTCGCCGGGGAGGGAGCGGAGGCCGAGGCGCACTTTGCCGTGGTGGGCGGCGATGAGGTAGGCGGCAAGGGCGCGGTCGGCGGCCTCGTCGGCGAGCTGCGGCAGGGCGCGGTACAGGAGCGCGCTGGTTAGCTCGTGCCGGAAGCCCCGGCGCTCGCCCAGTGAGGGCCACGGGGCCAGCTCGGTGAAGAGCAAGGCGCCGGAAAGATCGACGCCAGCCTTGATGGCCTGGATTGCGACGATGACGAGCTGTGCACGCCTGACGCGATGAGCTTCGGCCATGCACAGTCCCGCAAAGAGCAGCAACGCGGCGAAACCTCGGCTTCGGTTATCAGGCATTCCCCGAAGCAATTCTTCAACCTGGTCCACCGTCGGATACGCCACACCGTCTGGCCGAAGAGCTGGAAAGCGCTGAGTAAGATACCGGCATGGATTGCGACTTGTCCACCCTCGCCTAGTTGCCAACTGCCAGACACCGGTGATGTGGCTCCGCATAGTGCGCACGGTCTGCGGGCTCCATTGCTCCTCGCGGAATGCCTGTGAGAGAGTCTCCTCAGTGATCTCATCCAGCCGGGAGCTTCCGAAGCGACGTTGCAGCCACCGGACTTTTCGTTCGTAGTCCTTTAAAGACAGAACCTGTTTGACTTCCAGCTCGTCGAGAAAGGCGCGGCAGGCCTCGTCCACCCGATAGGCGCACCCCGGAAGCTCGTTCTCCAGAGCCGCGACCGCTGCTGCCAGGGTAGTCCCCATCGCGGCGCAGCGTGTCCTTAGCTCCCAGTATTCTGAAACCTCCGGAGCTGTCATTTGGGTAATTGTCGCCTCGCCGGGTTCTCGCCACTTTCGGCGCAGTTCGCGTTGCCGGTCCTCCGCTTCCGATTTTGTGGCGAACGGCTCCCGTCGGTCTCGACCGTCGCTATCCACGTACCGGCAGTACCAACCGCCTCGCGAGTTTCGGACGACTCGGATGTCTTTTCTTCGCGGCACTGTGCCAGTTTGGTGCCAGAAACCGGCATCAAAAAGCGAAAAAACTAAGCAGAAACCGATAAATTCGTTGCGAGGCCCAATACCCGCAATTTTGCTTCCTGAGCCGCATAAAACCGCTCCAGGAGCGGTGCCCGGGACCGGACTCGAACCGGTACGGCCTTGCGGCCAAGGGATTTTAAGTCCCCAGTGTCTACCATTCCACCACCCGGGCGGCCCAAGGATGGAAGCATGGGCTGCTGCTGCTGGGTGGCAAGTGGATTCGATGGTCGCTCGCCGTCGGCGCGTGGCAACAGCGGAAATTCACTCCGTGCACGTTAGCTTCGTGTCCGTCAGGGCTAAAAGCGCTATGCCCATTTGAAGGCGCTGGCGAGCCGAGAGGCGGCTGTGCCTGCCTTGCCTACCGGCGGCGCGTGTAATGCTGATGCCGCCTCTTCTAGCAGCTGTGGATTGCCCGGCGCTTGCGGAAAGCTAGGGTGGCAACTGCAGCGGCCAGCAGCGTAGAGACGGACGATGGCTCAGGTACTGCTTCGGCGTTGATCCGCGCGCCACCGATGTCGACGCCTGCCAAATCGTCGGTCGTAAGACCTTCATTAATGAGAACCTGGCTGAATTCGGAGGATATTAGCAGGTCGAGGTCACCAACGAACAGATTCCGCTCTTCGGGAATTACCGTGACCCCACCGGTGTCGTTTGTGACCGAGGGGTTGTTATCGATATCAACGTCGAAGAGAATCAAGCCGCCAGTTTGAAGGGTCGACTGGATGAAGAATCCATCCCCACCCACCGCGTTTGGATCGACTCGGTTGGCGTCGAAACCGATTACGAAATCGCCGATCGTCAGCAGATTGGCGTTGGCACCCATGTCGGTCCCAAAGGTCAGGGTGCCGAGGTGGTCGATCTGGCCTGTGGCAGTCGTCAAAACGGACGTCCCGGTCGCAAGCGGGTTGTAGCTAAAGGTGCTGGAATTCTGGTGTGGGAAGGCAACATCAAAATCGCCCGCAAGGTTGTCGGTCTGCGTGTTGGTACCAGTTGCGGTGAGCATCAAGCCCGTTTCCGCTTCGAGCAGATCGAGGTCGAGGTCGACCAGAGTTAGCCCGCCTGCAGTGATGCGAGACTGGCCATGAGCCAGCGACAAAATGAAAATGGTCGAGAGGGAGAGGGTGAGCGTTTTCATCTTCTTAAAGCGATTCGTAGTTTGATGGGATTGTCAATGAATTATGCCGAAATTTCCGCGAGAATATCTGCAAATAATGCATAATGCAAAGATGCGTGCAAAATGCAGACCATTCATGCTAACGGGG
>JBHJGW010000320.1:0-4618 GCA_050331415.1 Opitutales bacterium | reverse complement strand
GAGGGGACCCCTCAGGGCCCGTACCGATCGCGCCGACATTGTGGGCGTAAACGAACAGCTTGTAGTATGGTGGACCCCGATTTTCGGACCACCGGTCAAGAAATTGAACGGTGGTCATAATGGGAGGTCGGCGATGACACGAAAGGCTGTCACGCCTTTGGCTCTGGGATTGCCCACAGCTGCGGCGCGCCGCCAGCCCCGGGATAAGGGCTGCTGCTCGCCGTTCTGTGGACAATCCGCCAAAGCCGCGCCAGCGTGCCAACGTGCTGCCGCCCGAGACTGTGGGGCCCGGGAGATACGACGTCCGCAACCGGAGTACAGAAGTGACGGAACGCGGACGAACACGGCGCCGGATTGACGGCGCACTCAAGGCAAAGGTGGCGCTGGCGGCTTTGAGGGCCGACAGGACCGCAGCGCAGATCTGCAGCAGTTACGGCGTGCACAGCACACAGGTGAGCCAATGGAAAAAACAGCTGATCCAGGCGGCCCCCCAGTTCTTCGCGCGCCGGGGCACGAACAGCGACGAGGAAAGGCAAACGGCAGCGCTCTACGAGGAGATCGGGCGCCTGAAGGTGGAATTGGACTGGCTGAAAAAAAAGCTCTGACTGTACCCGAAGAAAGTCGCCGTAAGTGGGTTGACAAATACAAGGAATTGAGCATAAGGAGGCAATGTCAACTGGCCGGCTTGAACCGCTCGACGCTCTACTATGAACCGGCGACGGAGAGTCCGCTCAATCTGGCGCTGATGCGCCGAATCGACGAACTGTACACCAAGTGGCCGTTCTACGGTTCGCGGCGGATCACCGCGTGCCTGCAGAAGGAGGGCCACGAGGTCAACCGCAAGCGCGTACAGCGACTGATGCGGCTGATGGGAATCGAAGCGGTCTACCAGAAGCCGCGAACGACGGTGTACGACGCTGAACACGAGAAGTATCCGTATTTGCTCAGGGGGCTATCAATAGAGCGTCCGAATCAAGTGTGGGCGAGCGACATAACCTATGTTCGGATGCACCGGGGCTTCCTGTACCTGACAGCGATCATCGACTGGTTCAGCCGCTACGTGCTGGCCTGGGAGCTGTCCAACACGCTCGACACCACCTTCTGTCTCGAGGCCCTGGAAAGCGCCCTGGCGGCTGGTGGGAGGCCCGAGATCTTCAACACCGACCAAGGGTGCCAATTCACCAGCAAGGACTTCACGAAACGACTGAAGGACGCCGGCATCCTCATCAGCATGGACGGTAAGGGGCGGGCCCTGGACAACGTCATGATCGAGCGCTTCTGGAGGAGCGTCAAATACGAGGAGGTCTATCTCAAGGACTACGAGGGGGTGCCAGAGGCGAGCCACAACATCGGCACCTATATAGGCTTCTACAACGGACTGAGGCCTCATCAGTCCCTGGGCTATCGGACGCCGGCAGAAGTGTACGGCGAGCCAGAAACCAGGACGTCGAGTTTCTTATTCTGACCCCAGAATGGTCTAGACATTGGGGTCCACCTCAGGTGGCGACAGCGGGGCCGGGAAAACGCTACAGCGCTGCCGATAAAGAGCGGGCGCGGGCGCTCGTCGCCGGCGGTATGAAACAATCCGAGGCCGCGCGCATCGTCGGGACGACGCCGGAGTCGGTGCGGGCCTGGTTGAAACAGGCCGGTGAGCTGCCGGCGCCCACAACGGAAACGCCAGCGGCGCCTATGGAAGCTCGTGGGCTGTACCAACCGACACCGCAGCCAGCGGTCTTGAGCGCGGCCGAGGAGGCGGTCATCTTGGAACTCAAACGAGAGCATCCCTCGATGGGCCCGGCGCAAATTCGCGCCCAACTGCGCCGCTTCTACGGTTGGCGAATCGGGCTGAAACCGATCGTGCGGGTGCTCAAGGCGAACGGCTATGAGCTCGTTCATCGAAGGGGGCGCCCCAAGGGCCCAGAGCCGATGCGATTCGAGGCGCCCAGGCGCAACGCCCTGTGGCAGGCCGACTTTGCCGAGATGCGCGTCGGCGGCCAGCGCTACTATCTGCTCGTCCTCATCGACGATTTCTCCCGATTCTGCGTCGGCCATGTTCTTGCTGACTCCGCCGAGGCGGACGTGGCTGTGGCAGCCCTGCAAGCGGCCATCGCCCGCCACGGCAAGCCGGAAGCGATTCGCACCGACCGAGGGGGCGCGTTTACTGGCAAGAAGTTCACTGCGTTCTGCGAGGCCGAGCTCATCGACCACATTCGGGGTCGTCCCTACAAACCACAGGGCGGCGGCAAGGTCGAAGCTCTCATAGGCACGATCCGCCGCGAGTTGTGGGACATCGTCGAGTTCGTCGACAAGCGCGCTGCCCAGGAGCAGCTCGAGGACTTCATGCACCGATACAACGAATCCAGGGCGCACATGGGCATCGACGGGCTCACGCCTGCCGACCGGTTCTTTGGCCGCGCTGACCACGTTCTCGAGGAACTCGGGGCGATCTGGCGTGGACGGCAAGCGCCGCAGCGGCCAGGAGCCGCGATCGAAGAGCGATCGCCCAAGCTCGAAGTCCTGCGGCTCGCCATCGTGGGCGATCACCTCGAACTCACCTTCTGCGGCTGCCGCGTTGATCTGGGCCGCGTCCAGTCCCCCGGCAACTGAAAAAAACTGGGCCCCTTAACTTCTGCCGACTAAGATGTCGGTTGCGATAATAGAAGAGGGGCCCAGTGCATTCTTCGCATGCTGGCGGTACGAAGCCAAGCGCGATCGTCGCAATTTTGTGCCTATCCATCGTCGCCCGATTTCGCCCTCAGTGGCTGGTGGTAACCGTCAAGGAGGCGGCCGAGGATCACGGCTTTCGCCCCGAGCGGATCTGCCGGCTCACCACACGGCTTGGTGCGCCGATCGAACGGTTGGTCGAGCGCCTCACCCGGCGGGGCCGGCCTCCAGTGGAGGATGCTGGCGACGACGCAGCACTGCCGGAGCTCGAAGCGGAGCTGTCCATCGTGCGGAGCCTTCTTGGAGTGGCAGGCAACCTATTGCAGGCGCGCCGCGTCTTTGGCCCCCATTGCCGGGCGATCGCGGTGGGTGCCTACTTGCGCTTGAAGGATTTGCCCGGTCTCAGCCAGAAGCGTTTCTGCGACACCTTGGGCATTTCACCTCGCACGCTCCGCCACTGGCTCAAGACGACGCCCAAGACACAGGGCGAGCCTGCCCCGAGACCTTCGAGACCCTCGCGGCAGCCACCAGAGAAGCGACGCAAGCGTAACAAACGACAGTTCACCTTCAACACTGTGCTCCCCGATACGCAGTACGCCGCGGACACCACCTGCGTCGAGGTCTTGGGCGTTCCACTCAAGATAATGGGCGTGCAAGACGTGGGCGGCCGCGATGTGGACTTGCTCGATGGCTTTACCATCTCTGGTAACGAGTGCGCTGCGCAGATTGCAACGCTCTACGAGGTCACTCTCTCCGGCGTCTCAGGTGCGCAGATGATCACCGACCAAGGAACGCCGTATCTGGCAGCGCAATCGAGCGATGCGCTCGACCAGCTCGAAATCGAACATGCGATCCAGCCCGAAGGAACGCCAACCGCGAAGGCTACGATCGAGCGGGCGTTCGGAACACTCAAGAGCACTGCAGAGCCGGTCCTCGACCTCTTGAGACAACTTGCCGCAGCGGTGCCCGCGCTTTCGACCCCGGCCATCGCTGTGCCGCTCGCGACAGCGGTGTTTGGTGCGCTCCTGTCAGCGTATCGTTCCGGCGCTCGTGCCCGCGATCGCGCCGTGAGACAGCGCGCAAGTATCTCCGCAGCTGACATCGAAGAAGTTGCACAACGGCAGCGCGAGCGGGCGCGTTCAGAGATCCAGAGCAGGCGTTTGCTCCTCATTCACGTGCACGAGACCTGCGGAATCCACGACATGTGTCGGAAGCGGTTCCTTCGCGCGTTTCGTAGCTTATCCCTCGATGTCTTGCAAACGTCCGCCAACATCCTCGCCGATACGATACAGACCAAACAGATTGAACGCCCCGCCGCCTACTTCGGCGGCATCGTTCGCAGGCTGCACAAAGACCACGCCGACCGACGGGCGGTCAGTGCCAGAGACAAAGCCGCAGAAAGGGAACGCCAAGCCCACGACCAAGCGGTCGAGGACGAGCGATCCACCTGGCGAGCCCTGCCAGAGCTCGCGCTTCGGGACGCCCTTGCCCTCGTGCGGGCCGCCTGGAACGAAACCGAACGAGAGCTACTCTATGTCGAGCCCGCCACCTACTGGCTCCGGGCGGCCCTCTTCCGCCTCCATGAGCTCCGCGGCAGCGCCGCCCACGACATCGCCCAGGCTACCTTCCGCGACTTCTGCAAGTTACACAGCCACGACCTCGAGCCCGTCGCTCTCGATGCCCTCAAGGCTCACTTCCACCGACACCTCGACGACGTCATCCCACTTCCGTCGTCCGTGCTACTCCCCAGCCAGGCTGCTATCCTGTTTTCCAACCATCAACGGCGCCCGCCTCCAACGGTGACTTGTTGAATTACGCGGCAAGAGCTTGGGGATCACGACATTTAGAAACAATAGTACGGACGATTTCGAATGATAGGCATGAGTCGGTTGTGGTTGCCATTCGGTGCTTCGCCGAAATGTAGGCCACGAAACCATTTCGCCAGAGAAGCAAT
>JBHJGW010000319.1:0-2307 GCA_050331415.1 Opitutales bacterium | reverse complement strand
CTGGGCCCTGCCCGGAGCCGATCCCGAGCGCCAAGGCGCCAAGGCCGCACAACAGGCCGTGCCCGCAGGCTCCCTTTACTACTTCGCTGCCGACGATGAAGCCGCCGCACGGCAGCTCGCCGAAGTCCTCAACTGGCACGGTCCTGCAAGCCATGGCAGTATGACTATCAACCATCGCCGCTCCACGCTCCTTGGCGAAAAGGGCTTCGGCCTAGGCGCCTGCGCCACCTGGCAACCCTTTACCCCAAAATCTGCCAACTGACGTCTCGCGACGTCGCCCGTCCCCCCTCCGCGCCCCTTTTCGCCCAGCCTATTGCTCATGAAGACGAATCTTCTCTACCTCTTCACTCGAACACCCCTCCACGTTGGGGCTGGTGCCTCCGTCGGCGCCGTCGACCAACCCATCCAACGCGAACGCCACACCGGCATCCCCATCATCCCCGGCTCCAGCCTCAAGGGCGTGTTTCGCGATGCCGCGCAGACGGCCTATGGGTTCGATGAAAGCGGGGTGCTGCGGATCTTTGGTAAAGCGGATGCCCAGGACGAGGACGGCAAATTCAGGTCGCGTGCAGGTATCGCGAGCTTCGCCGAAGCGCGATTGCTGCTCTTCCCGCTTCGCTCCGCCAAGGGAGCCTTCGCACTGGTGACCTGCCCCCTCGCGCTAAGCCGCTTTGCCCGCGATGCTGGCAGGAGCGAAGTCATCCCGTCGGAACCGGACGACATGACCTGCCTGGCCGGAAAAGCGGTCGTTTCTCAGGAACGCGTCGTCCTCGAGGAATACGCCTTTAAAGTGGCCAATCCCTTTCCGACGAACTGGAGTGCTTGCCTCTGCGGCCTGCTCGATGACGAAGTTTTGAAGCATGCCTCTGAGCACTTGGTTCTGCTGTCGAACGGTGATTTCTCACACTTCGTCCAAACCGCTTGCCCCGTGAATCAGCACGTTTCAATTGACGACGAGACCGGTACCGCCAAGGACGGTGCGCTCTTCAATGAAGAGACCGTTCCCGCCGAAAGCTTGTTTTATTGCGCCCTGCACCTGACACCGCGCGATGCCGATGATGAGGGCATTTTGACGTCATTGGTAGGACAATTGGAAAAGCCGCAACTTCTGCAGTTCGGAGGCAATGCGACTTCCGGGCTCGGCTACGCAACCGTGACCCTTGGTCCCAAAGCCTGATCATCATGAAGAATCTTGAACAGATCCGGGCAATGAACGCCCTCACCGCTGCCTTTGACGGCTCGCGTTACTCGGGCCAGCAGGATGGGCAGGTTATCAAAAAGATCCCGCCGATCATCAAAAATCATGGTCTGCTCGCAGCTGCCGCTTTTGCCCTTGGCGAGAAACAGCAAGGCTGGCGAAACGCTTTCAACGCCATTACGCGCCATCTTGCTTGTGCCGAGATTGCTCTCGTTCCCAAGGAATGCTCCACCGTCGATGATTTGATTGCATTTTTGACCTCGGAGCGTGCGGATAGCGAGGTCCTCAAGCTCGCTACTGCTGAGACTCTTGCCTGGTTCAACTACGCCCGCCGCTTCATCCGCTAAATCTATTTTTACATGAGCCACTCAAGCCCGATCCCGATGGCAGCCGACGTAGCTCGCCTCGTGGGAGATACTGCCCAGCAGATCGATAACCATTCTTTGCTGCTACAGAAGTTTGCCGCCCCAAAATCGTTCCTTGGTGAGAAACAGGATGACGCCAACCGCTGGTCGATGCTTCGGGTTGCCCGCTATGGTGAGGGGATTATCGCTACCGAGTTGAAGCAAAAGCAACAACGGGCATCCCGGGGCGGCGACTCCAAAGTGGCGCGCCAAGCCGAGATGGCCGTGCAGGTTCTGCCAGGTTTTAAGCGAACCGCTGCGCCCCCGCCGGTTTTGGAGAGCTTGCGCAAACGGCACACGCGATCGCTCCAGCGCCTTGTGGAATCCTCACCATTTCCCGCCTTCGTCGTCCGGGCGCGTTTGCGGAGCCGTCTTGCCGTCAACCTTTCGGATAGCCTGATTCCCAACGCCGGGATTTCGCTAGATCGCATATTTTCCTCGCCCCTGATTCCGGGCTCTGCAGTGAAGGGCAATGCCCGTCACGTCGCTCTTGCGGAGCTAAAGGAATTGCGGAGCCGAAATGCTCCCGAGCTCGCTGAAGCAGTCACTCGTTTTGTTGGAGTTTTTGGTTGCACCGAGGAGGAGCTGAAATGTGGCACTTTGAGCCAATTTAATGCGGATGGGCTTATACCCCAAGATCGGCGAGGCGGGGTCAATTTTCTGCCCGCCTCGGTTGAATCTTCAACCGGGCTGGTCGTCGAGCTG
>JBHJGW010000318.1:0-2260 GCA_050331415.1 Opitutales bacterium | reverse complement strand
TCGTCGACGCCATCAGTGACTACGCCAGCGACTTCTGCGTGCTGCCCGAGTACTTCTGCGCGCCGCTGATGGCGGAGTTCAACCACCTGAGCGAACTCGAAGCAATCCGTGGCCTCGCGAAATATGCCGAGCCGCTGAAAGAAAAACTGCGCGAATTTTCCGTCAGCTACAACGTCAACATCATCGGCGGCTCGATGCCACTGGTGGGCGAAGACGACCGCCTGCGCAACGTCAGCTACCTTTGCCGCCGCGACGGCACGACCGAGACCGTCTACAAGATCCACCCAACCCCCGACGAACGTCAGCGCTTCGCCATGGTTGGGGGAGACCGCATCGAGGTCTTCGAGACCGATGCCGGCAGAGTGGGCATCCAGATCTGCTACGACTGCGAGTTTCCGGAGATTTCACGGCTGATGGCCGACCACGGTATTCAGATTCTGTTTGTGCCCTTCCAGACCGACACGCAGAACGGCTATAATCGTGTGCGCTATTGCGCCCGCGCCCGCGCTATCGAGAATGAATGCTACGTCGTGATCGCCGGGAGCGTCGGTAACCTCCCGCGCGTCCACAATATGGACATTCAGTACGCTCAGAGCGCCATCTTCACCCCAAGTGACTTCGCCTTCCCGGTGGAAACCATCAAGGCACAGACGACCGCAAACACCGAAATGACGCTGATCGCGGATGTGTCCCTACCCGACCTCAAGCACTTGCACAACTACGGCAGCGTACAGAACCTCCGAGACCGCCGTACCGACCTCTACCGCCTGCGCAAACTGAAATAGCCGATCCCTACAACCAGCCAAAGGCAACCTTCGTACGACCTTCCTCAACCGCCTCAAACAAATCTGCTAAAGATTCTGGACACTACCGAGGGCGGAGGTGGCGTCGCAGCTGCACCAATCGTATTGGATGAACTCAACTGCGGGGTTGCGCTTGGATACGCTCACTGAGTCAGATAACGATCAATTTTTTTATAAATCTCTGCTTGAGGGCTGATTCGTCGCTTCCTCCTCAGGATGCGGTTGGCCCGCCGCAGCGCTTTCGGAGATGAGTTCGTCCAGGCTTTCGAGGGCGTTTTTGGCGGCGCCTTCCTCCGCGGCCTTTTTGGAGTGGCCCTCGCCCTCCGCGAGAGATTTATCCTGAAATTTCACGACGGCCCGGAACCACCGTCGGTGCGCGGGACCGCTCTCTTCCAGAATTTCGTATACGGGCGTCACATTTCCGTGCCGCGCCTGGAGCTCTTCCTGCAGGCGGCCCTTGGGGTTCGCGGGCGCGGCTTCGTCCACACTCAGTTCGGCAAGCGCCTCGCCGTACCACGCGAAGACGACTTCGCGGGTTCGCGCGTAGTTGCTGTCGCAAAAAACGGCCCCGATGAGCGCCTCGAGCGCATCCTCTAAAACCCCGGCGCGGTTCGCCCCACCCGCCCGGCGTTCAGAACTGCTCATGCGCAAGTGGTCCGAAAGCTCGAGCCGCCGCGCGAGCTGGCTCAGCGCCTTGCCGCTCGCCAGATACGAACGCATCCGCGTCAATTCACCTTCCGGAGCTGCCGGGAAACGCGCAAATAACGTTTCCGCCAGGATTGAGCCCAGCACGGCGTCTCCGAGAAATTCCAGGCGTTCAAGAGTGGCGATATCCGGGTTGGCCCCTTTGGCGGAAACATGCGTCAGCGCCTCTTCGAGCAGGCTGCTGTCGCGAAACGCGTAGCCGAGCCGGGCCTCGAGGATACGCTGCTCCTCCGGCTTGGCTTTTTCGGCAGCGGCGGCAGCTCGGACCTCCGTGCGTTTGCGCCCGGGAAGCCACCGCCTCAGCCGCTGCAGCCAGTTCATGCGTCTGCCGGTGCCGGGGCGGTTCCTTGCAGGCCAAAGCGCTGCTGCACTTCTTCCGCCAATTTCTCGTAGGCACGTGCCCCCGGGCTAACACCGTCATACTGGAAGATGCTCTGCCCAAAGCTCGGCGCCTCGCTCAAGCGGATGCTGCGCGGAATCAAGGAGTTGAAGATCAGATCGGAGAAGTGCTCCTGCACTTCCCCGACGACCTGTTTTGAAAGGTTGGTGCGGATGTCGAACATGGTCATCAGGATGCCGCCGACCTCCAGGCGCGGATTGACGCCCGCCTCGCGCAGCTGCTGCACCACATCGAGGATTTGCTGCAGGCCCTCCAGTGCCAGGTATTCGCACTGCAGGGCTACCAGGAGGAAATCCGCCAGCGCCAGCGAGTTCATCGAGATCATGCCCAGGGCCGGCGGGCAATCGAGGAT
>JBHJGW010000317.1:0-15331 GCA_050331415.1 Opitutales bacterium | reverse complement strand
GGGCGCATCCTGCTCGACGGGCTGCCGATAGACCAGCTCAACCGCCGTAGCCTGCGCCAGCAGGTCGGAATCGTTTTTCAGGACACCTTCCTGTTTTACGGGACGATTAGCGAGAACCTGCTGTTCGTTAATCCCGACCGGAGTCTCGCCGAAATCGAGGCCGCTTGCGCCGCCGCCGGCATCCTCGACCGCATCCGCGAATTCCCCGACGGTTTCGACACCATGGTCGGCGAGCGCGGCCAGCGGTTGTCAGGCGGCGAAAAGCAGCGTTTCTCCATCGCCAGGCTGCTGTTGAAAGACCCCGCGATCATCATCCTTGACGAAGCCACCAGCGCCTTGGACGCCGCGACGGAGCTGCGTGTGCAAGCCAGCTTCGATCGCCTGCTGGCAGGCCGCACCGGCTTCATTATCGCCCACCGACTCGTGACGGTGCGCAAATGCGATCAGATCCTAGTGCTCGACCAGGGCCGAGCCGCGGAACTCGGCTCCCACGAAGCCCTTCTGGGCAAAGGCGGCATCTACGCCGATCTGTGGCACGGGCAAGTCAGAAGTCAGGAATGAACAAGCAAGCGGCGGGAATCGCCCGACCCAAGCTCTTCTGATAGCCAGGGCTGATCCTCCTTTTCCGGATAATCCAGCATGAATTCCGTTTCCAGAGCCTGCAAACTAGGCATTGAGCCTGGCACGGTACCTGCCCAATCTGTTCCCTGAATTTTCCTTGCCGCTATGACGAATCCACCGACTGCTCAAGCTGCCGCGCCGCCGTCCGGCGACTACATCGAAACCGGCTTCGCCCGTATCGACCGCGATTTCGGGCTGCTGCTGGATTGTTTCACCGAGATGCTGCGGGAGGCGGGCGAGCCTGCCTGCGCCGAGGTGATCGAGGCGGCCACGCGCGAGGTCGATGCCGCCCTGCCCGAGCGCGGCGCGCAGGCCCTCGCGGTTTATTTCCACCTCCTCAATCTCGTCGAGGAAAACACCTCGAATCTGTCACTACTCGATCAGGACCGCGCTGGCGAGCACCCAGGTTTTTGGCGCCGTTGCCTCAACCGCGCCATCGACGCCGGCTTCGACGAGACCACCCTTGCGCGTGAGCTGCGCGCAACGCTCGTCGAGCCCGTGCTGACAAAGCACCCCACGGAGGCCAAGCAGTGGAGCATTCTTTCCCTGCACCGTCGGCTGCACTCGCTGCTCCGGGAGCGACCGGAAAACCGCCCGGGCCCCCGCTTCCCCGAGGAAATCAAAGCGACGCTGGAGCTGATCTGGCGCACGGGCGAACTCTCGCCGAGCAAACCCGATGTCCGGGCCGAGCGCCGCAACGTCCTCTTTTTCCTGCAGGAGGTCTTCCCCCGTTGTCTTAACGAGGCGGATACACGCCTCGACGAAGCGCTCACCGCGGCAGGGCTTTCGGGGCAGGCCGGGCGCGATGGGGCGTGCGCACCGCGACCTGCCCTCCGTTTTGGCTCCTGGGTCGGCGGCGACCGGGACGGGCACCCGCACGTTACGCCCGAACTCACGGCAGAAACGCTAGACCTGCATCGGGAAACGGCCATCAACATTCACCGCGAAGCCCTGACGGAGCTCCGGCAACACCTCTCGCTCTCAGCGGTCTGGCAGCCGCTCCCCGAACACCTGCGCCGCCGGCTAGACGAACTCGCGAGACAACACCCCCAGGTAGTGTCGGAGCTCTTGTTTGCCGACGAAACCGACAAGCCGTGGCAGCGCTTTCTTGTCTTCGTAACCGAGCACCTGCCTTCACCGGGCAAAAGTGCCTGCTACCCTTACCCAGGCGAATTTCGCGCCGACCTGACCCTGCTCGATGCGAGCCTGCGCGAAATCGGGGCGCCTCGCGTGGCCGACCTCTACGTGGCACCGCTGATCCGGCTGGTCGACACCTTTGGCTTCCACCTCGTCTCGTTGGATATTCGCCAAAATAGTGCCTTTCACGACGAGGCCGTCGCCGGTATGCTGGAAGCGGCCGGCATTGAAGGCGGATCCGACTTTGCCGACTGGCCCGAAGCACGCCGCAAGGACTTTCTGCTGAAAGAGCTGGACCGCCGCGCCACACTGGGCCTCGACCACGTCGAGCTGCCGGAAAAGGCCGCCAACGTCCGGCAGCTGTTCCGGCTGCTCGCGCAGCACGTGCGCCAGCTCGGGCGCGCCGGGCTGGGCTCGGTGATCGTCAGCATGACTCGCCAGACTTCCGACCTGCTCGCCGTCTATCTTTTCCAGCGGGAGGCGGGGCTATTCGTCGAACTGGAAGGAAAACCAGCGTACCTGCTCAATGTCGTGCCCCTGTTCGAAACCCGCGAAGACCTGGAGGCGAGCGCCGGGGTTGTCTCCGAGTACCTCGGGTTGCCCGTTACCCGGCGCAGCCTGCCCTGGCAGGACCGTAGCCTCGACGAAGTGCTGACGCCCACCGAGGCCCCCACTGCCGACCCGGGCAAGCCGGGGCTGCAGGTGATGCTCGGCTACAGTGACAGCAATAAAGACTGCGGCACGCTGGCCAGCCACTGGGCCGTGCGAACCGCGCAACAGGCCCTGCTGGAGGCGGCGCAACCCTTTGGCGTGCCAGTCCGCTTCTTCCACGGGCGCGGAGGTACGACCAGCCGCGGCGCCGGCCCCGCCCACCGTTTCCTGGAAGCTCTTCCCCCTGGGTCGATTCACGGTGGATTGCGCCTGACCGAGCAAGGCGAAGTCATCGCGCAGAAGTACAACAATCTGCCGACCGCCGTGCTCAACCTCGAGCTGTTGCTGGCGGGAGCCTTTGGGGCGCGGTTCAATGCGGAAAATGCGCCTACTCAGTCCACTTGGGAAGCCGCCTTCGCCGCGCTTGCCAGGTTCAGCACCGAAGCCTACCAAGGCTTGATCCACCGCCCGCGGTTCATGGAGTTTTACGCGGAGGCCACCCCGATCGACCTGCTCGAGCACGCGAGAATGGGCTCACGTCCGAGCCGTCGCACCGGCCAGCGGACGCTCTCTGACCTTCGCGCCATCCCCTGGGTCTTCAGCTGGACGCAGGCCCGCTTTTACCTGCCCGGCTGGTTTGGTTTCGGTGCCGCCCTTGCCCGGCTGGAGCGCGAGGAGCCCGAGCTCTACAAGAGCTTTTGTGCCGACTGGTCCAAATGGCCTTTCGCGCGCTTCGTGATTTACAATGTCGAAAGCAGCCTAGCTAGCAGCGATGGACCCCTGATGAGCCACTATGCCTCGCTTGTAGCCGACGCCGACGTGCGCGACGAGTTTCTCGGCACCATCCTCAGGCAGCGCGAAGACGCTCTTGCCCAACTGGCAGCGCTGACTGGGGGCGACATGAACACCCGCCGACCACGCCTGATGCGAACGGTCGGACGCCGCGCAGCCACGCTCGAACGTCTCCACCGTGAGCAGGTAATGCTGCTCGCACAATGGCGCAAAGCCCGTTTTGCCAACGACGAGGCCGCTGCCGGCGAGCTGCTCGAACGCTTGCTGTTAACGGTCAATGCGATCGCGTCGGGCCTCCGCACCACGGGGTAAGCTGCTTGCCTCACCGCCGGTAGCGTTGCCTTGCCGTTAATTTACCTCACATAACAGTCTCGGCGAAGACGGCGAGACTTGAGCAAATTGGGCAATCGAAGACTTACCGCTGCAACGCCAACGACCATGGCCCAAGACGACCCCGACAACCCTTTTGGCGACGAGCCAGTCGAAGTACCCATCGACGGGACGCTAGACCTTCACCATTTTCACCCGAGCGAGGTAAAAGACGTGACGCGCGCCTATCTGGAGGCATGCCAGGAAAAGGGCATCCTCGATGTCCGAGTCGTCCACGGCAAAGGCACCGGCGCGCTTCGCGAAACTATCCACGCTCAGCTGCGCAAATGGACCGATATCGTGGAAAAGGCTCGCCTTGGAGACGAGTTTTCTGGCGGCTGGGGTGCCACCCGCGTGAAGCTAAAGCCGCTCGGCGAACCCGAAAGCTGAGGCGAAGCAATCATGCCGGTGAGAAACTGCAGGTGCTGAATCTCGACGGGCGGCAGAGCGGCCGCGCGGCTTTCGATACCGACAGAATCGGCCCATCCGGCGTTTTATGCTTCCTTAAAATGCGTCTCCGGGCCCATTCTTTGGGGCACCTCCACCCTCCGAGCCCCAGAACCTTGCATGCGCCTGAAAGACCGCTCAAGCCCGCTCGCCATCACGATGTGGGACTTTTCCTGGCTGGAACGCCGCTGGCCTGGTGCCGGTTACGAGGACTGGGATCTGGCGCTCGATGACCTGGTCGAGCGCGGCTACAACGCAGTGAGGATCGACGCCTACCCCCACTTTGTCGCCCGGGCACCGGAGCGCGAGTGGACTATTCTGCCGTGCTGGAATCAGCAGACCTGGGGCAGCCCGGCAGAGAACCGCGTGCAGGTGCTTCCTGCGCTGATCGAGTTCGTACGCAAATGCCGCGACTGTGGTGTCGCAGTGGGCCTTTCGGCATGGTTTCAGGACGACCCGGAACACGTGCGGCTGCACATTCCCTCTCCCGAGGCTCACGCGCGCATCTGGTGCGAAACGCTGAAGCACCTCGAACGCGCCGGGCTTTTCGACGCGATTCTTTTCGTCGACCTTTGCAACGAGTGGCCTCTGAACATCTGGGCGCCGTTTTTTAACCTGAAGGGTGACCGCAAGTGGCACGATGCCGCGAGCCAGGCCTGGATGCGACGCGCGCTTGACACGATGCGCGAGACGTACCCAGATTTCGACTACACGTTTTCGCATACCGCTCCCCTGGAGGTGCCCGATTCGCAGCTTGGCGAGCTCGACTACCTCGATTTCCTCGAGCCGCATATCTGGATGGTGCAGGCCAACGAGGGCGAGTTCTACAAGCGCTGCGGCTACCACTACGAGCGCTTTTCCAGCGTGGGCTACGAGAACCTTCAGCGCCACGCCAAGGCACTCTACCGGACCGACCCGGCCTACTGGAAACGGCACCTGGAACGGAGTATCGAGCATGCAGCAGCGCAGTCGGAACTCGCGAACCTCCCACTGATTACCACGGAGTGCTGGGGGATCGTGGACTACAAAGACTGGCCGCTGCTGGACTGGGACTGGGTCAAAGAACTTTGCGCGCACGGCGTCCGCCACGCCGCGGCTACGGGTCGCTGGGCCGCCATCGCCACCAGCAATTTCTGCGGACCGCAGTTCGCCGGGATGTGGCGCGACAAAGCTTGGCACCAGGAGCTGACTACGATTATCAAATCCAGTCGAACCCCTGGGTAAACGGCTTTCGCTGAGAAAATTTCGCCGAACAGAGCGCGACTGTCCAGGCTGAATCATTTCCCTGGAAGCTAATCCGTTAAACTGCGCTGACGCATGAACATCCTGTACATCGATATCGACTCGCTTCGCCCCGACCACCTTGGCTGCTACGGTTACCACCGCAACACCAGTCCGAACATCGACACCGTAGCTGCGGATGGGGTGCGATTTTCCAACTGCTACGTTCCGGATGCGCCCTGCCTGCCCAGCCGCACCGCAATGACGACGGGGCGATTCGGCATTCACACCGGGGTGGTCAATCACGGGGGTATCGCCGCGCAGCCGCACCTCTGGGGGCCCGACCGCTCGTTCGCCTGCAACATGACACAGCCGAACTGGGCGAACCAATTTCGTGAGGCGGGCTACCACACCGTGGCGTTCTCGCCCTTTGCCCAGCGGCACGGGGCGTGGCACTGGTATGCCGGTTTCATGGAAATGCACAATACCGGAGGCGGGGGCATGGAGACCGCAGACGAAATCTCACCGCAGGTAACCGACTGGATCCAGCGGAAAGGCGGTGACGACAAGCCGTTTTTCATGTGGGTCAACGTATGGGACCCCCACACGCCCTACCGCACCCCTGCAGAGTTCGGCAACCCCTTCAAGAACGATCCGTTGCCTGCGTGGTATACCGAAGAGATTCGCCAGGCACATTGGCGAAAGCCGGGCCCTCACTCTCCGCAGGAAGTACCGGCCTACGATCCACGCCCTAGCTTTTTCTACGATCGCCCGGAGATCAAGGAGAAGTACCCCAACTTCGAAAACCTGCAACCGCAGCAAATTGCCTCGATGGACGACGCCCGGAAGATGTTCGACGGCTACGATATGGGGGTGACCTTCGCTGACATGCACGTGGGGCGTATCCTGCAAGCGCTAAAAGACCAGGGGCTTTACGAAAATACGGCAATCATCATCTCAGCGGACCACGGTGAAAACCTTGGCGAGCTCTGGGTGTACGGCGACCATCAGACGGCCGACCAAATCACCCACAATGTGCCCATGATCGTGCGCTGGCCTGGAGTAACCGACGCTAAGGCCGGTAGCGAAGACGACCGCCTGCACTACTCCATCGACATCGGAGCGACTTCCTTGGAGTGGGCCGGTCTCGCCGTACCTGAGGCGTGGGATGGGCAATCGTTCGCCGGAGATTATCAAACGGGGAAATCCACGCACCGCCGCGACTCCGTAGTGCTCTCACAAATGGCGTGGTGTGCACAGCGTAGTGCCCGTTGGGAAACCTACATCTGCATCGAGACCTACCACGATGCCTGGCACGAGTACCCGGATTACATGGTTTTCGACCTCGCTTCGGACCCTCATGAGCAGCATAATCTCGCCGACGAGCTCCCCGAGCTTGTTCAAAGAGGCAAAACGCTGATTCACGACTGGCGCCAGCAGCAGATGTCCGTGGCCCACCATCGCATTGACCCGCTCGACACGGTCATGAGCGAAGGCGGTCCCTTCCACGCACGCGAGGCAGGTAAGCAGTATCTGGAGCGTTTGCGTCAGACTGGTCGAGGCGAGGCGGCTGATCGATTAGCCGCCAAACATGGCTGCTGAAACAGGCGCAGAACCAAAAAAAGCACGGCGAGAAGCCGTGCTTTTTTAAAAGGGAAACGCGACAGTTCAGTTAGTCGCAGCAGTTTGATCGGCGCCGTCCGAGCTACTGGCGCGCTTGATCGCGGAGACCCCTTCCAGAACTCGGTAATCGCCATTGAAGTAGCTGACAAACTCGTCGATTTGCCGGCGATGGCGATCGGTCACCGTATCGTTTTCGGCCCGCAGGATAATCAGGTTTACCGGTGGCGCTTCGGCACCGGAATTGCGGAACTTGGAGTCCATGAACTCGCGCCAATAGCCTTCCATTTGGCGTGGTCCGTAGGAATTGGGCTGAAAGTTTTGGCGATACCCAGGATGATCAACGTTGAAGTCGATCCCGAGCGCTTCCGCCTGATCTTCGACACTCCCGACGAGGACCTGATTCCTGCGCTTCTTCTGTCGGATCAAGCGGCGGACGCGCTCTTCCTCCGCCTGATACTTCTTCAGCTGGGCTTGATAATCGGGTTCGCTCTGGATGCGCGCCCATTCCGCATCCTCTTCTGACGTATACTCGCGGCGAACGTTGGTCCACAGGGGTGCGTTGTGGGTAACGATGAAGATCTCATCGACCTTTTGTTCGAGGACGAGTTGCGTCAAAAACGCGCCAGTGTTTGAGCGATTGATGTCATCCTGGATTTTGCTATTCGAAAAGGTCGTCAATCTCGGATCTTCGTGACGGTCATCGGGCAGACCTGCGGTCCGGGCGTTCCGGTTGATCGGGCTGATCCAGGCGTTCAAAGCGGAAACCACCTCTTCATTGACTGAGACCGGCTGTGGCTTGAAGAGGTCCACATTCACGGTCCAGGGGCCCTCGAAAAGAATCACGTTGAACAGCGTGCCCTGGGGAAGACTTCCCACAAGATCAACCACCTCCTGCTTGACAATGGGATAAGATTCGAGCCCACCCTTGTCGTCGATCACCATATGTTTCGACGCGTCCATGACGATCAGGATACGTTCTGCCCGGGTCGACATATCGAAGATTTTGCCGCGCTCCATGTTAATGCCGATATTGCGGCGCATATCCCCGCCCAGCGTGATGCCGCCGAGCGAACCGATGCCGCCACGGACCGTAAAACTGTCACCGCGGGACGGCAGGTCGATGTCGACGGGATCCACCGCGATGTCACCGACCTGCTTCATACGGAGGTCGGCGAGGTTGTCCTGCACCTGCGGTTGAGGCTTCACCTCCACTTTGACGTCCGGCGGCGGGGCCTCCTCCTGAACCTCGGTGGCTTCCTCAAATTTTGCGTCGTCGGGGACGATGTAGCGGACGATCACCCAGCTGCCGAGCGCGATCAGTGCGGCGACGTGCGCCCCGATGCTGATCATGATGACGGCTGCCAAGGTGGAGTTGATCTTGCGCTTCTTCGGCTGGGTGATCATAACGGTAACAGGAGTAAGAGGTTACAAGCCGTATGAAGTGAACGAAACCTTGGAGATCTCCGCCTTGGACGCCGCGTTCAACACATCGACAGCGCGCTGGTGCGGTGAATCGGGATCGGCTTGAATCTTTAGGACAATGTCTTGTTGGGAACGTTCCGCTGCATCTTTAAGCCGCGAAAGCGTCTCCGTCAAGCGTTCCATGACCCGGTCATCCTTGCCATCCATGACCGCGCCGTTGAGCAAGATCATGCCGTTGGGAAAGATTTCTACGATCTGCTCACTGGGGAGGTTGAGGTCTTCCGGCGCCGGCTGGTTGCTGGGCAGGCGCATAAAGATGTCGGCCTCCTGCTCAAGAGGCAGGAACATAAAATAGATCAGAAGCAGGAACACCACGTCGATCATCGGCGTGATGTTGACCTTGTCCTCGGACTCGAGAATGGTGTTTACGGCCACGGCGGCTTAATTAATTTGTTCGGAAGCGAAGATGACGTCGAAGATTCCCGCCTGAGCGGCGGCGGCCATTACGCGGTTGACGTAGCGGTGTGCGGTGTCGGAGTCGGCCCGCAAGAATACTCGCATTCCGGGGACCTCCTGGCGCATCTCACGGAGCCTGTCCGACAGGGACTGGTAGGAGGCAAGACTCGACCCGAGATTCTCGGCGCCGAAGTACACATTGCCCTGCGAATCGATCGAAACATACTGCCGCTCGCCTGGCGTATCGGGCACGGTGGCCTCGGCCGCCTCCGGCAGCGTCAGCTTGATCTGCTCACTGCTGATGAAGCTGATCAAGGTCATGAAGAAGGCGATGAGCAGGAACACCACGTCGATCATCGGCGTGAGCTCGAACTCGGGATCGGCCTCCTCTGGAGTCCACATTTTCATGGCGATGAAAGGGAAATTTGGTGGAACCGGCGGACCCCGGGCGCGGGGTCCCCATGTTCACTACATCCCGGGCGTTGCGGGATCGGCAGCGGCGGGGCGGGTCACCGGCCGGGGGCGATGCTCCACCGCGATGTCGTTACCACCAGCGCGGATCGCACGGGCGAGATCGAACTGGATGTCACCCACAACCCGCTGAATGCGCGATGTGATTTTGCCGTAACGGTTCTTGAAGAAGAAGAAGAAGAACATCGCCGGAATACCGATGATCATGCCCGTCGCCGTGGTAATGAGCGCCTCGGAGATGTTACCCGCGAGATCCTGAGCGTTCCCGGCACCTTGAGCTTCGATGACATTAAAGGCTTTCACCATACCGGATACCGTACCGAGCAGCCCGACCATCGGTGACAGCGATCCGATCACCGAGAGGTAGTTGATCAGCACGTAGGGGCCGGAAAGCTCCTCGCTCGAGGCCTCCTCAACGGCTTCCTTAACCTGTTCAGGATTATACTCTTGGACGTCCACACGGGCAAGGCCGGCGTTGACGATGTTCGTCATCGGAGCTGGGTTATCCTCGCAGATTTGGCGCGCACCCTGAATATCGAGGGACGAGAGCCGCTCGTCGATCTGCTCGGCCAAGTCGGGCCGCAAGATCGGCTTGGGCTGGACCGCGATGAAATTGTACACGATCAAACCGAAGCCGAAGATCGACAAAAGCAGCAACGGGTACATCGCCCAGCCACCAGCCTGAAACATCTCCCAAAGATTCTTTTCGCCGGCCTCACCGCCCGCTTCGGCCTCAGCAGCCTCTTCAGTCTGGGCCGTTACCGCGGCACCATCGGTGTCCTGGGCGTAGGCAAATTGCGCGAAGCACGCGAGGAACGCCGCGAGCAGCGACACTTTCAAAATCTGGCCAATTGTTTGTTTCATCTCAAATTTTCAAGAGGGTAGATAGCACCTCACCCTCGCCTTTGCGTCGACTCCACCGGGAATTTTTTCCAGAGCCAAGGCACATTTACCGGGCCGAATCCCCTGGTCTCAACATCTTTTTCCTAAGATTGGGCTTCCAGGCGCCTTCAGGCCTTCCGCACGCGGAAGATCGCTGGATGACCTGCTCTGAATCCCCTGCAGGCCTTTGCAATCGCGAAACTGCCCTCGACGAAGGATTCGCCAACCGGCAAAGTGCGCCTCAGGCCCAAGGAAACGTACCGCAGGCAGAGCGAAGAAGGCGCAACCCCTGGGATCCGTTGGGCCGGTTTTTACCGATTTACGGAAGCGCCGAAGCTTCGATGGGCCGGTGGTCTCAGCACGTGTCCCGGGCAATTGGGAGTCCTCCGCGCGGATGAGGATGGCATTCTGCATACGGCCCGTGTTGGCGGTCCCCTAGGGGCTCGGGTGGACCAGCTCCCGGATACCGACCTCGTAATCGACGCCGACGGCATCCGCCCCGACGGCACGCTGCTGCCCGCGTATGGCCCCGACTTCCCCGGGCGGTGACGGTGGTTCGTTTATTTTGATAGAATACTGGCTTTTTCCCGAGCTATACAACGAAACCGTCATCACCGATGTCACCGAGTTTCGACCTTTGCTGAGCCCGGTCAACGCGGACGGCACATCCTCGCGCTCCAACGCCGGTTAAGCCTCCAGGATGTCCTCAATGGAATCACCTGCCGCAAGGAAATCGATCACCGGCTGCGCCGTAATCCGCGTCCCCCTCGAACACCGGCTTGCCCCCGCAAACATCCGGCACCATGACAATCGGCTTCAACGGTTCAGAATGAAAGAACCCTCGCCTTAGGTCAACGCGGGGTTTCAGCCGCAGATGGACGCAGACTCATTCGGCTGGGCAGCCAGATGCTCGAACCATCGTCGGGCGGAGAGGTGATGGAGCGATACACCTCACTACTACTCGTCTGGTTGCGAGAAACCCTTGGCTCGGTCAGCGACCATCGTTCTCCCGCGAACACCCGTTACTTCGAATGCTTGCGGCTGGTCGAAACGCTGCCGCTGGATCAGCTTCGCGTGAACGATATCGCAGAACGGCTGTGCATCGACCGCAGCTACTTATCGGCGAGCACGGTCGCCCTTGCTACACGGAAGACACTGGTGCGCTCGGGCATGGCCCCGCGAAGCCCGGCCATCGCCGCCTTCCCCTCGAACACGCACATCGCGAGGTCACAAAAGTCTCCCGGCGCGACCCCGAGGCCGTCGTTGCGGTGTTGGCTTTGCCGAGTGACATGGAGTGTGCCCGCGCCGAAGCGTTCCGAATCACTTGTCCCCAACCGGACCGTCAGCGCGCCGTCCATGACCAGCGTGAACCATACTTCGCTAGGGGGCTCGGTAGCGGTGCCTTCGAACCACAGCCCGCCGCTCCACCGCTCGATGGCTAGGCGTTTTAGCCACGGCTCGCCATCAGGCGCGGGCGGGAAATTGATGGATCTGGAAACCTGCAGCTCAGACATTCGGCGGGCTCGTTGCTGATCACGTTAAGACATCAAAGGAGCACATCAAGCCCTGTTCATGGCGCGTCCGATCTGCTAGACTCTTTACATGATCCCCGCGTCCTTCGACCACCCCGCCGTCGGGATTCGCCCCACTATCGATGGCCGCCTCGGCGGCGTGCGCGAGTCTCTCGAAGGCCAAACGATGGCCATGGCGCGCTCCGTTCAGCGCGACGCCGACGGCCGCCCCACAATGAAGCCGTACTGGGAAATCACGGACGAAGAGGTCGAGGCTTGCCTCAAGGCGACGACCTGGCACCCGTCCATCACCGAATACTTCCCGGCAGGCGGCTGGTCGACCCGCTACCGCACCCGCGGCGGCATGCCCGCGACGATGGTTCGGCTGAATCTGGCCGCCGGGCTCGGTCCCTGCCTGCAAGTTGCGGAAGGCTGGACGATCGAACTACCCGAGACGATCCACGACGCCCTCGATCAGAGCACCAATCCGACGTGGCCCACGGACTTCCCGGCGGCCATTCAGGCGTAGCCCCAGCACCAGCTCACCCGCGAAACGCTACGACAGCCACCTACTTGGCGAGTCCGGCGGCGTAATTCGGATTGAGCGGGTTGGCGATGACTTGTCGCGTTTGCGGGACGACCACGAGGTCGAGGTCCTCCATCGGCACCGCGCCGAGCAGCACCTGATCGCCAAGGATGATCGCGCCGACGTATCCCTCGCGATTGCCGAACCGCAGATGGATCGGCCCGACGTACGGGCACTTCCGCCGCGCGCCGTCCGCCGTCGTCACCTCCTTCTCGGAGGTCGGAGCGAGGTCCAATTGATTCGCCACATGCTGCGGAATGCACAGAAACGTCGAACCGTGTCGGCCAGCGCCTCCACTTCCAGCGGTTCCAGTTCAGGCTGTCGGGGATTGGCTAAAGAGATCATCGCAAAACAAAGACCCACGGAGAGAACCTATGGCAGCGCGCAGCCGACGGGCAAGCCGAGAAGCGAGCGCCAACGCGCTCCTGGCTCCTCTCATTTCAGCCGCGGATGGACGCAGATTCACGCAGATGAACCCCCCGCCAAGCGCGCCACGCCATCTCCCATCCGCGTTTCATCCGCGCCCATCTGCGGCTTGAGCTGTTCGACAATCAGGCTTGCTGCGGCGAAAAATACTTCCATACCCTAAAGATCCATGCAAATCAGTGAATTTAAAGAGGACTTCTTTGGTCTTGAATCCTTCGCTGTGAAGCTTGAGCAACTGCTTCTCGTCGAGCGAGAGTTTGTCGACGATGGTCTGGTTGTTTCGCTGAATGCTCCATTCGGGTGCGGGAAATCGACCTTTTTGAAAATGTGGCTCAACAGGATCAGGAATAAAGAAAGCCAATTTCCTGAAGGCTCGATGTGCGTCAATGTTAACGCCTGGGAAAGCGACTATCTTGGTGATCCTCTATTCAGCGTCGTTACGGCCCTCCTCAGCTCTTTTGGGGATGATAGCGAGCAGGCTAAGCAAGTCCGTGATGCGTTCAAAGATGTTGGATGGTTCATTGCCTCCGCAGGGTCGCAGGCGGCATGGAAGCTGACCGGGATCAACCCCGTTGTTGCCGGTGATCTGGCCGAGCGAAAGCGGAAAGAGCGAGGCGCTGACGAAATTCCTGCGGATTTCCTAGCTCTCTTTGAAATGCGGAGGCGCGCGATGTCCCACTTGAAGTCTGAGTTGGGTAGATTGGTCGCTGGCAGTGGGCATCCGGTGTTTGTGTTCATTGATGAGCTAGACCGGTGTCGCCCAGACTATGCGGTCGCATACCTTGAAACGATCAAACATGTATTCGACATCAAGGGCCTTATCTTCATTCTATCAATCGATAAGCAACAAATAGAAAGTTCTTGTAAGATAATGTTCGGGCCGTCTTTGAACTTCGAAGAATACTTTCGAAAGTTTGTGCATCGTGATTTTAATCTAAGAACAACTGCCGCTGTCGAAATTAACAAAACTACCGCTATCAAGTACGCTGAATACTACCTTAACCGCGATGGGTTAAGGCGTTGCGGGGCGAAAATTGACGCCAACTACATCGAGCTCATCGGCGACCTTATCTCTAAGGTTGGCCTATCGCTTAGGCAGACACAGGCGGTATTTCGTACAGCGGGCTACGTCCTGCAGTACGAAGGTAAGGGCGATGGCAGCTTCTACTTCATAATTGGGGTGTCCGCTATATTCATGGCAACTATGAGAACTGTTGACCCAGAGGCATATCATAAGATCGGAGCTAAGACCTTTAGTCCAGAGGAAGCCTATTTTCTGGTTTTTGAGAAGCTCAAAGTCGGGCGCAATGAGTGGTGGTTTAATGTGCTATTTCTTGGACGTGCAATGAGACGTGATGACCGCTCTGCGGAGGAAGTTTTTGAAAGCGTCGGCCTTGCAAAGCCAGATTTTAGAGGCTGGCACAGTGTTACCGACGACTATACTTCCAACTGGTTTCAGCGAGCCTATCGCGCAATAGAAGAGGCAGGCAAAATTACCGATCCTTTTGATTAGTTCTTTTCTGGCCGACTCTCCCTTCACGCCAGCCCAAACCGCTTCGCTAGATCGCGTTCGCTCCACTCCACCAGCGTTGGGCGTCCCCGTGGGTCGCTTAGGGGTTGTTCGCATCTCAGTAACGAATCGATGAGCAACTCCGGATCCTCCTCGGCGCCGCCGCGCCCACCTTTGGCGGCTCGGGTGGCGGCGGTTTGGGCGAACCATTGGCGGGCGAGGTCGGGCTTTTTTGGGGAGAGTTCGCCTTCGCGGATTTTGGCGGTGAGTTCGCGCACGAGGGGCTCGACTTCGGGCTCGGGGAGCCAGTCGGGGTAGTCGGTGAGGCGGTAGGTGGTGCGGGCCGAAGGGCTATTCAACTGGATGCCAGACCATCGGCACAGGGAAGTTCGATTCTTCCCATGGATGCCTCGAAACAAGAATCAATCCGCCTGGCCCGCTATGCGATTCAAAGGTTGGGAGTTGCCCGTGCTCATCAAGTTGCCGAGGACTCGCAAGATTGGTCCCGATCAAGAATTCCGGCGGAATCTTGAAAAAGATATCACTAGAGAATTCGGCGCCGTTTAATTGTCTTAGTATTCCGCCGCTGAAACGTCCGTAAACATGAGGAGCCATGCGGTTCTCATTCCCCATTCTGACAGTGACGGAAAACGCACCCGAAAAGTACTTCATGGATGCAGCGAAAAATTTGGTCTCTGACTCACTCATCACAACGGGTATCCAATAAATTCCCCGGCTATCCGAAGACGCATTCATCCCTTCTAGATGCTCAAGGGAAAAGCCTTCTTGAGAACCTCCAAGCGGTGGTTCAAGGGTGCACATTTGCTGCGCCATTAGGGGGAGGAATTGATCCACCGTGAACGCGCTTGTATGCTGGTAGGTGCGCTCGTTGATTGATAGCTCCTTGTGAATCAGGAGGAAGTCCGATACAAACTCTTCGTGTCTGCTACGAGCTGAATGCTCTAGCCTCACGTTTACAGATCGAAGGCCCTCAAGTAGGATTTCGGAGCCGTCACTAAGTACGACTGAGAGCCCAGGGTAAGCGTCGATCCAAAGTTTAAATGTTTCAATTTTTCTCATGGAGACTTGGGGAAAAACGGATTTACTGCAATCAAAATAGTTTGTTGGAAACCCTCAAGCAAGCCCAAAGCGCTTCGCAAGGTCCCGTTCGCTCCATTCTACTAGCGTTGGGCGTCCGCGTGGGTC
>JBHJGW010000316.1:0-5563 GCA_050331415.1 Opitutales bacterium | reverse complement strand
AGGCGTTCAAAATATAGGGCGGCGAGCTGGTGGTCACCGGCTTCCACATAGGCGAACGCCAGCGCCTCATCCACCTCGGGCGCGCCAGGATGTTCGGAGTCGAGCGTCTCAAGGCGATTGATGGCTCCGTCAACGTCACCTGCATCGAGGAGCTCCGCTGCCTCCGCAAGCCCGCTTTCAAGGGCGTCTTCGGGCTCGCCGGAGCCGCAGGCGGAAAGGATTAGCGTTGCCAGCAAGGCCGGGAAAAAGCGTAATGGCGCCCACCGCAAAAGACTCACTTCGCTATCTTCTCGGCCTGCTTCCGCCTGTCAAGCGCCCATGACCCTTCGCCTCCGCCTAATCCTGTCTGCCGCCCTGCTTGCGACCCTTGTGACGAGTGCGAGCGGCGCACGGGCCGCGGCAGTCCAAGGAGCGGACGACACCGGAGGCGACCGGGCATCGCGTGTGCTCGACACCGTTTGGGAAGCCGCGCTCGACTCCGGTTTTTCCGACAAGGCGTATAGCGAGGCTGTCGACGCGCTTTTCCGGGCTTACGAGCGGGAAACGGGTCGACCTCTGGAACCCGGAGAGCACCGGCGGGCCGGGCTGAAGCTCTACACGGCCAGCGGACCGGGTTTGCGGACACCGTTTGGCCTGGTGCGCGCGACCGTCGAGGCGCTCCAACGCCGGGGCTTTACCCGCGAGGAGTTATTTTTGCTGGGTCAGGAATACCGCGAACTGCAAACCTGCGGCTACATTTCGTTCGTCTACGAGGAACGTCCGCGCTTTGCGGGCGTCCGCGTTTTGGCGCTCGACCGCCTCCCGAATGCTTTTGAGGAACCGTGGTACTACGCGAGCAATCTGCCCTCCCGCGATGCGTCGCTGCAGATCGCCACGCCAGAGCGGCTCGAAGCTGCTGAAGATTCCGAGGACCGGCGCAGCTACCTGCCCCGGCTGCTACTCCGGGACCGGGTCGATTTCTGGATCAACCTTCCGATGGGCACCGACAGTCGCGCGTTGGGGGTAGCCGGAGCGCTCGCCAATGCCACGATCTGGGCGGTCAGCAATCATCGCCGGTTCTTGCGCAGCCCGGCTAACGCGCCGGTCGCTGCGGCGGAAATCGCCGCCATTCCGGAGTACCGCGAACCGTGGGTTTTCAGCCTGCTTTCGCTGGAGCGGTACCAGTACATTGACGGCTTTCGCTTCAATGCCCACTACACCGTCCGCGAACCACGCCTTTGGCTGAGCACCAGCCCGGTGGCTCTCGATGCGCTGCTGTGGTCGAAAATGGTCCCGCCAAAGCGCCAGCAACGTTTCCCGGTGGAGGAAGAAACGCCGCGCGTACTGATCTACGGCAACTCCGTCGGCCTGGGCCCGTACAAGCTCGACGAGATCAAGGTCGAGCCCGTTCCGTGAGGAGCGCCGTCAAAGCCAACAAGCCCCATCGCCGACGGTGCCGCGTCGACGGAATGGGGATCAGGCGACCGGAGGGTTCGCCGGCACCGGCTTGTCCACGTCGAGGAGGAGCTTGTACTCGTAGGCGTCGCGCAGGGCCATCCAGGACGCTTCGATGATGTCGTCGCTGGCGCCGACGGTTCCCCAGGTTCGGTGGCCGTCAGTGCTTTCGATGTAAACGCGCGTAATCGCCTTGGTGCCCTGAATGCTGTCGAGGATGCTGACTTTGTAGTCATTGAGCCGCACTTCCGCAATCTGCGGGTAGGCGGTGAGGAGTGCCTGGCGAAGCGCCGCGTCGAGGGCGCCAACGGGTCCGGTGCCTTCGGCCACGGTATGGTAGACTTGCCCGCCCACTTCGATTTTCACGGTCGCATCGGCGGTGATGTCGTCCTTCCACTTACCGTAGATGTCGATCACGCGGTAGTGCAGCACGTGGAAGTGGTCGGGTGCCTGGTCGAGCAGGCGATGGAGCAGCAGGCGGAAGGAAGCGTCGGCGCTCTCGTATTCGTAGCCGCGGTTTTCCAGGCGCTTGAGCTCATCGATGAACTCCTTCATTTCGGGCGCCTTCGGGTCGACGTTGAGGCCGAGTTCCTGAGCCTTCATCATGATGGAGGCGCGGCCCGACATATCGCTGACAACGACGCGGGTACGATTGCCGACCGCCTCAGGCTCGATGTGCTCATAGCTGCTTTTGACCTTGTTAACGGCATCCGCATGCACACCCCCTTTGTGCATGAAGGCGCTGGCTCCAACAAAGGGCTGGAAATTCTGCGGGCGAAGGTTGGCCTGTTCGTCCACGAAGAGGCTCAGGTCGCGCAGTTTATTGAGGTGCGGCTTGCAATGGAGGTCGAAGCCGAGTTTGAGCGCAAGGTTGGCGATCGTGACCGTGAGGTTGGCGTTGCCCGTGCGTTCGCCGTAGCCGTTCATCGTGCCCTGCACCATCATGGCGCCCGTCTGAATGCCCACGATGCTCAGCGCCACACCGAGCCCGCAGTCGTTGTGGCAGTGCATGCCGACCGGGACCTTTGGAAAGCGCTCGATGATGGTCGCAACGATCCCTTTGAGCTCTTCGAGCTGGGTGCCCCCATTGGTGTCGCAGAGGGAAAGATTGGCGGCGCCACCCCGTGCGGCAGCGGCGAGAGTTTCCATAGCATAGGCCGAATCGCTCTTATACCCGTCGAAGAAGTGTTCGGCATCGTAAATCACCTCGCGGCCGGCCTCGACCAGGTAGCGAACGCTGTCCTCGATCATTTCCAGGTTCTGCTCCGGGGTTACGCGGAGGACTTCTTCGACGTGCAGGCGCCAGGTTTTGCCGAAAATCGTCACCACCGGGGTTTCGGCGTTGAGCAGCATCTTTAGCTGCGGGTCTTCCTCGGCGGGCAGCTTCGCGCGCCGGGTGGAGCCGAATGCCGCTAGTTTGGCGTGCTTGAGGTCGAGTTGCTTGGCCTGCGCGAAAAACTCGCGGTCGCGGTCGTTCGAGCCGGGCCAGCCGCCTTCGATGTAATCGATGCCGAACTGGTCGAGTTTCTCGGCGACGCGCAATTTGGCCGCTACGGTAAAGGAGACGCCCTCGCCCTGCGTGCCGTCGCGCAGGGTCGTGTCGTAGGTCAGGATGGGCGAAGGGTGGGGTGCATTCATAGGGAAACAGTAAGCGTGAGGATAGATAGCCGGATGCGAAAACAAAAAAACATGCCCGAAATCAATTCGGCGGCACGTGTTCGCGGCCTGAACAATGAGGCCGCCTGCTCCCGGAGGCTGTCGGGAAACCGCCACGCGGCAAATCCCGAGGGAAACGCCCCCGGGCTAGCTAATTCGCAACAATGCAACTGGCAAAAAGACTGCCATCGTGGCAGTTGGTTACCGGCGCGCAGACGCCGAAGGCAACCCTTTTTTGCCTCGTTTGCCCGTGAACCCAGAAATACGGCCAGCCTGAAGCGACCCGCGGGTGTTTCCGGTCGCTCTCGGGGAACGCCTGGTATCCGGGGTTGCCAAGCCCGGTGTGGCCCGCTTGGCTTCGCTTCGATGGCACACTGGCTGACCGAGCGTTTCGCTGGCTTTCTGGACCGCCCGTTCCTGGCCAGTGAGGCGGGCAGCGCGAGCTACGGCGATCTCGTAGCGGCGGTTGGGTTTGCGCGCGAGCACCTTGCCCGCGCCCGCTTGCCCGCCGGCTCCATTGTGGCTGTCCGGGGCGACTACGCCACGGCTACGGTCGCCTGGATGCTGGCTCTGGCCGAGGCCAAAATGATTGTGGTGCCCGTGGCCAGAGTTACGGAGGACGAGTGGCAGAGCCGGGTGAACGCCGCGGCTATCACCCATGTCGTCACGTTTCCGGATGATGACGGCGGCAGCCTCACGTCTCTGAGTGGTGCGCCTCCGCCGCATGCTCTGGTGGACCGGCTGCGGGCGGCGGGCTCCGCCGGGTTGATCCTGTTTTCCAGCGGCAGCAGCGGCCCCCCGAAGGCCATGATCCACGACCTCGACGCGCTTCTGGGCGGATTTGAGGATCGGCGTGCCCGCAAACTGGTCATGATGGTCTTCCTGCTGTTCGACCACATCGGTGGGCTGAACACCCTCTTTGGAGCCCTCGCCGGGGGTTTGTTCGTGGTCGCCCCCGCGCGGCGTGACCCCGAGACAGTGGCCGCCCTGATCGAACGCTACCGCGTCAATGTGCTGCCCGCCTCGCCGACGTTTCTGAACCTTCTGCTCATGAGCGGATCGGCGGAGCGCTATGACCTTTCGTCGTTAAAAATCATTACGTACGGGACGGAGCCGATGCCCGAGGCCCTCTTGGGCCGCCTCAAGGCGGCTTTTCCGCGCGCGCGTCTTATCCAGACCTTTGGGACAAGCGAAACCGGTATCGCGCAAACCAGCAGCCGCGCCAGCGACAGCACTTTTTTCAAGATCGAAGACCCCGCCCTCGAATGGAAAATCGTTGATGGCGAACTGTGGCTTCGCAGCCGCACGCAGGTGCTCGGCTACCTCAACGCTTCGATGGAAAGTTTCCTCGATGGCGGCTGGTTCAACACCGGCGACGTTGTCGAAGAAGCCGGGGACGGCTTTTTGCGCATTCTCGGGCGTGGCAGTGACTTGATCAACGTGGGCGGCGAAAAGGTTCTGCCGGCGGAGGTCGAGAGCGCCCTGCTGCAACTGCCGCAGGTCGCCGACTGCACTGTTTACGCCTCGCCAAATCCGATTACCGGGCAGAGCGTCACGGCGGACGTGGTTCCGAGCGGCACGACCGGAGCAAGCGAGTTGCGCAAGGCCATCCGTCAGCACTGCACCCAAATGCTCAGCCGGTATAAAATGCCGACCAAGATCAACATCGTGGAGCAGTTGGACCGCAGCGAACGTTTTAAAAAGCGCCGGCCCGCGGCTGGTTCCAGCGGGGGTCCGGCTTCCTGATTCCGCCCCTTCGCCTCAGCTGCTCCGTCCCGTCGACCCTTCATGACCACCACACCCAACCCCACCCGTCTCCTCAGCATCCAGGTTGCCCCTTGGGCGATCCTTAACGAAGGCATCGACGCCGCGCTCGACTTCATGTGCGAGTGCGGGCTCAACGCCATCCACCTCAACACGCACACCTACTACGGTGGCGGCGGGGGCAACCAGCGCGGCTTCGAGCACTGGGCCACCGACCACCCCGGCGAACCCGGCGGCCACTGGCGGGGCCAGGAAACCGGCGCGTGGCTCGCCCACGACCCCGCGCGCTACGCCGAAGTCGGCCTCTTCCACGACTATGAGGGCGGCGCGCCCGACAGCACTCAGTTCGACGCCATTTGCGCCGCCGCTCAGGCCCGCGGCATGCGCGTTTACGCCCGCTACCTCGACGGCATCGAAACCCACCGCCACCGCATCCCTGGCTGGCAGGACGTCCTCAGCGTCGACGCCGACGGCAACTGCGTCGACCAGCCCTGCTTCATCCACCCCCGCCTGCGCGAGTGGAACCGCCTGACCCTCGAAGACATCGGCGCGCACCCGGCGCTCGACGGCGTGCTCTTCGGCATTGAGCGCGGCAGCCCGCTCGAAGGCATGCTCTACTGGGGCGGCCACACTATTTGCTTTTGCGAGCACTGCCAGGCTGAGGCCCGGCGCCGCGGCTTCGATATCGAGCGCGCCCGCCTCGGCTTCC
>JBHJGW010000315.1:0-12598 GCA_050331415.1 Opitutales bacterium | reverse complement strand
AGCACGGTTGGCCGCAGAAGACTTGCGGGCCTGCGGTGCCGAGGCCGTTTTGGTGCGCGGGACCCCGGAGCCCGTGACTGCCGAGCCCTTGGCCAGGTACGCCGGAAACGAGCGTGCCTGGTACGTTGGTGCGGAAATCAGAGCGCGGGCTGAGCGCATCAATGGTGAGCTGTACCCGGATATGGTCGTCGCTCTGCATTTCAACGCCGTGAGCTGGCCCGATCCGTCGGCACCGAGTTTGGTCAAGGAAAATCACGCGCATTTGTTGGTCAACGGCAGTTACAGTGTCGAAGAACTACGGGCGCCGGATCAGCGCCTCGCCATGCTTGAACGCCTGCTCAGCGGGGTTGGCTCCGTCGAAGTAGCGCTCGCGGAGGCATTCACGCCTGCTATACGGGCGACGGGCTTGCCGCCGTTTGCCTACGGCCGGCGCAACGCCTACCGGATAAACGCGGACCCATACCTGTGGTCCCGCAACTTGCTGGCAAATCGGCTCTACCGCTGTCCCGTGGTTTATTTGGAATTGTTTGTCGCCAACAGCCAGGCTTTTTATCGACGCTGGTCCGAAGACCCGCAGGCGGTTCGCCGTGACTACGCACGGTTGGTTGTGCAGGCCCTGCAACCCTGGCTTCCCGGGAATCCTGCGGAAACCGCAAACAGGGATTGAAGCCTGTCCGCGGATGCTTCAGGGTCTGGGTATGGATGATGCCGACCCGTATGCCCACGGCGGCTCTTCGGACGATGAGGAGTTTGATGCCGGTGCTGAATTCGAATGGCAGCAAGAGGAGCCGATTATGGAGGACTTGCCGCCGGAGCTGCACTGCTTCGAAACCGGTGAGCCATTCAAGGTCAGCCTGATTCACCAGACGCCGCTAACCGGCGATGTGCCCTACAGCGTGCGCAAGGTCTACCGTGGCTCCGAGGTTATCATGGAGTGCGCGATGACGCTCGACGAGATGAGTGAGCTCGAGGAAGGGCTTTCCGAAAGCTCGAAGGCGCGAATCGAGGAGCATGTGGGCGAACAACTCGACCTGGCGGACCGGTTTGAAAAGTTGATGGAAAACCCCGATGGCCCTGAATTTGGCCGTTGGACTTCACGCTGTGCGTTCACGGGCCAACCACGTGAGGAGTGCAAGGAGTATTCCATCACTGCTCTTTGCCAGGGTGGGAAACTCTTGTACCTGCCGAATTCACCTGTAATGTTGAGCGATACCTTTGCCGAGATCATGCAGAGCCTGCTCTCAGAGGAAACACGGCGCTATCTGGACGACTTCGTCGGTGAGCATTTTCCGACCCCGCCCAACCTCGAAGACCTTCCGGTGCGGCCGATGCTGATCGGCTAGCGCCGGCCTGTTGTCGCGGCGCGGCAAGGGGGGGGTAAATTCACTGCAGCCCTAAAATGGGCATCGACTCGCGGGGGCGGTTTGGCGAGGCTGGCCCGCATGAGCCCCACGGTTTTCGAGAAAATTATCTCACGGGAGATCCCTGCGGAAATCGTCTACGAGGACGAGCAGTGCGTCGCCCTCAAAGACATCTCGCCGCAAGCGCCGGTTCATTTGCTCGTTGTGCCGAAGCAGCGGATCGAGCGACTAGGCGAAGCGACGGAAGCCGACGCGAGCCTGATCGGCCACCTGATGCTGGTCGCGGGGCGCTTGGGCACCAAACACGGTCCGGAGGGGTTCCGGGTCGTCGTCAACCACGGCCCGGACGGCGGCGAAACCGTCCCGCACCTTCACGTGCATGTACTCGCGGGTCGAGCCCTTCAGTGGCCGCCCGGTTGAACCATGCCCGTCAGGAATGCCCGGCGCTTTTAGCTGCCGTTTGTAAGGTGCCGTATGGACCGGGCCAGAGCTATCCTGGTCTGACAAAGGACCTATAAAAGTGGCAGGACCAAAAGAAAGGTCCCGAGCGCAATCCCCGTGAGGATCGCGACAGCGCCGCCAATACGCAGCATCAGCATAATCCCGCCCGACGTTTCCTCATCGTCGACGCCGACGCTCAACATGAGCCTCTGGATACTTTCCGTCGGTAGCACCAGCAAAGCAACACCGACCGCGAGAGGCGCGAAGGTGACAGCGACTTTGATGACCGAAACCATCATCGCAGAAGAAACGAAAGCGAGTACTAACGGATTCATGACCTGACGCGACGATAGGTTGTGGACCGGATGGCTGTCAATTGCGCAACCATGCGTTACTTAAACGTTGCAGTAAGCGGGCGTCTCTCGGAACAATCCGCTCTTTTCATGGCCTTGACCCAATTTTGCAGCCGTCTGATCGCCGATGTCGGCATCAGCATGGGAGACGAAGGAAAAGGGCGACTGATCCCCGAGGTCATCGCCGAACTGCAGCAGACGACCGGGCTCGAAGACCCGGTGGCAGTCGTCCTGAAGGTCAATGGCGGAGCCAACAGCGGCCACACCGCTGGCGGGCTCAAACTGAACCTCCTTCCTGCGGGCGTGATCGCTGGCAGTGTGCCGCTTCTGGCCTTGGGCAGTGGCGTCGTGGCTGACCCTCGCAAGCTGCTGTGGGAAGCCAAGCCACTCCAGCAGAGGGGCTTGCGCATTTTTGAGCGGCTTGCAATCGACGAGCGCTGCATGGTCAGCGACCTTTCGCATCGGCTGCTCGACCTCGCTTGGGAGCACTACCGAGCCCACGTTCTCGGCGACGAACCCCGCGGTTCAACGGGCCGCGGAATTACGCCCGCGTACCTCGACGAGGTTGGCCAGTTTCAGCTCTTTTATGGCGACCTCGCCGCGGATGCAGCCGGTTTGCGGGACCAGCTCGCGCCGCGTTTCGACCGAGCCCTTGCTGTCATCCGGCACGTCTGTCAGGTCCCCGCAGACGTCTTTGCGGGATTTTTCGATACCCTGACCCAGGCCGAACTCCGCGCAAACCAGGCAAGCGTCGAAGCCGGTATCTTCCCCTCGGAAACCTTCGATTTTACCCGTTTTCGGGGTGCGGAGCCGTTCGCAGTCGACCTGGGCGCAGTTGCTGAAGCTTACGCCGAGGCCATCGCCGCAACCCGTGCCAATATCGCCGATGTCCGCGAGCGCATTTTCGACGAAATGACCCGAGGCCGCTACCTGATCGGCGAATTCGGTCAGAGCTACTGGTTGGACAAGCGTCACGGCTTCCCGCCAAATGTCACTGCGTCGCACACCTACACTCCGGAGCTTTTTCAGAGTGCGGGTTTGCCTGCTCAGCCGGTCCACACGATGGGCGTCTGCAAGGCCTACGATACCAAAGTCGGCACCCACGTTTTCCTGACCCAGATGGACAACGCCGCGCCACTGACGCAGAAGCTGCTGAAACTGGAATTCGGAACCAGTACAGGAAGGCAGCGGATGGTGGGTTGGTTCGACGCGGTGGAAAAAGGCGACGCGCTGCGCTACGGTGGCTTCCAGGACCTCGTGCTGAACAAACTCGATGCCCTCAGTGCCGACCACGGAGGTGAGTCGACCCTGCAGGTCTGTTACGCTTACGAAAACCGTGCCGGGGAGCGCGTCTACCGTGTCCCGCGCAATGACCACGAGCGCCGGACGCTCCGCCCGATTTATGCCGAGCTGCCGGGTTGGACTGACGATTTGAGCGGGGTGCGGTCGTTCGAGGATCTGCCGGCCAACGCGCAGCGGTACGTCGCCTTTTGCGTAAAGGCGACTATCGACGTCGCGACGCGCCGCGGGCACACACTTACGTCGCCCAACCTCCGCTATATTGGCGTGGGCCCCGACCCTGCCCAGATCATCACCGATGTCCCGGCAACGGAAGCCCTGATGCGCCTGGCCTGATCCCCGAGTTTAAGTCCCTTCGCCAAATTGCTGTCTCGGCCCCTTATAGGCAGGCGCTGCGCCCGGCTGCTGAAGTGCGCCGAAGCCCTTTGCTGCTTCTGCGTAACAGCTGGACCGCGAATCGCAATTCCCTCGGAGGACGCCATCCGAACAGGTAGTATCAAAGGGGGCAGGGCTGATCGAGGAAGGTCCACGGCAGGCCGAAATGCCCGGCGCACTCCTCCGCCAGTGCTCGCACGCCGAAGGTCTCGGTGGCGTAATGTCCCGCCAGGAGCAGGTTCAGCCCGTGCTCGAGCGCATAGGTGTAGTGATCCTGTTTCAGCTCGCCGGTGATAAGCGTGTCGATGCCTTCGGCAGCCATTCGGCTAACGGCAGACTGGCCGCTGCCGGTAAGGATGCCGATGCGGCGGGGCAGTTCGGGCCCTCCGGGAATGCTGATAAACGTCTCGGGGAACAACTGGCGCAGCCGATCTTCAAGCTCGTTGCGGCTCACGCCCTTAGGGTCCGCCCAGGCGGCAATGGCGGTGCCCTCGTATTCCAGCCACCAGCCGTCGACAGCTAGGCCCAGCGCCTGAGCAAGAAGAGCGTTGTTGCCAATTTCCGGGTGACAATCGAGGGGCAGGTGGCTTCCGTAGAGCGCGAGATCGTGCTCGAAGAGCAGCCCGAGCTTCGTTCGCATCGGCCCGACCACAGGGACGGGGGGACGCCAGAGCATCCCGTGGTGGACGATCAGGAAATCGACCCCGGCGGCGGCGGCATCGCGAAAGCTCGGCATGCCACCGTCCACCGCGGCGCCGATCCGGGTCACCTTGCCGGAGTTTTCGAACTGCAGGCCGTTCTCGGCGCCCGGAAAGTCTCGGATCGCTTTACGGCGGGTGCGCTCGTCACACCAGGAAACAACGTCGTGGAGGTCAGCCATAAAAAGGGGCTACGCGTCGCCGTAAAACAGGGCCAGCACTTCCGAGAAACGCATGCGCACCATGCCGGGGAAGATAATCTGAGCCCCGCCAGAGCGCCCGTCAGCAAGTTTCAGCGGCACCGTGAGCACTGGCAGCCGCGCGAGGCTCGCAGGAGCATTGAGCTGCACTAGCCGATTGCGCACCGGCTCGTTCACCATTCTTAGTGGCGGTGTGGGCATCGGAACAGCGGGCAGCACGACGGCGTCGTAGTTGAGGAAAATGTCCTTGAATGCCTGGGTGACGGAATTCTTTTTCTTGTTGGCCATCTCGAGCTCCTGTGCGGACCAATGGCGCCCCCGGTCGATGCGCTGCCACACCCGTTCAGAGTAGCGGGCTTTATATTCGTCAAGCCACTCCGCATGGACATGCCAAGCTTCGTGACTGCTCAAGATGTTGTACGCATAGTCCGCACCGACCAGATTGAACGCCAGGTAGGCGGCCCCTTCCGGCTCGGAAGTGACGTCGAGCTGGACGTCCAGCTCTTCGAGCGCCTCGCGCAATTCGAGATCGAGCGCGCCGGCATGCTGGAGCAGGCTCATCACCTTGAGCCGTTTGCCCACGCGGGAGCCACCACGGCCCAGCAGATTCTCGCTAGCCAGCAGCATGTCTTCCGCCGATCCGGCGAGCCAGCCGGCTGTGTCGATACTCGGGGCAAGCGGCACGACACCTTGCGTCGACCAGTCTCGCCGCGGCACGCGCAGGCTGAAGAGGCCGCACCAGGCGGCAGGTACGCGGAGGGAGCCAGCCGTATCCGTCCCCAGGGCCAAGGGACAGGCACCGCTGGCGACGGCTGCGGCGGAGCCGCTGCTCGAGCCTCCGGTGGCTCCGCGCGACACGACCGGGTGCGGGCAGTCGCCAAAATGGTCGTTGCGACCGCTCAGGCCATAAGCAAACTCGTTGAGCTGGGTTTTACCGGCCACCACAGCGCCCAGGTTTTTGGCGTCTGCGACGAGGTTCGCGTCATCGGACACCTCGCCGTGGAGTTCCGCGAAAAACGCTGAGCCCGCACCGGTGGGATGTCCGGCGGCGTGGAAATTGTCTTTCACGGCTACCGGCACGCCTTGAAGCGGGCCCTTGGCGGACTCGGCGCGTCGGAAGCGTTCGCGCAGCGTTTCGGTGTCGGGTAGGTGGGCGAATACTGCTGTCGAGGTGCTCGACTTAGCAAAGTCAAGATAGGCGTCGGCAGCAACTTCCGGCCCTTCCTCGAACAGCGCGCGCCAGTAGGCGATTCCGCGGTTTGGTTGATGGCTCATCAGCGGGCGGCAATGCGTCAAAACCGCCACGCTGTAAGAACTTTCATGACAAAGCAACCCCGGAAATCGCCCTTAGAAACCTTGGAAAAGGGCTCGTCGGTCGAGCGGGAGTCGGTGTCGCTGGGCCGGACTTCCGCCATGCCGCTGATTGGGCTCAGCCGGTGAGGATATTTTGGCCCATGTCCATCACGCTGAGCACGATCCCGAAGGCGATGACGACGACCAGGCTGAACGCGAAGCCCAGGGCAAGCCCCGCCAGCAAATTCGTGCCGAAGCGGAGCCGCTCCTGCAAGAGCTCACCGTGGGTGCGGTCGATCTCGGCGAAGCTGGTGACGAGGTTGCCCGTGCTCTCCCCAATGCCCAGGATGTCGATATCCATGGGAGGCAACAGTCCATAGCGCTGGAAGGCAGCGGAAAAGGGCGCTCCGTCGTTAATCAGGCTCCGCGCAGCTTGAAAACGGTCGCGGTAGACCTCGTTGCTGAGCACGGCGCCCGCCAGGCGGAGGCTTTCAGTGGTGTTGACGCCATTGCCCAGCAGGATGTGCAACACGTTTGCGAGGCGGTTCATCTCGCCGTGTCGCACGATTTCGCGCGCCAACGGGATCTGCAGCAACCAGCGGTCGGTCTCGCGCTTGCCCTTCTCGGTCTTGCGCCAGCGAAGAATCACGATGGCGGCAATCAGCAGAGCCGCGCCCACAAATGGCCCTTGAGTGAAGGCGAAGTCGGAGAAACCGATCAAAATCCGAACCGCAAGGTTCAGCTCGCCGCCGAGCTGCGACATCATCCGCTGAATCATCGGCAGCAGGTAAAACAGAAACACCCCGACGACCATAAAGGCGAAAAAGCTCAGGAACGCCGGGTAGGCCATTGCGCTGCGGAGCTTTTTCTTGAGCTCTTCGCTGCGCTCCAGTGAGTCGATCAGGTTCGTCAGAATTGGCGACAGGTTACCGGTGGCCTCACCTGCCTCGATCAGGTGTGCCTGCGTTTCGGTATAGATTTCCGGCTGCGTGCGCATTGAGGTCGCCAGCGTGCGGCCTTCGGAGAGGTCGCGGTAGGTGCGCTCGGAAACCTCTTTGAGGCCCGGCTCGTTCATCCGCTGGGCCATCAGGTGCAGCGCGTCCCCGGCGCTCATGCCGTTACTGTGCAGCTGGAGAAGCTTGCGGAAAAACGGCAGCGATACTTCTACGCCGGTCTTCTTCTTTTTGAAAAGCGTCAGCTTCGAAGCCTGCTCGGGCTTCGCTGTCTCGACGACGACCGGCTCCACTCGCGTGGCCTCCAGCCGGGAGCCCGCGCCACCTTTACCCGCCTTCGCCTTGAGCACCGACGGACGGATGCCCCTGGCCTGCAGCTTTCGCGCTGCCAGACGACGGTCGGTCGCCTCGAGCGATCCCGAAACAGACTTGGCGCCAGCAAAGCCTTTGTAGGTGAAAGTGGGCATGGGGAGCGGAACGCGGCGGACTAAGAAGGTCTGCAGGGCACGGGTGACAAAGGTTGAGGACGCGAAATGATATGCTTTCCAGCGTATGTTACGCGGAGGTTGACGTGACCTTGTGGAAAAAATCCGCGCTCAGCGGTCCAAAACGTTTTGTCCGAAAACCTGAGCTCGTCAGCACTGATCGTTCTCATCACGTCCGGGTCCCCCGGGTTATCCTTCCGTTCGTCCGGGCAGAACCGTCGGAAGCTCGGTTTCTTCGTTCGTACTGGCAACATCGACTGGGGCCTGCAATTCGGGTTCCTCGATATCGCCGAGAATGTCGGCAAAGCGCAGTACTTCTTCGAGGCTGGTGATCCCCCGCAAAACCTGGGTCCAGCCCGACTGCTGCAAGGTATTCATGCCATGCCGGATGGCGACGCTGCGGATGTCGCGCGCGCTCGAACGGTTGACGATCATCTCGTGAATCTCGTCATTGACGCGCAGCAACTCGAAGAGCCCCACCCGGCCGCGGTAGCCAAAGCCCCGGCACGCTTCACAGCCGAGGGGCTCGCGGATGTCGGCGCGCCGGTTCGCTTCCGTTAGCGGCAGGCCGAGCGCGCGCAGGGCCGAGTTCAGTTCGGCAGCATCGATATCCGTCGGCTGCGCGCAGTGCGGGCACAAGCGGCGTACGAGGCGCTGGGCGATAATAAGCTCCACTGACGACGCGATCAGGAAGGGCTCGATCTCCATGTCGATCAAGCGCGTCAGCGCCCCCGGGGCGTCGTTGGTATGCAGCGTCGACAGCACGAGGTGGCCCGTCAGCGAGGCGCGGATGGCGATCTCCGCCGTCTCGCGGTCGCGAATTTCCCCTACCATAATGACGTCCGGATCCTGTCGCAAAACCGAGCGGAGGGCGCTGGCAAAGGTCAGCCCGATATCGCTGTGGACCTGCGTCTGGTTGACGCCCTCGATTTCGTATTCGACGGGGTCCTCGATTGTGATGAGCCGTCGCCGCGGGTCCCGTATGCGCCGCAAGAAGGCGCTGAGCGTGGTCGACTTCCCCGACCCCGTGGGCCCGGTGGCGAGAATGATGCCGTGCGGGCGGGCGAGGATCTGGTCGATCAGCTTTTGCTCGCGGTCGATGAACCCGAGGTCGGGAATGGTCACCGGTGCGCCCTTGTTGGAAAGCAGGCGCAGTGAGACGCTTTCGCCGTACATGGTCGGCAGGCTGCTGATGCGGATGTCGAGCTCCTCGCGGCCGAGCTGGAAGCTGATGCGGCCGTCCTGCGGTCGACGCCGTTCGGAGATGTTCAGCCGCGCCATGATCTTCAGACGGGCAATGATCGCGCGCTGGAAGCGCACGAGGTTGTCCGGCACGCGGACGGGTACCAGCGCCCCGTCGATGCGGTAGCGGATTTGCAAGGCGTCCTTGCGGGGCTCAAAGTGGATGTCGGTTGCGCGATCCGCGACTGCCTTGGTGATGACATCGTTGACGAAGCGGATCAGCGCCGCTTCTTCGTCCTCCTCCTCTTCCTGTTCGGCTTCGGCGAGGAGGTCGGCGGAGTCATCTTCCAGACTGCCGGAGCCAATCCCGTAAACCTGCGTGATGGTGTTGGCAATTTCCTCGGCCGGGCCAAGGGTCCATTCGACCGGGCGGCTGCACGCAGCGAAAATCCACTCGTCCATAATCGGATCGGGCGGCCAGCTGGTAACGAGGTTCAAAGGCTCCCCCGGGGGCAGGGGTTCGGCGTTGGCCTCGGCGGGATCTTCTTCCGGCACGTCCGGCGCGCGCACCGGCAGGCACTGGTATTCGTGGATCAACCGCAAGGGCAGGGCACGCTCCGCGCGGTTGCTCAGGGAAAACGTGGGGCGCGTTGGCATACCCGAGAGGTCGGCAAGGCGCTCCCGCAGCTGGTGCTCGTCGAGTCCCCAGGCCTCCTTGAGCCAGAGCGCGCGTTCCGGGCGTGTCAGCTCGTCAAATTCCTCCCGGCGGCTCTCCTCGAGCATTTCGCGAATGGTGGCTTCAAAGGACATAGGCAGAGGACGAACGAATTCGGGCTCTGGTGCAGGTTCGGGATGGCTACCGCCCCCTTCCACGGAGCATCGGAACGTTGTCTTTCGGTTGGGGTTTGGGTTCCGAGGATGCCTCGGGCTGAACGAGCTCGCGTCCCCGCACGCCAGCGCCGGCACGGCGTGATGCTTCATTGACGCTCTCCACGGGCTCTGTCTCCGGCTCTTCGTCGTCTTCGACGCGCCGAATGGAGTTTCGCTCACGCTCGCGGTACTGGTCGTTGATGCCGAGGAGCTCCTTGATTTTGTAGGGGTCGTAGGGTGGCGGGTTCGGGCCCGGGAAATCGCCCGTACGGAAGTATTCGCGCAGGGTGTCGCCGGTTTCGTCGAGGTCTTCGAGCTCTTCCAGGGTCAGCCTGTCGACTTCGGCAGGGTTCTCGACAACCGTTGGGCGGATGAAGATGATCAGCTCCGTCTCCGTGACGCTGTATTCTTCCGGCTGGAACAACGGGCCAAGGATTGGCAGATCTCCCAGGAGAAACAGGCGGTTGCGCCGGTAGTCAGTGTCGCGCTGGCGCAGCCCGCCCAATACGATCGTCTGCCCGCTCTGCACGCTGACGAAAGACTGCGCCTGGCGTTCGAAGATGGCGGGCTGATCGGTGCCGTCGATTGTGGCAACGGTGTCGCCGAAGTCGTCGCTGCTCTGCGAAATTTCGAGCTGAATCTCGCCATTTTTGCCGATCAAGGGCGTGACCTCCAGCTCGATACCCACCCGGCGGAAGTCGACACTGCTGGTCGTCCCGGTGTCGTTGGTTGTGGTGCCGGTAATCAAGGGACGCTGCTCGGCGACCACGATTGTCGCCGTCTTGTTGTGCTGCGTCAGGATAGTCGGGGTGGACAGGATGTTGGCGTCGCCCGAAGTTCGCGAAAAACCGATCGAAGCCGCCAGCGAAACGTTGTCGAAAAAGTCCCCTTCGATGGGAACGTTCACATTGCTCAGGCCGAGGCCCTGATTGTCGCCCGGGCCGAAGTCGAGGGAGGGGAAGTCGATGGTGCCGTCACCGTCGATTTCGACATTGAAAGCGTCCAGGCCGCTGCTTTGGCCCTGGTTGAGGGTGACGTCGGCAATCACGACCTCGATGCGAACTTGCGGCAGCGCGACATCGATCTTTTCCAGAAGCTCCTCGATGATACGCAAGTCATTCTCGGTACCGGTAGCGTGGATCGCGTTGGCTCGCTCATCGGCGACGACATTGACGAAGTCGCTGAAGAACAGGCGTGGCGAAGCTCCGCGAGCGACATTTGCGGCGGCCTGCTCCACGGTGCGCGGCGGCTGTTGGCCGTTGCCCTGACCTCCGGCCTCACCCTGGCCACCGCGGTTGGCCCCGGTGCGCCCGGCGCGCCCCGTGGCATCTTCGGCGGCCTGCTGCTGGGCCTGGATCAGTTCGTTGAGGATACCGGCCACCTGGCTGGCTTCTTCCGCGTGGCGCAGATAATACGACAGGTGGTTGGTCACTGGCTCGACGTCGATGTCGAGTTTTTCCACGATTTCGGTCAACCGCTCATAATTGTCCGGGTGCGTGACGAGGATGAGCTGGTTCGTGCGATCGTCGGCCTCGATCTTTGTGTTGTTGCGATAAGCCAGGGAGATGGTCGACCCCTCATCGAGCAACAGGCTCTGCAGCTGGTTGGCGATCTCGGTTGCCTCGACATTTTCGAGCTCGAAGAAGTAAAGTTCGGTCACGTCCGGGTCGGCCCGGTCGGCTTTGACGAGCACGCGCTCGATCCGCTGCAGGTTGGCCAGCGTGTCCGTCAGCAGAATCGAATTGGCCTTGGGGTAGGTGATGATGAACTGCGGGTTGCTCATCAGGCCCCGAACCATTTCCAGTTCGTCGGTGCGTGCATTGAGGAAATTGAAGTTGAATTGCTTCATGTACCAAGCCAGCGACGGCTGCATGTCGAGCGTGGTTCCCTCGATCAAATCGGGCGAATGCCGCTGAACCTCGGCCACCGGCACCAGCTTCAGAAAATCGCCGACGGAGACCACCGCGATGCCGTTGATCGAAAGCAGGCTTTGCAGCGCCATGATCAACTCCGACTGCGGCATGGGCTCCCGCGTGTTGAAGTCCAGCGGGCTGTCCGGCACCGGTACCGCGCGCAGCAACGGGCGGTCGGTGAGGAGCTCCAGCTGCTGGACGGCACCTTCCAGGCTGCGGATTTGCAGCGCTGGCCCCATGGGTTCGGGCGTCTGTGCACCTGAGCCGCTCGCCAGAACCAGGGCCAGCAGTATGAGGAGTATGCGGGGTTGAAAGGGCATGCGGTTAGGGCAAGGCCGGGCCATGGGATGCATCACGGGGCGTCGTCGAGGTTTGGCTCGAGATCGAGCTCGAGTTCAAAGGAGTTGATTTCGATTAAAGGCACGTCCAGCAGTTGCGGGCTGCGCTGCTCGTCGGTCAGGCGAACCCGCGCCAAATAGAGGTACGGGTTGTCCTGGCGAACCAGTTGAGAGAGGCGCAGCAAGTCGGCGATCGGCACATTTTCGTAGCGCACCCGCGCGGTATGCTCTTTTAGCAGTCCGACAGGCGTGGTATCGGTGCGCAGGCTCTGCAGTTCCAGCCCGGCTCGATTGGAGAGCTGGTCCACGCGACCGGCGAGGTCCGCGCGACTGAGCGTTCGCTCAGAATCGAATTGCGCCCGCACCTGCTGCAGCTGCGCCTCTACCTGATCGGCGTGGGCAACCACGGGTTCGTAGGCCGCCAGCGTCTCCTGGTTGCCCCGAACGCCCACCAGGGTGAAGCGGACTTCCCCGATCACGGCATTGAGCGCGATTAGGAGGATGACCCAGAGGAAGAGGCTCAGCAAAACCTTTTCTCGGAGCGTCAGGCGAACAAAGTACTGCTGAAGGCGGGCAAGCATGGAAAATCAGGAAGCGCTGGATTCTGTGCCGGAGCCGGCATCTGCAGACGCGGGGTCTGGGAGATACCTCAGGCGGAAAATGAATTCGAAGTTCTGGTCGCGCCGACGGAAATCCGCCTCCTCCAGGGGTTCGAAGTAGCCCGTCTCCACCAGCTGTTCGAGGTAGGCGTTGACGGGATTGATTTCTGCGGCGAACCCGCGCACTTCGACGAAGTTATCGTCGTCGACATCAAAAAAGCTCAGCCAGATCGTTTCC
>JBHJGW010000314.1:0-24349 GCA_050331415.1 Opitutales bacterium | reverse complement strand
GGAACCTTTTCAGGTGGCGGGGTGGGCGGGCCCCAAGCCGGGCGGCGGCGCCGGGGGCCCGGGGTGGCGCCCCGCGCCGCTGTTGCGGTCGAGCACGAGCAGCTCACCCAGCCCGTATTCGGTCACGGCCAGGGCGTCGCCGACCACGACCACATCGACGGGCTTCTTCGCGACGGTGAAGCGGTCAACGACTTCGCCAGTGGCGGCGTTGATCCGGGCGAGTGTGCCGTGGTCGTACTCCGCGACGATCAAGCCACCCTCTGGGGTCCAGGCCAGGCCCATGCCTTCTCCGGCCAGGGGCAGGGCGGCGGTCAACTCACGCGAGTTCGCATCAATGAGGTAAATGGCTTTGGCGGTGCGGTCGCTGACGGCCAGCATGGAGGCGTCGGGCGAAAGCTCAACTGCAAACGGAGAGCGGAAAGCGTCCTGAGCGGTCGCCGCTGCGCTCGCCAGGAGGGCGGCGCCAAGCGTTACGGCCCGCGTGAAACCAGCGCCGGGAACGAGCAGGCGGCGCACGGAAAATGGGTGAGCGAAAGGCATTACAAGACCAAGGTGAAAACGAATGATAGGAACAAAAAACCCCGGCGAAGCGGCCTCGGCCGCGACGCCTTCGGAAATCGGGAAGCAACGAATCTAGTTCGCGCGATAGCTAGGGTGCGCTTCGGGCTGGATGCCGCTTACGGTGCCGGACGGCTCCGGGCGGTGCCAGAAGGACCGGTAGTAGCGCTCATCGACGTCGAAGTAGAACTGCAGGTCCTTGCCCTCGGGCGTGAAGTCTTCCTCGAGCACGCCATTGCGTTTCATTTCGCGCACCCAGTCGTGGTGAGGCACGGTGTTAGGCTTCTCCATGCGGCGTTTGGCGAGGTTTTCTTCGGCGTAGGCTTTGATCTGCGCGAGCATTTCCTGATAGACGGGGTCGTCCGTGCTGGTGAAAACGTTCGCGGGCGGATCGGCTTCGAGGTTGAGCCAGTTCTTTTCACCCTTCAGGGCTTCCGGGCGGCTGACGGCCTTGCGCTCCCGGCACAGGCCCAGGCCGCCGGCTTCGACTGATAAGGGGGCCCGAAGCATCCGCGATTGTTCTGGGTGAGAGACGTTAACGCGCAGACCCATCGTCTCGCGCTTGTCGGAACGAACGGGCGGTGCGCCGTTCTGGTTGTGAAAGCCGCTCCACTTCCCCCGTCCGTGGCAACTGCCGCAGTGGTTGTTCGTCAGCTTCATGTCGACGGGCATGCGGATATCGCCGTCCTTGTTGAGGAAGGCGAACGTGCCGCTGTACTGCGCCCAGCTCTCGATCCACCAATAGATTTTTTCCAGCTCTTGCTCGCTCAGTTCGACCCCCTGGTGGCCGTTCTTCATCAGCTGGTAAATTTCACTGTGGCCGGCCCCGAGCGAGCGCGGGTCGAGGTTGCCCGTGTTGCCAACGCCGCCGAAGCCAGCGCTGATGAGCCCTTCGCGCATGCGAATGGTCACGTAGGCCTGGTTGAACCAGGGGTCCAGGTCGCCGTTGAGCACGACATTGGCGGCAGGGTTCTCGTTGTCGTGGCACTCCACACAATGTTTGTCGAGAATCGGCTGCACGTCGCGCGGGAAGTGAAAAATGTCCGGCACACCTTCCGGTTTCTCAATCTGCGAGGGCGGGCGTTTGAGCGCGGCGAGGTCGGTCGTGCGCGGCGAGGTGTGGGTGCGGTTTTCGTGGCAGCCCACGCAGCTGACGATCTCGCCCGGCTGCACCGTGACGAAGCTCTGCATCCGCTTGATCGATTTGCCCTCCTTGTCGACGGCGACCATGAAGATGTTGCGCAAGGCGGGCACCTCGAAGTACGCCGAGCCGTCTTCTTCGACGGGCACACGGCCGAGCACCCGCTCGAGGAAGAAGTTGCCATTGTAACTGAGGTTCTCGGTATGGCCCGTGTGGTGTACTGGCTTGGGCAGGACTTCGAGCAGCAGCAGGTGATCGACTTCGTTGTAGTCGACTTCGCCGAGGTGGCGCCCATGCGTCACGTCCGCCAGAACCATTTGGCCGGTTGTCTGGCTGAGGTCGACGCGGCTCGGGATGACCGGCGGCTTGGGCTGAGGCCCCATCACGCGCGGCTCGTGAATCCAGCCTTCCTTGACCGAGTGGAGCAACAGACGGTCACCGTCGTCGTTCATCAGGTAGAGGCGATTGTCCTGGCAGGCGAGGTAGACGCCCATTGCCAGCGGCCAGGGGTCCCGGTAGCCGCGTTTCCGGTCGAGCCTGACGTATTCGGAAATGTTGTGGATGCTGCCTTTTTCGTCGGGACCGTCGTTGGGGTTCAGCCGGGCAATCGTGCCGACGTGCTCGCCGCTGCCGTGCGGGTGGCGGATGAAGATGACCTCGTCAGTGCCGGGAATCGGCTTGGCATCAATGAACACGTCACCCTCGTTCATATTGCCCCAATAGGTCATGATGCCGGTGCCATCCGGGTTGATGGTCCAGAGGCCGTGCGGATGCGCCCGGTCGCGCTCGACGTACTCCCAGCGCATGAACAGAAGCCGCCCGTCCGGCATGACCCACGGCGTGTTTTCGGTTTCCACATTGCTGGTCAGCATGCGGATGTTGTCACCGTTCGGGTCAGACTTGTGCAGAGTGGCGACCTGGGCGTTGAGGCACGGCACCCAGCGGCGGCTGCGCGACGAACAGAAAACGAGGTCCCCGTCGGGCAGGTAGATCGCCTCGATGTCGTCGTCAGGGCCATCCGTTAGCTGGCGCATGCCGGTGCCGTCGACGTTGACTTCGTAAAGGTGGTTGTGGTATTCGCCAGCCGGTCGATAGCTAAACAGGATTTTCTCTCCGCTGAAGTGCACGCAGGGGTCGCGGAAGCTGCCTTCGGGATCTTCCAGAATGGCGTTCTCGCTCAGGTCGCGCAAATTGAGGCGAACGAGGCGGCCGCTTTTTTGCACGTTCCAGTCACTTAGGTTTTCCGAATAGTTGTCGCACCAGTAGCCAAAGCTTTCATACCAGTGCGGTCCACGCGCTGAGGTGCGCTGGGCGAAAAGCACTTCCTCCACGCCCTCGAGTCGAATGCGCAGGGCCGCGATCTCCCTCCCCAGTTCTGTGACTCCCTCCCGCAGTTGCGGTGGGGGCGTCGGTTTGGCGCCGCCTTCGATCAGGCGAAGCAGTTCCTCCTGGCGTTGATCGATGGCCGTCTGAAGCCGGTTAACGCGATCATTCAGGTTCTTGCTGGCAAGCTCGCTGCGCAGCTCCGACTGCCAGATCTCGCGCCCGTAGGTGAGGATCATGTTCAGTTTGCCCGCGTATTCATCGAGAATGGAGTAATCGACCAGATTGGCCCATAACGCCATGCGCTCGGGTGAGGCGCTCTCGCCGCCGGGGAGTTCGGCAAGCAGCTCATCGAGCTGCGAGCGGAGGGGATCGTCGTCCGAAAGAACTTCTGTCTTCAAGCGCTCGATCCGGCGTTTGATGAGGTTGCGCTCGATCCGCTCGACGTTCTCGTTGCGGAACCAGGGGAAAAATTCGCCAAAATTGTTCGCGCGATAGTTGTCACTGGAATCGAGGGCGAGCTCCAGAAAGTAGCCGGGGTGCGAGACTTCGATGACGTCGTGAAACTGGTTTTTAGTAGCGTCGCGCCACCATGTGTTGCGAATGGGCGTTCGCTGGCTTTCTGGCATGCCGGCCCACCAGGCCTCGTGCTGCTTTTTGAAGTCGAACAGCATCTCGTAGAAGGTCGACTTCTCCCGAAGCTGCGGAGCGGGCGCGGCGGAAAGGCCACTGCAAACAAATGCCAAGGGCACGAGAAAGGCGAATAAAAGCGAGGTTTTCATGGCTGGGTGAGGGCGGGAAGGTTGGGCGCGTATTCTTAGGTTGGTTGCTCAGGGATTAGAAAATGCGCTACCCCGAGCCTTCCTGATTTCTGTTGCTTATACCATTGCGCAAAAAATTGCTCCATCCCGCGTTTGGACTATGCGCGAATTTCGCTTAGGTGTTAGAGGGTCTTTCCGCAGGAAAGCTTTCTTTGGCAAACTGACGGTCCGCGATGTGATACTGCCAGAGGGTTTGGCCGTTTAGCGCAGAGCCAGGACGTGCTGGGCCTCGAATTCCGGGTCATCCACCGCGAGGCTGTCGGCCTGCAGAATGTGTGCGTAAAGCGTACCATCTGCGGCCACCAGTCCGTTGAGAATGCTTTGCGGAAATTCCGATCCGCTAAAGCCAAGGTCGTACCGGCGCAATTGGGGCGTTGCGGACGGATCGGCGAGGTCGAAGAAGGTCAGCGCCAATTGGGCGTTGCGGGCATCTGTTTGCGTCGTTTCCACCCAGCCGACAACCGCAAAACGACCCGCAACGATCATGTGGCTACGCTCGAGATAGCCCCAATGGCTGTTTGGCGGAAGGTGTGGGATGGCTTCGGTGAGGTTCCACTTTTGCGAAACCTTGCCCGCCTGGATGTCAAAAATGGCGAGCTCGGCCGGGCCACGCGGCGGCTTTGCCTCGGTTTCCCAGCCGGTGATCCGCTCGCCCTCATGGTCTTTCATTTCGGTACGTTCTCGCGTCACTCCGACACCGCCATAGTAGGCCAGGTAGGGGTTACCGTCGACCTCGGCATAGCTGAAGTGCGGCCAGAGGTCGCCGCCGGTCAGGCCGGTGCCGATATCCAGGCTGGCGGTATGGATGCCGGACTCGTCGGCCCTGAGCAGCTCCACGGGTTCGTTTCTGGCAGGCTTCCAGGCGAACCAGAGCGCATTGTCGGCGATCAGTGCTGCCTTGTTGCGGTAAAAGCCGTCGAGCTCCACCCAGCTCTCGGCACCGCCCTCGCCGCGGGTTTGGCGGGTGTAGTGAAAGGCTGGGGCAAGCTCCAATGTATCCTTGGCCACCCCGAAGGTCGCGCCGCTGTTGGGCTGCTCGTCGGTCAGTCGGTAGTCGTAGGCCCACAAGTAAAGATCCTGAGACGGGTTTGGCCGGGAAACGAATTTCCCGCCGTCGTTGCCGCTCGGTCCGAAGAAGTACACGCGCCCGTCACCAATTAGCGAGCCGCCCCAGCGAAGGAAGGGTTGGGTAAGCTCCGGCCAGTCCTCCGATCCCGGCAGCAGATCGTCGTGCATCAACATGCCGGTGTATTTGTTGACGAACATCGGGTGACCGCCCTGCCCGTGACCGGCACTGTGATGAAAGATGAGCAGCGGCCCGTCCTCGTCTACTTCGAAAAACGAGCTGCGATTCCAGCCGGGAACCTTTTGCAGCCAGGCGGCAACACCGTCTTCGGGCTTGAGTCTTTCCCGTTTGAAAAACCTGAGGTCGAGCCCCCAGGCATCGGTGGAATCGGTAGGCTGGCCGTTGGCTTCTTGGACCGTTGCGCTGCGCGGGTTGCCGAAAACGTCGGCGATCTCCGGGAACTGTTCGTTGATTGTGCGGTACGCCGGAATGCCCGCTTGCCAGGAGCCAGGCTCCCAGGTGCCGGTGTTGGCGAGTGGCAGGTAGGCACTCTGTGAGGGGCCGTCACCCGGCGCAGCGAGATAGAGGATTTTGGTTTCGGGGTCCCACCAGACGTTGGTCGCCCCGTGGAAATTCTCTGCGCCGTTAAAGCGCGGGTATTCGGGATATTTGCCACGCATGCCGCTGTTGCCCATGCCCAGGCGCACGCCAATAACATTGCGGGTGTCGCCCGTGGCAGCGTCCAGGATGGTCACAAGAGGCCCGCTCGAATCGTGCTCGCGCTTGGGCACATTATTGGTCGCAACCAGCGCGAGATGCCCGTCGAGCACCACGAGGTTCCGCGAGTGCAGGTGCGTGCGCATCAGCGGATTGACGTCCTTATTTGGGCGCCAGCCAGTACCTGCGAAAAACGGTGTCTCGAAAGAGCGTGCCCACGCGACCTGCAGGTCCGATGGCGCAATAGGAGAGGGTGAGCTGTTCCAGCTCTTCGTGCCGGCCTCGTAGCCAGGCCAGTCGTCGGCGTGAGAAAATGTAGCGCTCAAGAGCAGCACCACAGCGGAACCCAGTCGGAAAGCACGCATAGTCGGGATAACGGAAAAACCGCTATCCCAACGGACAGCCCGGGCAGCGTAAAGGTCCAACTTTTCGGGAAGGACACCGGAGGCGCGCCTACCGACTGACAAGCGCCGGAGCCGCCTCAGACGCGGCAGACGAAAATCGGGCCCCTACCGTGCCCGTCCGTTAAAAAGGCGGGTGGGCTGCCTACACTCGGCGACGCGCAATCAGCAAGGCCGCAAGACCGAAAAGGCCAGCGATTGCGGCAGGCCCAGGGACAACACCGCTGAGGAGGTTCCCGCTGCTGTCGGTCAAAAAGAGGGATCCCGAGAACGTTTGGATCGCCTGAGGGTTGAAACTATCGTTTCCGTTGAGTGTGTTGGGGCTGTCCGTGGCGAGGAAGATAATTGTGTTGATTTGGAAAGCGAGGGTCTGGCCGTTCTGCGGCAAGCGCAACCAGCGCGAAGGCGAGTTTAGGGGGAGAGTTCATGGATAAGGGGGAAAGCAGGCTAATGGAGTTTATAAAGTTTTCAATGTTAAAAGTACCTAAGAATAAATAATAAATTTTAATTATACACTCAAAAGGCCTAGGCGAAATCCCAGGAAGTGCCGGGATGCCGCCTTCAGGTTAGGCCGATGTTCCGACGCTTTGGTGCATCTGCCGCGAGTGTCCATTGACGCCGCCTGCGGCCTCGCTCACCGTGTCAGAATGCAACATCCCTTTCTCGAGGATTCCTTTCACATCGCTTGGCACCGCTTGGCCCCGGGGGCCGTCGCACCGGACATCGCGCAGGCTCTGGCGGAGGCGCAGCGGTGGATCGACGAAATCGCCGCACAGCCTCTCCGGGAGGTCAGCTTTGCCACTACCTTTGGTGCCCTTGAAGCGGCGACTGAGGAGCTGACCCGAGCATGGGGCTACGTCGAACACCTCCAGTCGGTGAACGAATCACCCGAATTTCGGGCCGCCTACCGGGAGATGCTGCCGAAGGTGACCGATTTCTTTAGCCGACTTCCGCTCAACGCCGCGCTTTGGGAGCGCCTTTGCGCCTTTGCCGATTCCCAGGAAGCCAAAAACCTCGGGCCGATCGACCGCCGACTCGTGGAGGAGCAGCTCGCGGAATTCCGCGAGGAGGGCGCCGATCTCGACGATGCCGCCAAAGCCCGCTTGAGCGAAATCAATCGTGAGCTGTCGTCGGTTGCCCAGCAGTTTAGCGAGAATGTCCTCGACAGCACCAACGCATGGGAATGCTACATCGAGGACGAGACGCGCCTCAGCGGGCTGCCGCAGTCGGTGCGTGATGCTGCGCGGGAAGAAGCCGCGGCCAAGGGCCGCCCCGAGGCGTGGCGCTTTTCCCTGCAGGCCCCTTCGTTGCTGCCCGTATTGCGATACGCCGACGACGACCGCCTGCGAGAGGAAGTGTGGCGGGCCTATACACGGGTGGGCTGGACAGAAAAACACGACAATACTCCGCTTGTTCGCCGTTTGCTTCAATTGCGCCAGCTCAAGGCCGAGCTGCTCGGGAGGGCGCACTTTGCCGATCTGGTAACAGCCCGGCGGATGGCCCGCAGTGGCGCGCAGGCACTGGGTTTCGTCGAGGATCTTCACAATCGTGTGAAAGCGCCGTTCGCAGGTGAAGTGCAGGCCTTGCGCGACTTTAAAGCCGAGGCGACCGGGACTGAGCCGGGTTTACTGCAACCGTGGGAAACCAGTTACTGGGCGGAGAAGCGCCGCCGCGCGGAGTTCGATTTCGATGAAGAGGTCGTTCGCCAGTATTTTCCGATTCACCAGGTAATTCAGGGCCTCTTCGAGTTGGCCGAGCGCCTTTTCGACGTTCGCATTACCGAGCGACCTACGGTGTTTAAGAACCCGCAGGGCGAGGTCCAGGCGCGCCAGGGTGAGGCGGTAGTCGAGGACGCGGTTGAGGTCTGGCATCCCGAGGTGCGCTTCTACGAGCTCTACGACCCCCGCGGCGAGCACCTCGGCTCGTTTTTCACGGACTGGCATCCCCGCGACAGCAAGCGCGCGGGGGCCTGGATGAACTACCTGCGCACGGGAGGCCCTCGCAGGGAAGGCCACCAGCCGCATCTGGGGCTTATCTGCGGCAACCTCGCCAAGCCCAGTGGTGGCAAGCCTGCGTTGATGAGCCACGTCGAGGTTGAAACGATTTTCCACGAATTCGGTCACTTGCTGCACCACCTGCTCAGCCGGGTGCCGCACCCGCACCTCAGCGGCGTCAATGTGGTGTGGGACTTCGTAGAGTTGCCGTCGCAGTTGCTCGAAAACTGGTGCTGGGAACCGCAGGCCCTGGCCTTCATTGCCGGCCATTACGAAACCGGCGAGGCGCTGCCGCCGGAGCTGCTGGAGAAGATGCTCGCCGCGCGCAATTACCTCAGTGCTTCGGCCACCATGCGGCAACTTTCGCTCGCCAAGCTCGATCTCAGCCTCCACCTCGCTGCGGAGGAGGCTGCTGGCGCCGAGGATCTCGAAGCGTGGATTCAGGAGCAAATTCGCGATTACAAGGCAGAGCTCGCCACCGAGAGCCCGAGCCTCACCCGCCACTTCAGCCACCTTTTCGCGAGTCCGACCGGTTACGCCGCGGGGTACTACTCCTATAAATGGGCAGAGGTGCTCGACGCGGACGCCTTCACCCGGTTCCAGCAGGAGGGCGTTTTGAACGGTGAAACCGGAAAGGCGTTTCGCGAAGCCATCCTCGAAAAGGGCAACAGCGCTCCGGCCGAGGAGCTTTTCCGCACCTTCATGGGCCGCGATCCTGACCCGCAGGCGCTGCTGCGCCGCAGCGGCCTCGCCGATGCCGGCTAGGCGGTAACAGAAGCCTGTTGCGCGGCAAAACGGGAACGGGATGAGAGGCCGCCGTGGCCCTCTCCGGAAAGCATTCTTCGAACACGATATCCCTTTTTCGGGCTCTTTTGCGACAGGTTTCGGCGCGATTTTCGACTGTCTCTTTAGAGCAGGCATGAGCTTTGCGAAAGGTACGACATGCGCAATTTAGCACTGGTCACCGGCGGTTATGGCTTTATCGGCAAAGCCATTGTCAGAAGTTTGCTTGCTCGGGGCTTCGGTGTCCGCGTGCTCGATGATGGCCTCGCGCCGCCGGACTTCCCCGGCGGCTGTGATGTCATCGCCGCGTCGGTGACGGATCCCCTGGCAGTGGCCCGGGCATGCGAGGGCGTGCGCTGGGTCTTTCACACGGCGGGCACCGCGCATTTCTGGGCTTCCGAGCCCGACATCTTCGAGAACGTCAACCTTGGCGGCACGCAGATTGTGTTGCAGGAGGCTTGGCGTCAGCAAGTCGAGCGAATCGTCCATACCTCTTCGGAAACCATTTTGCCGGAGCTGGACGGCAAATTGCAGTCGGATGCGGAGCTTCCGCCTCTGGACTCGATGCCAGGCCCTTACACAAGTGCCAAGTGGCGTGCCGATGCCTTCGCACGCGAAATGTCTGCTCAGGGGGCTCCGATTGTCATTACCTACCCAACGGCGCCTCTGGGAACAGGCGACTTTAATGGCACGCCCCCGACCCAAATGGTCCAGATGTTCCTGGACGACCCGCCTCCCGCCTTGCTCGACTGTGCGCTCAATTTCGTTTCAGTCGACGATGTGGGCGAGGGGAGTGTGCGCGCCGCGCAGCGCGGGAACCGCGGAGAGCGTTTCATCCTCGGTGCCCACAACCTTTCGCTAAGCGACTTCGCCCAACGGCTTCACGCCCTTGGAGGGCCCGAACCGGCCACTAGGCGCATTCCTTACCCGGTGGCCCGCGCCTTCGCTTCGGTTTCCGAGCAGTGGGCCAAGCTCTTGGGCAAAACGCCGAGTGTGACGGTCGAGGGCGTCGCGCTCACACGCAAGCCGCTCTGGTGCGACACTGAAACCCTCGAGCACCGCTTGGGTCTCGTGCCGCGCGACCTCGACAGCGTACTTCGCGAAACCATGGACTGGCTGCGCGAGCGAAACCGCGATGACGGTCGCCGGGATCTTGCCGCTTAGCCGGGGACTTGCCACCGGGAAAGCGCACGTTGATACAAATGTGAAGGCCGCTACCGTCCCGTGAAAAACTGCTGGACGGCCCCGGTTTCGGGATCGAGGTAGACCCTCGCGAGGTAGGCGTTTGGGCCCGTCGGCACAACCTCGGTAGCTTCCTTTGGGAAGGTGACAATTACCCGTGACTCCGCCATCTCGACAAAAGGCTCGACATTCCTGGGCAGGTCGAGCCGTCTTCGCACGGCCGAGCGAGCACGGCGGACATACTCCGCGTCAGCAAGCCGGGGTGCCGTTTCGATCGGAGGCCGTGCTGCTTCTTCCCCGGCCGCCGGTTCGGCGGTTGCAGGGGGCTCTGGCGCGGATTCTTCGAGGTCAGGCGCGGCCTCCGGGGCTGCCATAGGCGCGCGCTCCCAGAACACCAACCCCAGCACAAGAGCGAGGGCGGCAAGGAAAACGGCTCCGAAGATTACTTTCGCCATTAGGAGGAAACACGCGTCTGCCTCGCGCTCTCAGGGACGTCTCAGACGCTCATGCCAAGCTGCTCGAAGGCGAGGCGGCGTTCTTCGACGAGTTCGTCGTTGCTGGCGTTAATTTTTTCGCGAGCGAAGTCGTTGAGTTTGAAGTCTTCGTCGACGCTCCATTTGCCAACGGCGTCGACCTTGATGGGCAGTGACGTCACGATGCCTCCGGGCACGCCGTACTCGCCACTGGAAACCACACACACACTGTGGATTTCGCCACGGCTGGGGTTGCTCAGGTCGCGGACGGTGTCGACCACCGCATTGGCGGCGGAGGCCGCCGACGAAGCGCCGCGAGCTTCGATGATGGCCTTGCCGCGCTGGCCGACCGCCGGAATGAAGTCGTTTTTGAGCCAGGCTTCGTCGGTGATGACGGCGGTGGCTGGCTGGCGATTGATCTTCGCGTTCAGGAAGTCCGGGAACATCGTCGGGCTGTGATTACCCCACACGCAAAGGCGGCTGATTTCGGTCGTGTCGACGCCCGCCTTGTCCGCGAGCATGCTCTTCGCACGATTTTCATCGAGACGCGTCATCGCAAAAAACTGTTCCGGCGGCAGGTCGGGGGCGCTGCGCTGCGCGATGAGGCAGTTGGTGTTGCAGGGGTTGCCGACCACCAGGGTGCGGCAGGTACGCTTTGCGTTGTCGTTGATTGCGCGACCCTGCCCGACGAAGATCTTGCCGTTGATGCCGAGAAGGTCCGCCCGCTCCATCCCTTGCTTGCGGGGTACGCTGCCCACTAGCAGCGCCCAGTCGCAGTCGGTGAAGCCTTCGTTCAGATCGGCGGTTGCCTGAATGTCCTTCAACAGCGGGAAAGCGCAGTCCTTCAGCTCCATCACGACGCCTTTGAGTGCTTCGAGTGCCGGCGGGATTTCGATCAGGTTGAGTGCGATGGGCCGGTCTGGGCCGAACATCTGGCCGGAAGCGATCCGGAAGACGAGCGCGTAGCCAATGTTTCCCGCGGCGCCCGTAACAGCGACGCGAATCGGGGTCTTTTTCGAAAGGAAGGCCATTGCTTCCGAAACCTAACACCCGCGAGGCCACGGGCAAGCGCGAAGCATGGCAAAGTCCTGAAGGGACGGCCGCGCTTCCCTGCAAACCTGACCGATCAGAGCTTCAACCGGTTTTTGGCCACCAACAGCTCGGCGATCTGGATCGCGTTGAGTGCTGCCCCCTTCCAAAGCTGGTCGCCCACCACCCAGAACGCGAGGCCGTTGTCGAGGGCGGCGTCGTAGCGCAGGCGACCGACGCCACATTCCTCGCGCTCGCTATAGGCCCGGGGCAGGGGGTAGCGCTGCTCGGCGGGCTCGTCACAGAGCTCGGCACCGGGGAATTCGGCGATGGCCTCCCGCGCAACGGCGAGATCGACAGGCTTTTCGAACTCCGCATGCACGGCGATGCTGTGGGCACGAAAGACCGGCACGCGCACGCAGGTCGTGGAAACCTTCAGCTCGGGAAGTGCCAGGATTTTGCGCGTCTCGTTCGCCATCTTGAGCTCCTCCTTGGTGTAACCGTCATCGAGGAACACATCGACCTGGGGCAACAGGTTAAAAGCGATCGGGTGGGGGAAGGCCTCGGGTGCGGGCTCCGTTGCTCCCGCGAGGTAGGCTTCGCTCTGGGCGCGAAGTTCCGGGATGCCGGCATCCCCAACACCTGACACCGCCTGATATGTGCAGGCGATGACCCGCTTGACCCCAAATTGCTGATGCAGTGGCATCAGGCCCATTAGCGAGACAGCCGTCGAGCAGTTGGGGTTGGCGATGATCCCCGTATGTTCGAGCGCTGCCTGCGGGTTCACTTCCGGGACGACCAGAGGCACCCCGTCATCCATCCGAAAGGCCGAGGAGTTATCGATCACCGTGCAACCGTGTTCGACCGCCGCTGGAGCGAGTTGCTTCGAGATACTGGCACCGGCGCTGAAAATGACCGCATCGAGACCTGCGAAGGCGTCCGGAGTCGCTTCGGCAACCGTCCATTGCTGCCCGCCGTACGTCAATGGCTTCCCGGCGGACCGGCTCGACGCCAATGGTACGAGCTCCCCCAGGGGGAAACGGCGCTCAACCAGCAGGCGGATGAGTTCTTGACCGACGGCGCCCGTGGCGCCCACGATTCCGATGCGGTATGTCATGAGAATAAATTCAGCGTTGGAGGCCGTCGAACCCGGGAATGCAGCTTTCGCAGAGGCTCTGAAAGCGACGCTTCAGGAGAAACTGGCGTCTCTAAGGGTGAAGTTGGGCGATGGCGAGAATCGGCGAGCTTGCGTGATTTGGGTGTCGATCCGCGAGCAAAAACTTTTCGCTGCCTGGCCCCTGCCGGAGGCCCCCGGGCCATTGGCAGGGGCTCTGGTTTGGAAGGTCATCGATGATTGGCGGGTGGGCTGTTTCGTCTGCTCGACCAGTGCGGCGGAACCGAGCCAGGTCGACGGCTCGCTGGGGACACCTCTGGGCCTGCACGCGGTTGCCGATCGCATCGGCGAGAGCGCTCCCTTGGGGGCGGAGTTCAGGGGGCGCGTTCCAGTGGGGGCAACGCAGCTTCCTGCAGAGCCTCACGAACCGAACCGCATAACGACCCGCATACTGCGCCTGAGGGGCCTCGAGCCCGGCTGGAATGCGGGTGAAGTGAGCCTCGGTGACCTGCCGCCACGGGAGGTCGTCCGCGCGGGCATCTGCGGCCCGGATGAGGTTGTGTCGGTCGACTCCTACCGGCGCTACATTTACCTTCACGGGACCAACCACGAGCGAAAGCTCGGCACACCCTTCAGCGCCGGGTGCGTCCTCTTGGGAAACCTGACCATTGCAGAGCTTTTCCCGGCAATCCCGACCGGCACGCCGGTGCTGATCGAATAACGGATCCCGAAGTGCGCTAGCGTACTGTCGGATCAGCCGGAAATGGCGTCGAAGCTGTGGAAGCTGTTGCCAAACGAATGCGCGGAAACGCCCATGCGGTTGAGCAGCGCGACGTGCAGGTTGCAGATGCGGCGATCTTCTTCCTTTTCGAGCTGGTGAAATTTGCCGACGCCGATGTCGCAATTGCGACCGCCAATGAGGATCGGCATAATGCTGGTGGGGTCGTGCGCGTCGCCGTCCATGGTCGGCGTAAAGAGCAGCATGGTGTTGTCGAGCAAGGTGCCATTGCCCTCGTCCACCATTTCCATTTTGGCGACCAGATCGGCAACTCGTTCCACGTGCCAGTGATTCGTCAGCTTGAACTCACGGATCTTGTCCTCGTTCTTGCCGTGGTGGGAGATGTTGTGAAGCCCGTTGTTACCTACGCCCTCGACGAATCCGTACGATCGATCGGTGACGTCCTGCGCCATGACGAAGGTGGCGATACGAGTCTTGTCCATCGCGAGTGCGAGCACGAGCAGATCGTTCATGATGGCGATGTGCTCGGGCAGGTGTGCGGGCAGGCCGTCGCCGGGGCGCGCAATGTGAGGTTCGCGAATTCGCGGCTGCCAGTCGTCCTTGCTGTTCGTCTGCTTTTCGCTGTGCACAATCCGCTGTTCGAGCTCGCGGACGGCTTGCGCGTACTGGTCGAGCTTTTGCTGATCGCGGGCACTGAGGTCGCGGCGAACCGTCTTCAGGTCACCGAGCACATAGTCGAGAACGCTTTTGTCGGCTTGCTTGCCTTCTGAATTGAAGAGGCGGTCGAAGACCTGTTGCGGATAAATATCCGCGGAAACCGGAGTTGTCGGCCCGCGCCAGCTGATGGTGCTCCCACAAATGGCCGGAGCGCCAAAAATGTTGCCGCTCTTCACCGGCTCGGTGCCGAGGTGAAGCGAAGGGATCGGCGTGTTGCGACCGAGCTCCTTGGCCATCACCTGGTCCATGCTGACGTCACATCCGATGGTGCCGGGCTTCACGATCGCGCCGCTGAGGATGTTGGTGAAATAGTACATGTGGCCGGAGCCACCCTCGTCACGCGTATCGTCGAAGATTCGCATGCCACGCATTGGCGTCAGGTAACGCGAATAACGTTCGAGCGGCTTGAGTGCGTCTCCAAAGCTGAACTCTCCGATGGACGATCCCCGCGGCTTCATCCACCAGTCGTCCATGTGAACGCCATTGCCGAAGGTGATGGCCAGAAACCGGCGCGGAGCGATGGAGGGATTGGGAATCCAAGGGTCGAGCGCCTTCAGGCTCGGCAAAAAGGGAAGGGTCAGGCTTGCGCCGAGACCTTTCAGAACGGCGCGACGGCTTAGCATAGGGGTCGAGTTCATAGGGCGACTAAGGGCTGGTATTGGCTATGACCACAGATGAAGAACGAGACACTCCCGGGACAAAAGATTGATTCAGGGTCCCCGAGTTACGTTTAGAAATAAGCTTTATGAAAAATATGTCTCGAAAATTTGACTGAATCAAACGAGCCAGCAGAAAGGAAGCACTCGGTCGGCTCTTGGTCTGCTGATCAATGTTCAACGTGAAAGGGGAGATTCGGGGGGGCATTTTGAAGCTACTGCGAAACCGCGAGACCGGCGGGTAGGTCGCGGCGGTAGCGGAATTGCTTGCTGTTGATCGCCGTTTGCAGGGCGGCCATCACGCGGCCTTCGTCGTTGCCCATCGCCGCTACCATGTTTTCAATGAGACCCTGGTCACCGATTTCCACTTTACGACCGAGCAAATAGCCCAACAGCTTCCGGCTGAACTGCTCGGCGATCATGCGTTGCTGGTAGGGCTTGTTAAGATAGTCGGCCAGACCTTTGATGCCCGAGATGGAGGTGCCGTCAGGGGCTTCGGCGGAGGTAATCAGCGGATTGCCGGCGGCGTCTTTATCGCGCCAGCGGCCATCGGGTCCAAAGTTTTCCAGCGCCAGGCCCATCGGGTCGAGCTTCTGGTGGCAGCTCATGCAGCTGGGCTTGTTGCGGTGTACGGCCATTTGTTCGGCAACCGTCAGGCCCGTGTCGCTGACCTGGTCTTCACTGAGCTGAGGCACGCCGGGCGGCGGGTCGGGCATTGGCGTGCCGAGCAGGTCGATGACGACCCACGCGCCCCGTTTGATCGGGCTTGTCCGCAGCGGCTGGCTTTTGCCGATCATGATCGCGCCCATGCTCAGAAGACCGCGCCGGTTTTCCGGCAGATCGTAGCGATCCCACTGCCGCAGCTTAAAGCTTCGGGGGGCGATACCGCTGGTGTCCTCAATGCCGTAATAGCCGGCCAGGCGCAGGCTCATCTCGACTTCATCGGCGTTGATGATCCAGTCGAGCGGTCGATTTGACTGAAAGAGGTCGACAAAGAAGCGCGTCGCTTCCTCCTCCATGTCGCGAGCGATTTCGGGCGTGAAGTCGTTGTAGCGCTGACCATCGGGCTGCGCCCGCTCGGCAAAGCCTTCGAAGTGCAGCCATTGGGCCGCGAACTGCCGCCCGAGCATTCGCGCCTTGTCCGAAGCGACCATTCGCGAAACCTGCGCTTGCAGGCCGGTTTCGGTTTGCAGCTCGCCACTGTCGGCTGCGGCTAGCAACTCCTCATCGGGGATGGTTCCCCACAGTGCGAAGGACAACCGGGTTGCGATCTCGCGGGGGGCGAGCTCCCGCGGCTCATCGGCGCCCTCGCTCTCCTGGAAGCGGTAGAGGAAGCGCGGCGACACGAGCACGGCCGTCATAACCTGCTTCAGCGCTCCATTGAGAGGCATGCCTTCGGCGCGTGCCTGCTCGTAAAGCTCCATCAACGGGTTCAGCAGTTCCGGGGTCATTTCGCGGCGCCAGGCTCGCGAAGCAAAGTCGGTGATGGTTTCACGAACCAGTTTCCGGTCTTTTTCCAAGTCCGGCTGATAGACTCGCTTCGCTTCCTCGATGTAGGCTTCGAGCTTTGCAATGGACGCCTCCGAAGCGTTGCGGCGGATGTCTTCGGCTTGCAGGTAAAAGGGATGCCACTCGAGGTCCTTAGCTTCTGCCTCGAGACTCTTTTTCTGCTCAGCTTTGTTCGCGATAAAATCCATCGCCATGCCCGGATAGGGCTTGAAGGCAGTCCAGATTTTACCGCCGAAGCCCGAGGTGGAAGTGCTGCGCAAGCTGCGGTCGAGGCCGTTGAGCGGGTCGTTGCCGCTGGCGGTCTCGATCGCTTCGTTGAGCTCGCGTGACCGTTCCTCAATATCCTCGAGTGACGCTTGCCCAGGGCCCGGCCAGTCTTGCCAGCGTTTGACCAGCTCAGCATAGCCATCGCGCCAGGCGGGAAAGTCGTTCGGATCCATCGTCAGCAATTGATGGTAGCGCTCGAGGATACTTGGGTAGAGGTCCTGGCTCTGAGCGGCTTCGTCGTAGGTCAGGTCTGCATTGCCCCAATAGCGGCGGTGCTCGTACATCCACGCCACCTTGAGGTAGGCCGCGTTGTGCCCGGCAATCTCCTTGCCGTCGCTGCCTTCGACTTTGAGGTCCTGCTGATGAGCCTTGGTCTGTTCGTTGGCCTCTCCGCCGTGCCATGCATCCCAGCCGATGCGCACGGGGTAGTAGGCGGCCTTTTCCTGGCTCATCGCCGGTGCGGGCTTTTCCTTCCACTCCACCCCGCGAATCGGGAAAACGTAGGCATGCGAGACGACCTGCCGCGCCGCCTCGAGCGAATTTTGCAGCAGACCGGCTTCGACGGTCAGGTCTTCACCGACGTTCGTGAAGCCCTCGCCGCCGCCGCTGTCGCGCGGGAACATCTTTGCCGCCTGCACGTCGATGCCCGTCAGGTCGCGGATGACGAGGTCGTACTCGAGGTGGTTGATGCGCGGCGCTACGACGAGCCCCGGGTCGTCGCGCGAGGCGGTTTCGAGCGTTTCGAGTGCCTTTTCCATCCACGCGACCAGCGTTTCGCGCTCGGCCTCGTTCGGCTGCTGGGAGTCCGGTGGCGGCATTTCGTGCTCGGCCACGTAAAAAAGGCTGTCGTCGAGCAGCTCCTGCTGCTGCAGCCACGATTCCTCGGTCTGGAAAAACTCGAGGTTCAGGTCGGCCTTGCGCGTCGTGTCGTCGTTGCCATGGCAGGAATAGCAATGCTGTGCGAGCAGCGGCTGAGCGCGCTCAAAGGTTTCCGCGTATCCGGCGCAGACGGCCAGAAGCGCGGCGATAATGGACGCGGGGCGAAAGGCGCGTAAAAGACGTTGGGGCATGTTTGGGCAGGGTATACGAGAACAGCGCTGTAAACAAAGTAACATGTTACATGGTAGCGGAAAAAGTCCCGCGCGCACATCCACCAAAAGCGCTACTACGGCTGAAAATTAGCCAAGCTTATACCGCGGTGACCCACGAGTGGGTAGGCCGTTCTTGGCCGCGTTGCTCAGCCCTGCCGGTCCATCGAGCGGTACTGAATGGCCTCGAGCAGGTGTGGGGCCTGCAGATTATCGCTTCCAGCGAGGTCCGCGATGGTACGGGCGACTTTCAAGGTGCGGTCGTAGGCCCTGGCACTGAGGTTGAGCTGCTCCATTGCCTGCTGCAGCAGCCGTGACTCCGCCTCGCCGATAGCGCAATGTTTGCGAATCTGCGCGTGGCTCATCCTGGCGTTGTAGGGGGAGACACCTGTGACGCCGCCGGAGTCGTCTGCCGCGAAGCGCTTGGCCTGTCGCGCCCTGGCCTGTTCGACGCGCTCACGGATCGCCGCTGAGCTTTCCGCCGGTTTGGTCGAGCGCACTTCGTCGAAGGTCAGCGCTGGTGCCTGCACATGCAGGTCGAATCGGTCGAGCAAGGGGCCGGAAATCTTCTGCCGGTACTTCAGGATGGCCGCTTGCGAAGCGCCCGCGTTGCGGCTGTCACCTTCGCCGTAGCCACTCGGCGTGGGGTTCATCGCCGCAACGAGCATGATTCGCGCGGGCAGGGTCACCTTGGCCGCGCTGCGGCTGATGGTCACCTTGCCGTCTTCGAGCGGCTGCCGCAGCACCTCGAGGGTTGAGCGGCGAAATTCCGGTAATTCGTCGAGAAAAAGCACGCCGTTGTGGGCAAGGCTGATTTCGCCGGGCCGCGGGTTGGCGCCGCCGCCGATCATCCCGGCGTCACTGATCGTATGGTGAGGCGAGCGAAAGGGACGGGTGAAGCAGCGGTTCTCTTCTGCCAGGCTTGCTCCCGCTGCCGATTGCACTGCCAGGATCTCGAGGAACTCGTCCACGGTCAACTCCGGCATGATGGTGGGGATGCGCTTCGCCACCATGCTCTTTCCGCTGCCCGGCGGCCCCTCTAGCAGCAGGTTATGCGCTCCGGAGACGGCTACTTCGACCGCGCGGCGGACTGTATGCTGGCCCTTGACTTCGGAGAAATCGCCCACATGGCTGATCGCCGGACGCCGGTGAAACGGGCTTTGCTGCGGCTTCAGCTGGCTGATCGTCGCCGTGCCGTCAAAAAACCTGACGGTTTCTTCGAGCGAGCTTACGGGGAAGACGTCGATGCCCTCGACCAGCGCGGCCTCCTCCGCGGATTCGCGCGGCAGCACGACACCGTCGAAGCCGCGTTGCTTGGCCATCAGCGCCATGGCCAAACCACCACGAATGGGCCGCAACGCACCGGACAGGCTCAGTTCGCCCGCGATGACGTAACGGTCGAAAAGTGACTGGAAATCGGTCCGGTCGAATTGGGCGGTTGCCGCAAGCAAGCCGACCGCCACCGGAAGGTCGAAAAAGGGGCCCTCCTTGCGGATGCTGCCAGGGGCGAGGTTGATGGTCGCACGGAGAATCGGCGTGCGAAAGCCGCTGTTTTTCATGGCACTCCAAACCCGATCCTGGCTTTCCTTGACGGCTGTGTCGGGCAGGCCGACCATCAGAATCTTCGTTTCATTGGCCTGCACCGCGTCGACTTCAACTTCGACCAAATGGGCGTCGATACCGATGAGGGCGCCGGAAAGGACTTTGGAAAACATACGCGGTGGAAAATCGACCCTGAGGCCAACCTCCGACTGCCAACGCCGCAAGTCTCATTTTGGCGGGCGGTGGCGACCTTCGTCGATCAAAATGCCGGGCGCCGGGCGCCTCGGAGCTTTTGCGAGCGGCCTCCTCGGAGGCGCTGCGTTAGGCTCGACCCAAGACAAAGGGAAAAGTTTGCGGCTAGCTCTCCTTTTTTGGTGAAAGGCGTAGCATCGAGGCGATATGCTTTAATTAAATCCAATAATAGGCTGCTGAAGTGTAACTCATGTGTGCCTGCTTTTCCCGGTGATTTTACTGAGTCGGATGTCCCTTCACGCCGACAGGAAGAAACTGCTTGACCCCAGAAAAGGCAGAAAGCATAAATGTTCCTCCAAGGGCGTGCTTTATCGCCGCTCTTCGCCCATTACCCCCTTCACCCCTTTTCATCTCTCGTTGCACGTGTACTCGTGGGCGGCTTCGTGTCCCGACATGTCAGCCGTTATATTGAGTTGTAAACCCCAATACCTAATCCCTGATTATGAAATACATGCTCTCTGCGCTCGTCATGGGCGCTGCCGCCGCCGCGAGCGGCCAATCAATCGTCGATGGGACGATCACGGACGATGGCTATCCGTGGTCGGGCCCACTAAGCTCCCCGTATACCGTATTTGAGAACTACGAAATTCCCGCAGATGCGCGGGACGCCTATCTTGTTGTCGCGGTGCAACACGAAAGCGACCCCCTCGATGGCCTTTCTTTCGCGGGTACCGATATGGATCCGACGGTTTCTCAGGAAATTGATCCGCGTTGGATTTCCATCTTCACCCTACCGGTCACCGCAGGGACGGTTGGTGACATCGTTGTCACCTGGTCCGACAATCAAAGTGCCGACTACACGGCATTTGTCGTTTCAGATGTCTCGTCAGTCAGCAGCCTTGGGGTGCTCGACGGCGGTGACGGGTCTACCGTCAGCAGCTTCGACGTGGTAACGCCAGCCAATGCCTTGACCATCGTAGCCGCCATTACCAACGATGGTGCTGGGGCTCTTTCCTCCAGCGGCGGGACGACCGTTTCCGACGAGCATTTTGGAGGCTCTTGGGCGAAAACCCTCGACGCGCTAGAGGGAGGCACCCTGTCCCTGACCGATGCGGAGTTCGCGGGCGCGCTGGTCATCGAAGGGATCCCCGTCCCGGAGTTCACGTCCTCTCCCGACGTCATCGTAGTGGATGGGGATTCCGGTACTGGCTTCCACACCGTCACCGCGACGGATCCTGCGGGCGGTAACCTCACCTTTACGATCTCTGGTGGTGAGGATGCGTCCGATTTCGAGATTACCGCTGGCGGGGTTCTGACCTACATCGGGGACGATCCTGGTGCCCAAGCCTTTTCCGTCGGTACGCCGACGGATGACGATACGGATAGCGAATACCTCGTCGAGGTAACCGCGACCAGTGATGCTGGCGACATGGTTTCCGGCACCCAAAACCTTGCCATCCTTGTCAACGCCGCTTCCGCGCCCACGGTCTCCGGCGCTGCGATCGATGTTTCCGGCGAGACTGGAACCGGCGGGGCGTTCATTGTTGGTGATACGGTGACCGTCGAGTGGGATAATACCAGTTTCGGTGACGGCGAGGAACCAGGAAATGCAGGCGTCAACGGGGTGACGGTCGACTTTACCGAGTTCGGCGGCGGGAACGCCGTTGTCGCCACCGAGGATGGTGGTGTCTGGACGGCCACCTTCGAAATTGTGGAAGGCACGATCGATATCGTCGACGCAACGGCTTTTGTCACTGCTACCAACCCTACCGGCCCCACGACCGGCGCCGATGCCGACGACGTCGTCGTCGACAATCAGTCTCCCGCTCCAACCGATGTTAATGTCAACGTGTCCAGCGATCCGGGTGGCGACGGTGTCTACACAAACGGCGAAACGGTTACCTTGACCTGGGACAACAGCGTCGCTGGCGATAATATTGCCGACATTGTCGGAGCCATCGCCGACTTCTCAGCTATCGGCGGGCCTGCCGATGTCGCGGCAACCGAAACCGATGGGGTGTGGACCGCCTCCTATACGATCGATGCAACCAGCAGCGACGTCGAAGCGCCCGGCGCCAACCTGAGCCTGACGGCCACAGACGACGCGGGTAACACGGGCACCGTCACTGACATGGATACCGGTGTGGAAGTCGATGTCGCCGGGGTCGTGATCAGCGATCCTTCCGGTCCGGCCGCTGAAAATGGGGCTAACGCCACTTACGAAATCAGCCTCAGCTCGACGCCCGCAGGTGCTGTCGAAATCACTGCCACGGCCGATGCTGAGTCGGTGATCAGCCTAAACGGCGTCGATTTCGCCACCACCCAGGTGATCAGCCTCAGCGACACTACCCCGCAAACCGTTACGGTTCAGGCCGTGGACGACACCGATATCGAGCTCGGTAACCACAGCACAACCATCACCCACGAGATCACCAGCTCGGCGGATGCGCTGAACTATCCCGCTGACGGTAGCCTCCCTGTCGCCAGCATTGAGATCGAACTCGAGGACAATGAGTTCTTTGCTGCGGTTGCTTCGGGCAGCACTCCTGCTAATGGCGAGGGACAGGGCTCCCCAGCCGTTTCCGACGAAACCGTGGCGGTTCCTGCTGGCCTGACAGAGTCGATGCTCGTGATCACCATCGGTGCCGAGGGAACTCCCGGGCCAAGCCAGGTCCTGTGGGGCACAGAGGAAATGACGCAGGCGGGCGAGGGTAACGATTTCCCGACGCACGTTTCCGTCTGGTACCTCCTCAATCCGACGGCCGGAGAACAAAATATTGAAATCACCTGGGAAGACGGTGACGGTCCTTTCGGTCAGCTCGCCTACATCACGTATGCTGTTGTGGAAAACATCAACCAGGAAGGTCCCGTGGTAGAAGCGTTCGGGACAGACGAGCTTGGTACCGCCGAGAGCGTCAGCCATACCTTCGCCGACCTGCCGACGGACACGTTCCTCGTTGATGCGGTTTCGACGAATGATGATGTCTCGGGGACGTTCACTGTGGGCGAGGGCCAAGCTATCCTTGGTGAATTCGGTGACCCCGGTGCAGGTGGCGGACATAGCCATGCGGGTACGGTTGAAAGCCAGCTCCAAAGTGGGGAGCAGACCCAAAGTATCTCCTGGACTGGAAATGTGCGCACTGCCTACGTTGCCGTGGCGTTCCGCAATTCCTCCGTTCCGGTTCCTGCAGCTGGCTTCGGGGCTTTCCTCGAGGACTTCATGCTTGATCCCGCCCTGTCCTTTGACGACACCGTGGGTGTTGACCGGGTGACCCTCGGTGAGGAGTGGGTCTTTGGTGGCAACCCCAACGAAGGCACCCCGACTTCCGAGCTCTATCAGCAGACCCTCGCGCCCGATGGCGCCCTGGTGCTGACCTTCACCCGATCGGAAAGCTCCAAGGCCACGACCGACGCTTTCGTGGAATACGATGTCAGCCCGGACTTCCCGGCCCCGACTCAGGTTGTGATTCCGGCTGCGGAGGGCATGACCACGGTTGACGATGTGACCATCGATGTCGTCGACAATGGTTCCGATCCTGACTCCGTCACAGTGACCATCCCCGCTTCGAAGGCGAGCGCTGATGGCAGTCTCTTCGCCCGCGTCGGTGCAACCCAGAACTAAGTTTGAAGTTCACGCCCTACGCGGGCCGGGTAGTCCCCGGCCCGCGTCTCGAGTGGCCTCCCGGTCATGGTTTGAAAACATACGGATATGCCCCAATTTGCTGGATCCACAGGCGCTGGTTTTCGCACCATTTTCCTTATCTGAAGCGCAAAATCGGCTTGCCTTGGCGGCGGGGAGAGATTTCCTTATAGCAAACTAGGTTGTCTTCGACACAATCGCATTAACACCCCGTTACCTCAATGCCCACGCACCCGAACGGGTTAAGGGCGCATCGTTTCAAAATTCTCATCTGTTCTCCGAACTAGTCGTTGCTATGAAAATGTTCAATACTTTCGCAATTGTGGCCGGCACCACGGTGCTTGCCTCCGCGCTCAGCGCACAGACCGTTACCTCCGATCCCGTAGGGTTCATCACCAACGAGATCTCCGCCAACACCGACGCGCTGGCATCACCAGCCTTCCACCGGGCCTCCGAGTTTGTCGGGTCGGTCGGAACCGTGGTTGATGGCGATACCATCGAGGTCGCAGGCACACCCGGTTTCACCGTCGATCAGTTCGCTTTCAGCGGATCTGAGCCGCAGTTCTACGTGCTCTTCACCTCGGGTGATCGCAGCGGTCTGTGGTCGGTAATCGACACCAATACTGCCGACACCCTCAACCTCCTTCTGGTCAACCAGACTTTGGGTGACACCCCGGGGGATCAAGTGGAAGCGGGCGATTCCTTCGAGATCATCCCCTTCTGGACGCCCGACACCCTCTTCCCGGATGTCCCGGATCAGACAAAGATTCTGGTGTTTAATCGCGACAACGAAGGCATCAACAATTCGTCGGACGCGATTTATACCTTTTTCGAGGCGGCCCCGGGCTGGTTTGATAGCAATTTTGCGGCCGTTGGCGGTAACGCGTTGTTCCCTGACGATTCGCTGATCCTTCGTACTGAGGCTGAGAGCTACACCTGGGTGCAGGCTGGCGAAGTCCCGATGGCTCCGGTACGCTCCGCGTTGGCCCTTGTCACCCCGGGCGTCGATCAGGATATCCGCGCGACCTCCGGTTTGCCGGTAGCGGTCCCCATCTCTGAACTCTTCGACTGGGCGGCTCTCGGCCAGGCTGCGGCGGCTGATCAGGATAAAATTCTGCTTTTCGACTCGTCGGACCCGGGCATCAATAAGAGCTCGATTAGGATCTTCACCTATTTCGAGGCTGCCCCCGGTTGGTTTGATTCGAACTTCGCAGCCGCAGGGCCTAACGATGTGATCGAGCCGGGCCAAGGTTTCATCTACCGAAAGGCTAGTGCCAGTGGTGACGAAGTCATTATTGAGTTTACTCCCTCCTATCAGTAGGCTTCGTCCCCTGAAGTTCCCTGCTTAAAACCTCATCATCCCTGAACGATATACGTATCATGTTTACAAAATCATT
>JBHJGW010000313.1:0-3069 GCA_050331415.1 Opitutales bacterium | reverse complement strand
CGAAGCCGCCGCCCTCGAAGCGCGGCTTCAGAACCTCGAGACCCGGGTGGTCGAAGCGGAGGCGGAAGCCCGTCGTGGGGGGTTCGATGATGATGGTGGCCGGTTCTATCTCGGCCGCCGGTTTCCGTTCATCGGCCACGGCAAAGCTTTTGGCCGATACGGCCCGCACGCGCCCCTACGACCGGAGCTTCAGGAGAATGCGGTGCCGACCATCCGTCCGGGGTTTTCGATTGGGCGGATCCCAGTGGGGCGCCCGCTCCAGCTCAACAGTGAACCGCGGGTTGTCGGCGGTGCGGAGGGCGTACGGCGGACGGTCCGAGAAGGTCGGGAGCGTATTTTCGGCGAGGATGCCCTCAGGCGCTAAAGCGCGCCATCTCATCGGGGGCTGTTTCGCGAAATCCGTTGAGGGTCTGCTGCAGCGTCTCGAGGAATTCTCGGGGTAAAAACGGCTTGTAAAGCACCATCGAAGCCCCGGCGCGCAAAGCCTCGGCTCCATAAATCTCCTGCCGCCCCGTCGTGACGAGGATCGGCATCTCCGGGTGTTGCTGTTGAGCCAGACGGATTACCTCGATTCCCCGGACTTCCGGCAGCATGAGGTCGAGGACCATTGCATCGAAGGACTTTCGTCGGAGTTCCAACAGGGCCTCACGTCCCGAGGCGGCTTCGGTGCAATGATGCCCCCGGCTCTCGAGAACGGCGCGCATTACCAGCCGGAGCGTTTCGTGATCTTCAATGAGCAGTAGCTCCGCCATAGTTCCAGGATAATGCGCGGCCCTGCCTCCCTGTCAAAGGACTCTTACGCCATTCGCAAAAAAGTCACCAATCACCCTGAAAACCGAGGATCGATTCTTCAGAAAAGATCCGGTGTTTCCTGAGCCTCTGAGGGAAATTCTGTCGACTGGTGCGAGGGCCCCCACCGACTCTCAGGTCAACGCCGGTCCCAGCTCAAGGCCTCCTCTGAGAGGGTGCGCGACCAAAGCTCTTCACCGTTGGTATCGCGTACGGAGAGCGTTACCTGTCGCTGGCCCTCCGGTCCGTGAAACCGCGCGAGGACGAAATGCCGTTGGCGGGTCGTGGTGCCCGGCTCGCGCAGGTAATTAATCTCATCGGTGCGTTCCGCCGGGCGAGCGGTTGCGGGGCCTACGGTCAGCTCGTGAAGGTCTTGAGCGCGGGAGCGCACTAGGCGCGTTAATTCGCCGAAAGGTTTTCCGCCCGTAATGAAAAGAACGCCGCCGATTTTCTCCTGTCGGAGGGCTTCGAGAAAACCTTCGCGCTCGCGGGGGGCCTGGGTGGCATTGCCCGGGCCTTCCGCCGGGTTAAGGATCGCTGATGCCGAGCAAACCACTTTGAACGTCGCCGGGCTTGTCCGCAGTCGCCAGAGCAACCAGTCGAGTTGCGGTTCGCCATAGATGATCCGGTGTGCTTCGGAGCGCGCGGCAAGGTTCCGGTGGGAGCGGTCATCGAGCAAAAACAACTCGACATCGGAGACCCGTAAGGTTGTCGCGAGATCATTGTCGGCTCCCGGCCCACCGATACCGCGGCCGCGCCGGGGCCAAAAGTCGCGAAAGATAGCCCGTGACCATTCCCGGTCAGGGCCGGTGGCGAGCAGGTCGGGCGGGCCGGCGTCGTGCCGTCCCCACGTTCCCCATTGCGGCGTACCGGCCAGCAGGCTGGCCAGCTCGGGGATGTTGCGCCCGCGCTGGAAGCGTGCCGCCATTCCGGAAGGGCTGCCCCAATCAGGCTCGCGCAAGTGGACGGTGTTGCCCAGCCAGATGAGCGCAAACGGGTCCACCTGCGCAATCGCCTCGTAGATTTCGTAACCGGCACCCGGTATGCGGTTAAGGGGATCGTAAGGACGGTCGTTTACGTAATGGCCGCCGACGAAGGCGAGGAATACATCGGGCGGCGGGAAGCGGTCGCGGAAATCCGGCGGCGTGTGAAAGTTCGCCGCGTCCGGTTCGATGGTTTCACCGTCGATGTACACGCGATAGCCGTATTGGGTGCCGGGTTCGAGTGGACCGAGCACCAGGTGCGCGGTAAAATGCTCCTCCGCGCGCGTCAAAATCCGCGGCGACACTGACGTGCTTGCCTGGGTGTCCAAGGGCCAAAACTCCGCGTGGACTTCCGCCGGTTCCTCGGTCTGCACCCACACGATTGCCTCGCGGTGGTCGACCGGTCCCAGCATCGGACCGCTAGCCAGTTGGGCGCAAAGCGGCAGTGCCGGCAGCGTGAAAAGTAGGAAAACAAAAGCACGGCCAAACAGGGTCATGGGCAAAAGAGCGCAGCTTGTCGGCTGCGCTGGCGCGGGGTCAAGGCGTTTACCAGCGCCGAGGCGCCAGCAGGGCCATCGTGCACGACTGAACAAAGAAGTTCCTTCGGGGGCCTGCATTCATGCTCGAAACACAAGCGTCCACCGAAGTCGCAACGCGGCGGCCTGCCTGCTGGAAAAGGCACGCGAACCGTGTTGGCTACCGGCGCGTAGCGACCTTCCGGCTGCTCCGCGTGCTCGTCTTTTTTGGCGGCCTGGCCACAAAGCGCCAGGGTTTGCTGATCCAGGGCTCACCGGCGTAGTCGATCCCGATGCGCGGAGTGGCCTCGAGCGGGTAGGGCGGCGTTTCGCCGGTCTCGATCCACAATCCGGTCGCGCGCTTCAAGGGCAGTGCATTAAGCTCACCGGAGATTGTCAGGGCCTTCGTCAGCTTGCCGGGGCCATCGAACTCACCCGCTCCGCGCACGAGCACCGCAGCAGGGTAACCTTCTGGCCCGGTGACGAGGTTAAGCAGCCAGTGGATGCCGTAGCAGAGGTAGATATACGTGGTGCCCGGCGGGCCAAACATCACCTCAGTGCGCTTGGTCCGGCGGTTTAAGTGGGCGTGACAGGCGCCGTCTTCCGGGCCGTTGTAAGCCTCGGTCTCGTCGATCGTCCAGCGCGCCACGGCGCCGTCGGGCAGCCTCCGGCACAGGCGCGTACCGATGAGCTCGCGCGCCACGGTCAGAGCTTCGCGATCAAAGAAACTGGGCTTGAGTACCGCCATGCTCTCCACCAAGGGCCCCATCCCAAAAATTTTC
>JBHJGW010000312.1:0-11591 GCA_050331415.1 Opitutales bacterium | reverse complement strand
CACCGAATCCCGATTGACCGCCCTCTCCGGGTTGGCCCCCGAATCCGCCATCACCGCCATCGCCGCCGTCGGCACCATTGCGGTTGATGGTGACCGGGAAACCCGCGCGGTCGCCGTTACCGCCCTTGCCGCCGTCGCCGCCATCGCCGCCGTTACCGCCGTTGCCACCGCCGCCGCCGCCTCCGCCAAAGGCACCATTGCCACCGCCGCCGCCGTCACCGCCATCGGCGCCGTCACCGCCTGGTCCACCATTCGTCGGTGCTGAAATCCCGACAAGTGCGCCCAGAAAACCACTATAAGCCCCCACGGCGTTGCCGCCATTGCCCCCGTTGGCCCCGTCGCCGCCGTTACCTCCGCGACCGCCACCTCCCGTGGTGACGCCGTCGCCGCTCTCGCCAAAGCCGCCCGCTTCCCCGGGGCGGCGACCGTTGCGCCCATTCGCACCGCGCGGAGCGCCCGGAAGGCCATTCCACGTGCCCCCTTCGCCCAAGCCGGCGTCGAATTCCTCCTGTGTCCCGCCGCGGCCGCCCTCGGCGGTGTTTTCGAGGAAACGGATGCCTTCGACGGTGAGTTGGGCGCCGCGGACGAAGACCGCGCCGCCCATGCCCGCACCGCCGCCACCGCCGCCGAGGCCGTTACCGCCGCGCGCGGAGCCGCCTCGAATCGTGAAGTCGTGGAATTGAACATCCAGAGTCGGACTGCCATCTCCCAGAATCAAAAAGGGACGAAACCGATTCGCCGGGTCCGCGCCCGCCTCGACGGTCAGGAGGTTCCGCCCCGGCCCGAGCAACCTCACCGACCGGGTGATGGTGGGCAGCGCGGAAGCCAGCTCAATGACCGTCTCGCGATCGCCGTCCTCCCCCGCGAGGGGCCGGAGGTCGATGACGTGCAACTCGTTGAGGTCACCCGTGTCCGCAATTTCCTGGAGGGCCTCCCGGAGCGAGCCCGGGCCCGCATCCGCATCGCTTTCGACGGTGATCTCGAGCGGCTGCGCAAGGGCCGGAACAGCAAGACAAAGGAAGGTGGTAGTCGCGAAAAGTCTCATAGCAAAATGATTCGGGCCCAACCGCCGCAGGGCATTTTCACTCAGGTTAGGCCTTTACTGCGCGTCCGGCGGCAGCTGCAGCCTGCGCAAGACAAACCTGCCGGTCGAGCTGCGGTTCAGGTGGTGATAATCGGCATACGTGGTCTGGAGCGTTGCCTGCCCGGCGATCTCGTGAGCATCGACCGTGTCACCAGGATTTGTGACATCCGCCGTTAGCGTGACGATCAGCTGCGTGGCACCGTCGAACGGGGGCGTGCTCGCATCGGGCAAGGCAATTGGCACTGACACGAAGTGCAGCCGAGCGTCCTTCACCAGCTCGAAACTAGCGGCGGGGTGTTCGCCCTCAGGCAGGAAGCCCGCAACCCCGGCGTTTCCGTCCGGCCTCAGTTGTGCAGACTCGGTACCGCCGGTGCGGTTGATATCGAGAGCCAGGGGCAGACCCGGGCCGCTGGCGCCTTGCACCAGCCCGACCCATACGGCGTCGTTATCCTCAACTAGCAGGGTCGTACTGAGCCCCGGAGCGGGCCCGTCCACGGACCCGCTAAAACTGCTGTTTTCCGCCACCAGGCTCACGGTAAAAACATCCGGGGCGGTCGCCTCACCGTCGTCGGCGCGCACGTTGAGCGGCAGGATGGCCGATCGCTCGCCTCGCAATTGCAGCGTCCCCTCCGAGATCGCACCGGACGCGGCAGACTCGACGCGATAGGTGATGGGCCCGTAAACGGGTCTGGAGAAATCGATGGGGATCACCTGCCCGGAAGTCCCCTCGGTCCGTGTGATTTGGCTCGCCAAAAAGCTGCCGGTAGGTATCGGGGCATTCTTTAATACGCGGTAGAAAAACCGCTCCTCATCGATGTACGGGTCCAAGGAAAAATTCACGGTCGTCGGCATGGCGGGCGGAATCGTTATCCGTGGCAAAGCGGTCAGGATGCCCCACGGATCTGATTCGAGAGTGGGTGTGCCTTCCACTCTAAGGACATCGTCGGGAAGCAGGCCCAAGTCCTCGTAGACCAAGGTTAACTCATCTCCCGGCCCGCGCTCGACTACCGCGCGCTCTTGCCCGGTAACACGAGGCGATGAAAAAACGAAGGCGGTAAATACTAGCAAATGGGACAAAGCTGCTAACGCAGTCTGTGGTAAAATACATTTCGAGGAGAAGAAAATGCAATAGATTCACCGACGTACGGCGGGACACTCGAACGAGAAGTAGAAGGAGTCAAACACGCGCTAAGTGTTTTATCGACTTTGGGGCTCTGGTGGGCAACCGTCGCCGACGGCGTTCGGGCGGCGGGCGATCAAGGGCGAGAGCGACATGGAAACGGATCAGTATTTCATGTGTTTAGCCGCTTCCGCAAACTCAAAGAAATCCACGCCGCCAGCCACCCGGCGCGCCTTGAGCCGAGTCGAAAGGCCAAGCTCAACAACACCGGCCTGGATGAGTTTAAAGCCGAGCTGGCCGATCAGGAGGTCGAGGAAGCCGAAATAATGCTTGATAAATTTCCCATACAAAGTGAAATCATTGCATGAGGTCAGTCCAAGAATCCATAAATTGAGGATGACGTTCGTTTCGAATGAACTTTGACCATAATGGTTCGGAAGTTGAGGATCGAGTATGCGGGGGTGACTCACCACGTGATCAACAATAAGTTGCGGTCAAGGAAGAGGAAACCCAGAAATCGCACCCTCCAGCATATGGAATCAGAAAACGGACGCCAGCGCATTCTCGAATCCGCGCGGGGACTTCTGCTCTCCCGCGGCTATTCGGGCTTCAGCTATGCCGACATCTCGGAAGAGGTCGGGATGCGCAAAGCCAGCATCCATTACCACTTTCCTTCCAAGGAAGATCTAGGCGCGGCCTTCGTGGAGCAGTACCACGCCGAAACGCTCGCCATGATGCGCGCGGCGGACGCGCTGTCGCCCCGGGAGAGAATCGAAGCCTACCTCCGGAGCGTGGAACAGATTCTGAAGTTTGGCGATCGCATCTGCGCAAGCGGCATCCTTGAAGCAGAATACAACGTGCTGCCGGAATCCGTGCAACGGCGTGTCAAAAAAATGGTCGCGGATGTTCAAAAATGGCTCGCCCATGCGCTCGCGGAAGCGCGCGCTGCCGGGGCAGCCGAATTCGAAGGCAAACCGGAAGACCAGGCCGCCCTGCTCATGGCGTCCACGCAGGGCGCGTTGCAGATGGCGCGCCTCAATCGGAAGCACTTCGCCGCAATTACCCGCCAGATCCGACGCAGCCTGGGCTGGAACGCGTAGCCTTTGCCCGCTCGAATCCCGCGCTCCACCCGAATACGCGCCAGGGCCTCCCGCCCGCGGGCGAATCGCCCGGCCCCGGCGCGGTCGCCGGAAAAAAACGCTCCCATTTAGGAGAAATCAGCTTGCCTACCTTCTAGTAGGTATTTTAGGTTGCAGGAAGAACGGGATCACGTCTCGCCCCCTCGTTGCAGCGAGATCGATTCCCGAGGAGAAACCTATCATGTTGGAAATTCATAAGCTCTTGCGGACAGCGCTCCGCGCGAACGCCGCGTTTTCGATGGCGTCCGGCTTTGCGCTGCTGCTCTTCGCCGATTTTTTTCAGAAGCTGCTGGGGCTGGACTACTTTGCGCTCGCGGTTCTGCAACTGATCGGCGCTAGCCTGATTGGCTTTTCCACCGCGCTCGCGCTGCTTTCCCTGCGTCGCCGAGTGCGCCCTGCCTGGATCCACGGGATCATCGCCCTCGACGGTCTCTGGGTGATCGGAAGCATCGCCTTGATTCTGGCACAGGTCTTTTCGGAAGCCGGCGGCATGGTCGTCGGATTGGTTGCGCTCGTCGTGCTGACCTTCGCTCTGTTGCAGTTTGCAGGCCTTCGGCCCCCCGGCGAACAGGAACGCGCTTGATGAAACCAGGCAGTTTCCTGATTCTCGTTCTGGTCGGCGGGTTGGCGCAGTGCATGGTTGATCCGCGCACGCAAACTCTGCGGAAAGGCTCCCCGCGGCGATTGGAAACCGGAAGAGGAGCAAGCGAACTGGCAATTTCTACAACCCCGCGGCCGGCATCCCCGCGCGACGGGGTGTTACCGCTTCCACTCCAGCCAATCGACAATCAGCGTTGCGGCGCGCTCCCATTCCCGATACAACATCAGATCATGCGGCGCGCCCGGCAGAACGACCGGACGCACGTTATGCAAACGAGCGGTAGCTTCGAATGCATCCATCCCGATCGCGTAATCCGCTGCCCCGCCCAGTACCAGCGTTGGCGTCTTGCGAGCGGGAGCGCGCATATTCAGAAGCATAACATCGAAAAAAATGCGCCGGGATTCCGGCTGCGCGAGGATGCGTCCCAGAGCCTGCTGGATCGCAGGAGTGTCGGGCGTATCGGAAAAGAACAATTTGCGTACGATGACCGGATCCTTGTAAATATGCTCGGGATTCAAAGTCAGCAACATTCGCAGAGCGGGCCTCGGGAAACGCCGAAGAAGCAGCCAGAAGGCGCGCCGCAAGGACCGCGGCGTCGGAGTCGAAATCAGGACGACCGCGGGAGCGGGAGCGTGATCGACTTCAATAAGCTTCTGGATGAGTAGACCTCCGAGGGAATGCCCGATCAAAATCGGAGCTTCGTCAAGCTCCGCCAACGCGAATCGCAGGTCCTGCAGATAGTCCGCAAAGCGCGCGTTCCGCAACGAGGCACCATCCGGATCCGATCCATGACCCCGGAGAATGAGCGCGCGGCAACCATAGCCGCGTTCCGCAAAGTAGCGCGCGAACGCATCCCATCCAGAAGCGTCATGGTAAATTCCGTGCACAAACAAGACGGTTTCGTTCTGACTTGCTCTCTGCGGTTCCCACGTGACGATTTCGGGTTTCATCGCTTGCCTCCTGCGCGCTGATCGAAAAATCATTATCTACCTTCTGATAGGTAGCTTTGCTGTTATCGGCAAAACCGGCAAGCAAAAACCGGCCAGGAAAGCAAAACGGATCGGTCCTTTGATGCGGAGGGCCTGTTTGTCGCAGCTGCTGCGTCGCTTCGGACTCATCGCTAGCGGTCGTCACTTTCAACCCGATCTTGCCGTCGCGCGCATCGAACTCACGTGACCGGCCCGTCACGCGACCCGTGACCCGCGAGAAAGGCCGCACGGGTCTCGGATAGCTGAGGAGCAGATGGTCCGAACCATAGAAGGTGGCCGCACGCGTCCTGATAGACGATGAGCTTGGCGGGCACCCCAAGGGCCACCAAAGCCCCGGCGTGGTGGATGGGCACGTCAGCATCCGTCGAGCTGTACTGTAGAAGCGTGGGCACCCGAATACGGGCCCACTCGCGAACGTCGACGCGCTCGAGCTGGGCGAGGTCGTTTCGCAGGCCTGTTCGCCGACGTCGGTATGGTACCAGGCTGTCAGCAAGCGCGGTCCAGCGATCGGGATCGGCGGCGATGAATTCGGCACAGCGACGGCGCCGCTCGGGGTCCAGGGTCGACTCGATCTCCAGAAGCTTTTCGGCCGCCTTGCAGGGCTTTCGCACCATTCTTCGATGTAACCACCAGAAGGTTGGACCGCCGAGGATTGGAGAAAGGATCAACCGTCCAAGCCGATGGTTGCGGGCGAGGTCGGTCGGCACATACGCGTCGGTGACCGCGCCTTCCAGGACCAGTGCCCACGTGCGGTCAGGGTGTTGCGCCGCCATCGAAAGCGCCGCCGGCCCTCCGGCGCTCAGTCCGATCGAAGCCGCTCGCTCGATCTGAAGTACATCGAGTAGAGCGGCGGCCAGGTCTCCCTGGGCGGCAAAGGTTCGCCCCGATGAGAGGGGCGTGTCGAGATAGCCCGGCCGAGAAAGCGCGATGACTCGGAACCCTTGGTGCGTGAGTTCGCCGAGCAGACGCCCCTGGTCGGACCCCCCCGGCGCGCCGTGGAATATCATCACCGCCGGCCCCGCCCCGCCGACCGCCGCGTCAACGGGACCAAGCGGAGTCACGTACGTCTTGGACCGAAACCATCCGGACATCGCTGCATCATTGAAGCGAATGAACCCCAGGTCAATAGGTCACAAATAAGTTGGTTAGTCCAAGGTAGTCGAATGCGTGGTCCACCGGTTGAGCCGCGCAATTTTCTGCAATCAAACTGTCCGCCCGAGCGTTATACTTAGAGAACATGAATGAACCCTCGGCGAAGATTCGGGAATCTTTGCAGGCGGGCTACCGCTATGCCTTGTCCTTGACCCACCATCACTACGAAGCGGAGGACTTGGTGCAGGAGGCGTGGCTGCGGGTCTGGCGCAAATATGGCGAACGCAGCACGCGGGCGCTTTTGCTGAGCGCCGTGCGCAACCGCTTCGTGGATGGTGTGCGTCGGGGACGATTGGCGACCTTCGAGTCGGTGGAGGGGCACGATATTTCGTGCGGCGGCGAACCGCCGGTGCCGGGTGGCTCGGCGGATCTTGACGTGCTGCTTGCACACCTGCGCCCGGAGGAGCGGGAAGCGCTATATTTGCACCTTGTCGAGGGCCAGACGGCGGCGGAAATCGCGGCCTTCACGGCTACGACGCGCGGCACAGTGCTCAGCCGCCTGCAACGGGCGCGGGAGCGCCTGCGCAGGCACCCGCAACTGCGCCGTGAGCTCGATGCCTCGGCGGGTTGGGAAAAGGAGGAAACCTTATGAACCGTGAAACGGAACAGCCTTTGCGCGACTACTACCTCAGCCATAGCCTCGACGAGACGGCCTTGAGCCGTATCCATGAGAATGCCATGCTTGCCCGGACGCTGCGCGGTGATCGTTCTTTTTGGAAACCGGCGCTGGCGGCCGTGCTCGCGGTGGCCTTGTTATTGGGCGCGGGCGGCCTGGTCTGGCGGGTGGCGGCTCCCGGCGCGACCGCTCGCATCGACGCCGAGGTGCGCACGAACTACGCCAAGGATTTGGCACCCGAGGTGCGGGCCAACAATTTCGCTGAGTTGGCGGCGGGTCTGCCACGCCTGGGCTTTGCCCTCGCTCCTTCGTCCGATACCGGACCCCTCACGGGCTGGCAGGTCGAAGGCGGGCGCTACTGCTCGCTGGCCGACGAACTGGCCGCCCAAGTCAACCTCTCCGACGCGCGCGGGCGCCGTTCCCTGCTCTATATCGTGCCGCTGGTCGAGGATTTGCAAGCGGTCGAGCCGGGCGTGCACCGGCACGCCACCACCGACGTGCATATCTGGCGGGATTCCCAGCGGCTCTACATACAGGCAATTCCCAAATGATTTCACCCGTAATATCAAACAACCAACCAAAGGACACATATGAAAACAAAACTCCGTAAGCTCCCTATCCTGGTCGCCGTGCTCGGCCTGTTCCTCGCGGGCCAAGTCGCCTTCGCCGGAGAAAGTCCCGCGCAGCCCGAGCGCATTGCCGCGATCTTCTACGCCGACTGGTGCGGCTCCTGCAAGGTGCTGGATCCCAAAGTCGAAGAAGCCCGAGCTGAACTGGCCGAGGATACGAAGACGCTCTTCGTCACCTTCGACCTGACCGACGAGGCGACCAAGGCGCAGTCCGCCATGCTGGCGGAAGCGCTCGGTCTCGATGCGGTTTACGAGGCACACGCTCCCAAAACCGGATACATGCTCGTGCTCGATGCCGCCCACAAATCCGTCCTGCACAAGGTGACTAAGACCGACGAAGTGGCGACGATCCGCACGCAACTCGGCGGGGGTTGATTGTCGCTCCCGATCCGGCTTGCGCGAAGCACTGCAACTTGGTTGCGGTCGAATCAGACCGCAACCGTTTTCGCTTCTCGAACTACGCCCGTCAAGAGCCGGTCCGACTACGTTTGCTTGGCCACACACAATTCCAAACTTAGTATTTCGCTCTTACGGTTATTGAGAGTACGTCAACGGCGCGCCGACCACCGCGGACGCCACGAGAAATTGAGAGCCGAGGGCGCGCATGCTACCGTTCAAAACAAGTAGCTCAGGCTCCTTACTATCAATCAAACGAGGAAACGCATGCGCCGATTCACTGCTTCTCTGACCATTGTCACCGTCGCGCTCGTCGCGCTCATCGGCTGCGGTGCCACAACTTCCGCCAATGCACCGTCGGACCGCTTCACCCCCTCTCCGCCCCCGGTCGCCGATCCGATCGAGCTACCCGCGCCAGTTCGTACGCGCTACGTCGCCACCGACGGCGACGACGACGCTCCCGGCACGCAGGAGGCACCGTGGCGGACGCTCGAGTTCGCGGCAACGCAGCTCGAACCGGGAGACATGCTCCTCGTCATGCCAGGGACGTACGAGGGGCCGGTCGTGTTTGACCGGTCGGGAACCGCGGGTGCCTGGATTCGCGTCGTCGCTCCGGAGGGAGCCACGATCGACGCGAACGAGTGGGTCGGCATGATCGTTTCGGGCAGCTATCAGGAGATCCGCGGACTGAGCGTTCCGGGGCCGGGTAGCGGCGTCGTCATCGGCGACACGATGCCGCTTCGCAATGACATCTGTGCGGACCTCGACGGCTACATCGCCTCGCTCCCGCCCGACGAGCAGGCAGAGGAGCTCGGCTGGATGCGCATCGAGTGCGGGAGTGTCGCCGAGCGGCCTTCGGAGAACCACCTGACGCGCCATGTGATCCTCGACGGCCGGATCGACTCCCCGTCCGGTGGGGGACGCGACCGCGCGCTCATCTCGCCGCGCGACCGCGACCTCGTCGGCATCACCATCGAGGACGAGGCCGAGTCGATCACGATCCGTAACTACGAGCTGGAGGGCGGGCGGAGCGGCATCGTGGCCGACTTCGACGTCATGGTCCACCGCATCGACGGCCTGGTGATCGAGCACGTCTGGATCCATGGCACGGGCTACTACGGCATGCGCATCACGGCGCGGCAGCGCTGGCGCTTCACCGAGGGCGGTGAGGGGCGGCAGTTCCTCCGCTTCGTGGAGGACGGCGAACCGCTGGTCGGCAGCGTGGAGCCGATCCGCATCCGCTCGCAGTCGTTCACCAACGTCACCATCAGCGACAGCCTCTTCTTGAACAATGCGTTTACCGACCCCCGGACGAACGAGGGCTACGGCAACGTCCTTCTACAGGGAATCCGCGGCGGCCTCGTGGAGCGCTCGCGGTTCGTCAACGCGCCCTACTGGGGCATCGACGCGCTCATCTGCCACGACATGCTCTACCGGAACAACATCTTCGCCTTCTCGCCCGGCATCCGCGAGCGCACCCCGCGCTTCCGCGAGTGGCCGACGGTGGGCCTCGAGGTCAACGGCGGTACCGGGAACCGCGTCTACCACAATCTCTTCGTCGGCGGCGAGGCGGGCCTCTTTGAAAGCCTCTTCAGCGAGGACTTCGTCACCACCGAGGTCTCGGTGGACGTGCGCGCCAATCTCTTCTACGACAACATCACCGGCATTTCGCGGTTCCCGCTCTCGGGCTGGCTCGAGTCCGACGAGGTGGAGCCCAACTGGGTGATGCACTACGTGCCGGTGGGCGGCTTCAAGATCGACCGGCGCGAATCGGTCAATCTCATGGACTCAGGCGTCAACATCGAGTACAACGGCTCACAGTTCCTCGGCGACGACCCCGAGTTCTTCGGGACGGGCAATCGGATCGTGGATGAGGTCGACCTGGGATTCGCGGCTCCATCCTCCTTTGATTTCCGCCTGCGGCCCGGGAGCCTCGCGGTGGACGCGGTGGAACCGCTGGCGTCGGTTCCCGACGACATCACCGGCGCCCCACGGCCGCGCGGCGACGCAGCGGACATTGGACCGTACGAGCGGTGACGAAGAGGGGCAGGCTGCGCCGACTATGATGAAACACGAAGTTAATTTTGGTTCTTCTCGAATTTCTGTTGCACACGATTCATGCCATAATGATCGAAAAACCGTGGCCAAACCGCATTTTTTTCTTCCTTTTCCTCGAAATCCATAACCGAAGCGGCTCAAGGAGGAACGCAGCGACGCAGTCGTGAGTAGTCCTTGAACCGCGAAGGTAGGATCTTGCCGGGAAAAGGAGATAATCTGCCCGCGCTAGCGGGTCAAAAAAATACTCGTACGTTCACTGGTTTTGCCGTTTCCACGAAAATCCGTTAAGGACCAAAACATCTGGAGGCTGAAGAGTAGGAGAAGACAGATTTCAGCAGGTTCAAAGATCCTCTCGCTCGGTTGGCGTGTGTTCGCTACAGCCAGCCGAAAGTTGCTGCGACCCGTGGTTACCGCACCCACAGTTACTGGCCATTTCGTCGATTCGAGCTAATCGGCGGGAGGGCTCAAGGCTTCGGTTGTACGGTACTGATTTCGAGTCTCGCCTCGGGTGAGTGCCCGGCGAACGGCTCCACATAAGGGGCGTAGAGACGGGTCGGCGGGGCACTGTAATTCCCGGGATGCTCTGCCCGCCACCGGGTCGTCACCTGCCAGGTGCCTGCCGGCAAGCTGTCGAGGTAGAGCTTCACGCCTTTGTCCTGCCATTCTGCGTACGCGTGAGCGACCGGGCCACCCGCGGCCACCTGACCATCGACGACCCGCCGAACCGGCACGCGCAGACCGCTGTGCCTCACCAAAGGCTCGAAGCCCGCGGGCTTCCGCTCCTCGATGATGAGGTAATCGCAAGCCTGGTTGAGAACGAACGTAGTTGTTGTTTCGACCAGTGCGCCTGCGGCAATGGCTTCGCCGTCATCAAGGAGCTTGGCCACCGGCGGAGCACCCTGCAGCAAGGTTGGCCTTGGCTCCAGCAGCGCGAAACGCCGGTCGATTGTGACGGGCCGCCCGCTGGCTGTAAGCGCAGCTTCTTGAGAATAGTAGCTGACCAGCGCGCTGACAAATACGGGAGCCGATCCCGTGCTTCGCTCGATCACGAGGCGATTTTCGCCGGCATTGAGCGCGCCAGCTGGGATTTCGAGTGCCGGAGCGCGGAAGGCGTCCGCCCAATCCGTGATTGCCACGTTGCCCAGCGGCATGCCATTGAGCCGTGCGGAGGCGCTCCAGGGAAAAGCGGGAGACTCGCCAGCCCCAAGATACTCCGCAAGCGCGCAGACGGCCACTGCGCTTGCGCGGGAATTGGCCCAGCGAGCGCCCTGGCGGTTAGTGACGAGCCACTGCGCGGCGGCTCGAGCGAGGGCCGTTTCCTCGCCAACGGTGTTCAGGGCCAGCAGGGCAAACGAGGTGGCTTCGACCGCGCCTTGACTCCAGTGAGCCCACGCTTCCGTCTGCCCCCAGTAGGCCGTCTCGGGCAACTCAGTGCCGGTGCCGTCGTTTGCAGCGGGATACGAGGATTGTGCCAGGGCAGGGCGCCGTGCGCCGCCTACGAGGTCTTCGAGCAAGATTCGCGCTTCCTCCGGAAACCCTTGCCGGTGCGTGGCGACGGTCAGCAGGGCTCGGGCGAAGTCGCTCAGTTGTTCCCGGCTGCGCCACAGCGCCGCGGTGACGCGCCCTTCGACAGCTTCCGGCGTTGGTTCAGCCTGATCGGCAAAGCGTGCGGCAAGCGCGAAGAGCATCCAGGTTTTGAGGTCCGCGTCATTGACCGATTCGACCCGTGCGAGCAGGAACTCCCGGGCTGGCGTAAGGGTAGCCGGTGACACGGTGACTCCGGCGCGCTGCGCGAGCGTCAGCCCCC
>JBHJGW010000311.1:0-4758 GCA_050331415.1 Opitutales bacterium | reverse complement strand
GGCGACCTCTTACGCCGTCCGCGATCGCATCCTCAAGGCGATGATGGACACTCAGGCTCGGCACTATGAAGCCGATACACGCCGCGCTTATTACCTGTCGCTGGAGTACCTGATGGGGCGACTGATGGTGAACAACATGATCAGCGCCGGCATCTACGACGAAACCAAAAGCGCGCTTGAAAGCCTTGGTCTCGATCCGGCCAAAATCTTTGATGAAGAATATGACATGGGCCTGGGCAACGGCGGTCTGGGCCGACTCGCGGCCTGCTTCCTGGATTCTCTGGCCACCCTGGACCTGCCTGCGATCGGCTATGGCATCAACTACGAGTTCGGTATTTTTAAGCAGGAGTTCGAAAACGGTCGCCAAATGGAGCACCCGGACCCCTGGCGCCAGAGCGGCAGCCCATGGGAGCTCCAACGTCCTGAGTACAGTTATTCCATCCCCATCTACGGGCACGTGGAGCACCGTCGCGACGACAAGGGCGATTACGTCCCGATGTGGGTCGGCACGAAGGAGATCATCGGGCTGCCGAGCGATGTGCCGATTGTCGGCTACGGCGCGGGCACCGTCAATTTCCTGCGCCTGTGGGAGAGCCGGGCTGGCAAGGATTTCGACCTTACCGTCTTCAACCAAGGAGGCTACGCCGAGGCTGTCCGTGAGAAGGCCGAAAGTGAAACCGTCTCCAAGGTCCTTTATCCCAATGACAAAACGGAGACCGGGAAAGAACTGCGGCTGATCCAGCAGTACTTTTTCGTAGCGTGCTCGCTCAAAGACATCATCCGGCGCTTCCGGGCCCTCAACAACGACTGGAGCAAGTTCCCCGACAAAGTAACAGTCCAGCTCAACGACACCCATCCCGCCATCGCGATTGCCGAGATGATGCGCATCCTAATCGACGAGGAAGGCTTCGCTTGGGACAACGCCTGGGCGCTGGTCACAAAGATATTCGCGTACACAAACCACACGCTGCTGCCCGAGGCCCTGGAGAAGTGGTCAATCCCGCTTTTCGAGCGAGTGCTGCCCCGCCACCTCACAATTATTTACGAGATCAACCTGCGTTTTCTCAACGACGTGGTCGACAAGAAGTGGCCGGACAACGGAGAGATGAAGCAGCGGCTGTCGATTATTGAGGAGGGCTACCCAAAGATGATCCGCATGGCCTACCTCTCCGTGGTGGGCTCGCACGCGGTCAACGGTGTCGCCGCCTTGCACACGAAGCTCCTCAAGCAATATCTCTTTAACGATTTCGACAATCTCTGGCCGGAAAAGATTCAAAACAAGACTAACGGCATTACCCCCCGCCGGTGGCTCAAGGCCTGCAACCTTGGCCTGGCCCGCTTGATCGATGATTCTATCGGTACCGACTGGCCGACCGATCTGGACAAGCTACGCGGCCTGGAAAAATTTGTTGACGACAAGGGTTTCCGGGACCGCTACGCCGAAGTGAAGCGGCAGAACAAGGTGGAGATGGCGAACACCATCCGCGAACTTTGCGGAATCAGTGTTGACCCCGAAGCGATGTTCGACGTGCAGATCAAGCGGTTGCACGAGTACAAGCGCCAGCACCTGAACCTGTTGCACATCCTCAAACTTTACCGCGATCTTCTGCATAACCCGGACCTCGATATTCCGCCGCGGGTTTTCATCTTCGGGGCGAAGGCAGCGCCGGGTTACGACCTGGCCAAGGAAATCATCTTCGCGATCAACAAGGTCGGCGAAAAGATCAACCACGACTCGCGAATCAACGGTAAGCTCAAAGTCGCCTTCCTGCCGAATTACCGTATAACGCTCGCTGAACAGATTATTCCCGCCTCGGATCTTTCGGAGCAGATTTCCACAGCGGGCAAGGAGGCTTCCGGCACGGGTAACATGAAGCTCGCTCTGAACGGAGCCCTAACCATCGGCACCCTCGACGGAGCCAACGTGGAGATCAAGGAACAGGTCGGCGATGAGAACATCTTCATCTTCGGCCTCAACGTTGACGAGGTTCAGGCCCTCAGGGCGCAAGGCTACAACCCCTGGGATTTTTACAACCGCAGTGAAGATCTCAAAGCCGTTCTCGACTGGCTCACAAGTGACGCCTTTACCCCGGGCATGCCTGGAGCACTGGAAAAAGTCCGCCAAAGCGTGCTCGACTGGGGCGACCCGTTCCTGGTTTGTGCGGACTTCGACGCCTACTGCGCCTGCCAGCACGAGGTCGGTAAGGTTTATCAGAATCGCGAAACCTGGACGACCAAAACGATCCTGAATACGGCGAGAGTCGGCTTTTTCTCAAGCGACCGCACTATCCGCGAGTACGCGCGCGATATTTGGAATCTGAAGCCTCTACCGGCCAGCGAAAACGCTTAATTTCACTTGATTTTATCCGAATCTCTTTGCCAAGAGGAGAATCGGAAATTAAAAAGCCGGTGTTGCCTTTAGGGAATCAAGTCGTTGCCGAAGGTGGGCAGACCTGGGGAAGCCACAATCCCCGGGTACTCATCATCGAGGACACCCCCTCAAATCAGATGGTCTTAAAGGTCATGCTGAAGCGGCTTGGCATGGCCTATGATGTCGTCTCGAGCGCCGAAGCTGGCCTCGCGAGTTTCAAAGACCTTCAGCAGGAAATCATCCTGCTCGATATCCGGCTGCCCGATCTCAACGGCAAGGAAGTTACGCGACGACTTCGGCAGATCCAAGATCCTGACAATCCGCCGTACATCATCGCGCAAACCGCTTACGCTCTGGACGGTCAGCGAGAAGAATTTCTCGAAGCCGGCATGGACGACTACGTTTCCAAGCCGATCTCGCTCGAAAGCTTCGCCGAGGCGATCGGCCGAGCCATCGAGGCGCTTCAGCGCTGACAGGAGCTGGGGCCGGGCGGCCAAAGGCTTGACAGTGTCGCGCTGAGGGGGAAATCTTTAGGGGTTCCCAATCCTCGGAACTGCCTTCGGCGGGAGGCGGTTTCGTTTTCCCTAGTTCAGGTTCCCAAATATGCAATCCGTGAGCATCGTTGAGCTCCCGCACGGGGGCTGGCGGCTGCGTGTATCGGAAGCCGATGGTAGTTACCGTCTGATCGGTCGCTATGCAACGGCATCCGACGCCGCGCGCACGGCGCGTCTCAATGGCTTTCAGCCGGAATTTGAGGCGTCCGATGAGCTTGCCCAGCTCGAATTCACGTTCGAGCAAGGCAAGCTTGCGCTCTCCGCCTGACCCCGAGCCAAGCTCTTCTCTCCCCTTTCCGACGGACGGATTTCCGCTCGGAGGCTTTGTTGTAGCTGGGAATCGTTACAAACACGCTACATTTAGGTTTTGCATTGACTTTTGCCCCTGCCCGTAGGACCTTCCGAGCAAGATGAGCGAAGGCGACAGTGGCAGGCAGGTTCTCGTGTTGAACCGCTTGTGGCAGCCGGTGAATATCGTAGGACCCCGGCGGGCCTTCAGTTTGCTCAGCCAGGAGAATGCCCAGGTGATCAACACCGCCGACGGTTCGTTTCAAACAATGGACCTCGGAAGTTGGATCCAGTTCAGCATCGATCATCCTCCAGTTCCCGGGCAACCCTGCGTCAAGACTGTTCGCTACGCTCTTCGGCTACCCGCAGTTGTTATCCTGCGTTTTTTTGATCGCGTACCGAAGCAGGACGCGAAGTTCAGCCGGCGGACCGTTTTAGAGCGCGATGACTACACGTGCCAGTACTGCGGGCGTCATTACAGCGAGCACGAGCTGACTCTCGACCACGTGATCCCACGCGACCAGGGAGGGCGGACAACTTGGGAAAACATCGTAGCCTGCTGCATCTACTGCAACAGCGAGAAAGCTAACCGGATGCCCCATCAGGCCGGCATGACCCTGCGGACAAAGCCGAAGCGCCCCCAGGTCAAACCGTTCGCGATGCAGATCGCCGAACGCCTCGAGGTGCCGGACTGGAAGCCCTTTGTTCGCTGAATTGCCTTGCCGTTCCGGTTTCGCCTGGAACGAACGTTTGCCCAGAAATGGTTTTTCGGCTTTTCTTCGTCCGCGTCAATGAGCCCGGCGACCCCATTGCCAAAGGCCAAGACGGGAGTTGGCGACGTCTGCCACAAAGCAGATCAAGGCCGCGATCAGCAGCCACCATCGGATCGATTGTCTCCGCTGGGCTGGTGGGGATTCCCAGGCAGTGGCGAGGTTGAGTCGTTCTACGCCCCCAGTCGCGCGTGAAAGTGCTGCCAGCGAGGCGCGTGCTGCGGGCCGTGCCTGCCACTCCAAATTCGCCCCGGCAACGATCGGACCAAACGAGAGCGCCTCGCCCCCCAACCGTACTGCTCCGCGGACAGGTTTGTCGGGCGGAAGGTCGATGACCGCGCGTAGGCGCCCAGGCTCCACACGCGCCCAGGTAACCTGCTGCATCGTTTCCATCCCGCCGGTAGTATACAAGATCTCGGGAACGCTCCGGGCAAGTTCGTCGGCCCACGTGTCGTCAAAGTAAACCTCGACTGAAAGCTCGCTGCCGTTCTGCCGGATCCGCAAGGCAAGACCGTCGGGTGTGCTCGTTCCGGCGAGCCAGCGTGTCAGGGTCTGTACGAAATCACCCGCAGAGGGCCATACGCGTACACGGTTGCTAAACGGTCCGGCGAGAGGGAAGGTAACGGCGGCAGCCCGCCCTGCCCCTTTGTTCCAAAACGCCACCAGTGGCGCTTGGTATTCGTCACGGGTGAAGGCCGCCAGGGTGGCGCCTTCTTTGGCATAGGTCAGGTTGTAGCCGTCGACCGCGGCCATCCATTCGAGCGGCCTCGAGGCG